>JBKPCR010000106.1:0-3282 GCA_046727435.1 bacterium | reverse complement strand
ACAGCTGATCAATGTGCTCAAGGGGGAGATGAGTTTGGTGGGCCCCAGACCCGAACGCCCAGAATTCATTGCACAGTTTCGCCAGGGCATTCCCCGTTACATGCTGCGCCATAAAATCCAGGCAGGCATGACGGGCTGGGCGCAAATCCACGGCTATCGTGGCGATACCAGCATCGAAGAGCGCCTGCGCTACGATCTGGAATATATCCAGCGCTGGTCTTTGGTGTTTGACGTGCAGATCCTGCTGCTCACACTCATCACAGGGTTCCTACATAAGAATGCTTGATGACCGCGAACAACCCTTAGGACCTGTGCTCCGTTGCCTGCAAACCTCTGGAAGACCGCATCTCAACTCGCAATGATGCGGTGCCCCCCTTTGGGGTGGCTCGCTAGAATCCCACTTTGGGCAGGAGGAAGGAACCGAGTCCGATTTGGAAAGCGAAGCGCGTCTCGGTCGTGCGCTGGATCATTTCCAGGCGTACCGTCCAGCATTCAGAACGGTACGACGCTGTCACGGCGTTACCGGCGAATGATTTATCCCGCGCATTATAGCCCGTCGAATAAGCTAGGCCCCACCCTTTAGGCAGAGTCAGCTCAATGGCGCCGTTAATGAAATCGACATCGGGATTCCGGCGGAAGCGGCGCTCCATAGAGATGGTAGTGAATGGCAGGGGTTGGAAGGCGATCCCTGCATTGGCGATATCGAGCTGACCTTGTGTCGAGTCATAGGCCACATCAGTGCGCAGGGTCAGGGTCGAGGTCACTTGCGCGCGCGCTTCGAGCGTGAGATCTGAGAAAAATGGTCCGGGGGCAATCTGCGTGAATGCCGCTCCTCGTTGACCGGTCAAGTCCAGTCCTTGGCTGATGCGTAGGAGGGCAAACTCGCGCGTCTCGAAAGATCCTGCAGCGCTGGCCGTGCGAGCGTAAAAACGGTTGGTGATACTGAACATGAAATCATTACGGTGGAACACATCATCGAAGATATCGAACGGCTGCTGGAGGGTTTTTTCCGTGAAATGGGGGATCCAGTGATAGGTGATACTCGGCTCCACCACATGCTTATATCGGCTTCCCTCCTGGGAGCCGTAGATCCTGAATAGTTGTGGCCCCCTTATCTCTGCCCCCATCATGGGGACGCTCTGTGCTTCCGTCCCTTGCCCGGACAGGTCGAACACGGTTTCCTGCAATCCCAGGAACGGGGTGATCGCCGCCCAGGGGCGTTGGGCGAGCGTCCAGCTTAGCTGCGGCAACAAGATGAAACGTCGCTCATCGAGGTCGCCGCCGAGGGATTGAGTTCTATCGCCCAGGAAATTAGTGGCCAGCGCTCCTAGACCGAAGGTCAACGAACCCCAAGGCAGCGGCGTTGGAAGAAGGTCGAAGCCGACGTCTGGGTAACGTTTTAACCGCTCGTCGGCCTGGTTTTCTACATCTACAAGCTGTCGCGCTTGGAGGCCGGCGGCGGCATGCTCCCAGTTACGGATCAACGACAGATAAGAACTGGCGTCGCGGCGCGTGCGTGAGAGTAAATCCACCACTTCAAAAGTGCGATCGTAGTTGTCTTTGCTCATCAGGTCGAGGGCAAGGATGCCTTTGATCTGTCCTGGGAGATTTTGCTGGCTTGTCCCCCAGACCTTCCAGAATTGGTTGCCTGTCAAGTCATCATCTAAGAACAGCGTATTGAATTGCCCGCTGTCCTGCGGGCTTAGGATATAGCGGTATTCCAGGCTTGGACGGACTCCCCGTTTGCTCCAATAATCGACACCGATGGTCGCATCGGATTGGTCATTGATCGCCCAGTAGAAGGCATTATTGAGAAATAATCCTAGATTATTGCTAGTCCCGAAGCCTGGCGGTAGCATCCCGGTGGCACGCTCCGACTTGGCCGGAAAGAGGAAATATGGCGTGTAGAAGACCGGGACATTCTTGATCCAGAATGTCACATGGGTGAGATGAGCATAGCCCTCCTCTTCGACCGTCGCATCCTGCGCTTTGAACAGCCAACCGGGATTCGGGCCCAGACACGAGGTCAGAGTGCCGCGGCTGACGCGTGAGCGTTCCTCCGTCTCTCTGACAAAACGCTCGGCCGCGAAGTAAAATGTCACCGGTTGAGGTGCCTCACCCCTGCGGTGCATTGGGCTCTTTCCCTTTAAAGACCCTGTGGTTTGATAGAGGGTGCCGATCTTCGTGAACAGATTAAATTCGGCACGCTCGGCTGTCACCTGTCGGTGCGGGTCCTCGAAGCGTACATTGCCCTCGGCCGTGCCGTCTCCGGTCTCGGTATTCACCTCGACGACATCGGCGAGAACTCGGCTTTCTCCATATTTGATATCGACCGCCCCCTGAAAACGGAGGGAATTCTCGGCTGGGCGCCGTTCCAGATAATCGGCTTGGATATAGAGCGGCACAGGAGGTTCGGCCGCCTGGATACTGGTCGCCCAAGTTAACACACAGAGTAGACGGACCAACATCACGGTGGAACAGACGTTGTCTAGGCGATCTTGGCTTGTCACAAGAAGTTCCATCACAGACAAGTCATACGTTGTCGGATCGAATGCACCTCCCAACATACGGCGGCCGGTGGCGCCCTCCCCAGGGGCGCAGGACGGCCAAACCCTATTCTACTATAAGCGAGCAGTGGGTGTGAGGTCTTATGCTGCAATTTTGGTGGGCCATCGACATCGGGCCACGGGAGATTGGCACCCCAGCGTTGTCACCCAGAGCAGCGCCACGGGTCTCGTGCTCAAATGCTGCGCTGCGGTATGATGTTCTCAGCATGACTCGAATGATCCACCTCGTCAACTGTATGAATGGCGTGTGGGTCGATTGCAGTGACGGCATGACGGGGGTTACTCCACGATGGAGCCAAGGGCCCCATGAGCGGGCACGACTCGGATTGACGCGCTCAGTCTGGCTGTGTATGTTAGCTTGAATCCGTTGGTCGGTCGTCATCTTCTCAAGGAAACGATGTATGCCGAAGACCTACAAAGACCTGGCAGGCGACGGTGGCTCCAACATCGTCGGCCAAGTGACAGAACAACTTGCCCGATTGCGGGCGAGGATGCAAGACATTAGAAATAAGGTGGCCGTGGTAAGCGGCAAGGGTGGTGTGGGGAAGAGCGCTATCACCGTGAATCTCGCCACTGCGGTGGCGATGCAAGGGGCGGCGGTGGGCATCCTCGATGCTGACCTCAATGGCCCTTCCATCGCGAAAATGGCTGGTGTGCGCGGACAGAGGCCCGTGATCACCGCAGAAGGGGTGCAGCCAGTCCAGGGACCGGCAGA
>JBKPCR010000105.1:0-13144 GCA_046727435.1 bacterium | reverse complement strand
GTTGCCAGGCGTGCACATTGTTGCAGATCTGTTGCTCAGATAGCAGCTTGCGGGTCCAACGATCCCCTTTTTGACCAGGTGTAGTTGACAGGTCGAGCCGCATTCCTGGCCTCTTCACGCCCCCTCAAGGCAGCTTGGCATTTACTGTGCACGTTTGCCGGATCGAGCAGATGAACCCTGCTTTGGCAAGGGAAAGCTCGGCGCGAATCATGTGATGCCGTCTGGATGACTCGGATGCCCGACTAGGGGAAATAGCGAGGTGACAAACTATGCTTATCGAGTCCATCATCGTGGGCATGGGTGCTGTACTCGTCTGCGTCGGTGCGGTGATAATCTCTTTACGCCCCCCTCAGTGCCCAACATGCCTGATTCCACTGCAAGCTGTCGAGGAAAGGATACGAGACTTGGGGCCGTATGGGGTGGAGACGGCCACCTACTACGAGTGCTCTGACTGTGATCGAGATCTGCGTCGCGTCTTCATTCTAACCCATATAGGCTAGGCGGGTGCGCTGAAGGGTACATGCCAGGTTGCGCAACTCTCACCCTCGATGCTCTAACTCCGGAATCCTCAAGAAACTGATCGCCTACCTCTACAGGCGGGCGTGCTTAGACGCCACCCCATACGCCTGGGGTCCCGATCGCCGGGGAGACATGGTGCAGGGACTTGCACCCTGTAAGCTTTATGCATGCCTAGCACATAGGCAGGGCTTGTGCCGCGGCCATAGGGCCGTCGGTTCAAACCAATGTTAGATTAGCTCTGACATCATCCAGGCAAAGCAAGATTGCCTAGCTGCAAAAATAGTTCAGACCAAGGGCCCGGCGAACCTCTGTGAGGGTACTCGCCGCGACCTGCCGTGCCACTTCAGTACCTTCACGCACGATGTCGATGATCTGCCCCGGATCTTGCGCCAGCTGATGGCGACACGCTCGTATCGGGGCGAGCATCTCTTGAAGCCGCGTCTCAAGCATTTGCTTGAGGGCTCGATCTCCGAGTCCACCCCGCCGATAGTGGGTCTTGAGTTCGTCCACGAGCAAGGTGTCCTCCTCGAACGCATCCAGGTACGTGAAGACGACGTTGCCTTCAACCTTTCCGGGATCGCTCACACGCACGTGACCAGGATCGGTGTACATCCGCTCGACTGCCCGGTGAATCTGGTCCGGATCGGCGGAGAGCGGAATGGTATTCCCCAGCGACTTGCTCATCTTGGTCTTACCATCAATACCAGGGAGCCGGCCAACCCTCGAAAGGATCGCCTCGGCTTCGACCAGCACATCGCCATAGGCACGGTTGAAACTCCGCACGAGTTCGTTCGTCTGCTCGATCATCGGGAGTTGATCTTCGCCCACGGGGACGTAACGTGCTTTGAAGGCGGTGATATCAGCCGCTTGACTGACAGGGTAGGCCAGGAAACCTGCCGGGATGGTGCGCTGGAAACCACGCTGATGAATTTCTTCTTTCACCGTCGGATTGCGTTCGAGCCGGGCCACCGTCACCAGGTTGAGCAAGTACATCGAGAGTTCCGCGAGCTCTGGTATCTGTGACTGGATGCAGATAGTCGTCTTCGCGGGATCAATGCCCACCGCGAGATAGTCCATCGCCACTGCGAGCACATTCCCAGTGACCTTGCTCGGATTTTCAGCATTGTCGGTCAGTGCCTGAAGATCGGCGATCAACACGAACTGTCGATAGTCCTCTTGGAGGCGGAGGCGAGTGCGCAGTGAGCCGACGTAGTGGCCAAGATGCAGAGGGCCGGTCGGCCGGTCACCCGTTACGACGATCGGCTTCTCAGAAGCTATCGAAAAGCAGTGCTGCATGATGATCTCCCTGACGAAGTTGCAGTGGATGTCGTGTGCCGCCGCTGCCACGTCCGGGGGCATGGGCTCGCAAAAAAACACATGCCGCCGGAGAGCCACGGCGGCATGATCAAAGCAAAAAGGCTCGTGCCGCCCCTTTTAGGGGCGCCACCACAGCTGCACAAAGTTGATGGTTGAGTCGCTTCGTGTACACATAACGCTAGGAACTTTAGCACTTCTTGGGCCAGTAGGTCAATCAGAAGGCAAGGTACTTGGCTGATCGAACGCTGGGCATCAAGTGTGGCTTGAGGCAGGCCACCCGGTAAAAGACCCCCATCAGGCTCCCGGGGCCCGGACCCATTGCCCCGCTCCCGGGCTACATCAGCCACTGCAGAACTACAGAGCCCTGGATCGCCATAAGGCCATTGACAGCCATAAGAAGCCATACTATTGTGGCCTCACGAATGCCAAGTTGTCTTGGATATCGGTCTACTTTTTTCTCGTCGCAAGCGACAGCGAGGGTGAAGAAGAGCGAGAAGGGTAGGCCTGTCACCCGCCTCTCAGAACCTTATCTTGGTGCTTAGGTTTGTTCAGGCATGGGCATATGGAGGCGAAGAGATGCTTGATGATCATGCCACATCTCCGGCGGACGCGCCGGCGGTGCAGTTCGGTATCTTCGACTGGATCGATCGGAATCAGCTGTCGCTTCCTGAGCTGTATGAGCAGCGCTTGCAATGCCTAGAATACGCCGACGAAGCCGGTTTCTACTGCTATCATCTCGCAGAACATCAAGCCACGCCGCTGGGCATGGCGCCCTCGCCCAGTATCTTCCTGTCAGCCGCCATCCAGCGGACCCACCGCCTCCGCTTGGGGCCCTTGGTCTACCTACTGCCGCTCTACAACCCCCTCCGACTCATCCAGGAAATCTGTATGCTGGACAACATGAGCCGCGGCAGGCTGGAAGTTGGCGTCGGCCGTGGTGTCTCTTCCTACGAACTAGCCTTCTACCAGGTGACTCCACAGCAGGCACGTGCCATGTTCCGGGAGGCGTTGGATATCCTCACCTCGGGCCTGACCAGCGGTGAGGTCTCCTACGCCGGCGAGTACTACTCGTTCACGCCCGTGCGGCTGCACATCGAACCCTTCCAACGTCCCTATCCGCCTCTTTGGTATCCCACCGACAACGCCAACTCGATCAGGTGGTTGGCCGAGGAAGGACTAAACACCATCACGCACTACCCCCCCATGACCACCATGCGAGAATTGTTTGACCTCTATAAGCACGTCTGGCAGGAGCACCATACCAACCCGAAGCGTTTGAACGCGCACGTAGCCGCTCCTAAATACGGTATCGTTCGACACGTCTATGTTGCCGAGACTGACGCCCAGGCCTTGCAAGAAGCGAAGGCTGCTTTTGCTGACTTCATCTACAATTTCAACTACCTGCGCTTGGTAAATGGCGACGCTAGCGGGCGGGCGGCGTATCTGGCTGACTTTGACGCACGCTTAGCAGAGGGGCTGCATATCGTCGGGTCGCCTGACACCGTCAAAAAGCAAGTACAGGACCACCTGCATAGTACTGGCTCGAACTACTTCGTCGGCTCCTTTTGCTTTGGCACCCTCACCCACGCGCAAACGCTACGCTCCCTGCGCCTGTTCGCCGAGGAGGTCATGCCGACCTGCCACCGCCTTGGCTGAGCCATGTCTTGCCGGGCAGAAGCCAAGAATTTCGCAGGTGCGTCTACCCCCTGCTCCCCGAGAGTTCAATTGTTGCAATGGAATCAAAATCAGACATACCCCCCGTCGCAAACCCTTGCCTTACGTTCTCATCTCTAGAGGGTCTTGACAACGCCTAAGTGTAGAGATACAGTCGTTGTTCGTAACACGAACAATTCGTGGTGAGAACAACCCTAGCCATCTCGGCAAGCTGGACCCATGGCTGGAGAACCGACTTTCGGGGAGGGCTGATGAAGGCACAGGCGGCAACGGCGATCACTCCAGATGTGTGCGCACGAGAGGTGATGGAGACGGTTCCCTTGGTGATGCGCTTTATCCGTACCGAGATGCGCTCCCGTAGGGCACCTCTGTTATCCGTCCCTCAGTTTCGTGTGCTCACGTTCCTGAGTGGCAAGCCTGGCGCTCCCCTCTCGAGCGTGGCCGAGCACCTGGGGGTGGCGCGCTCAACCGCATCGGCTACGGTCGACCGCCTGGTGCGACGCGCGCTGGTGAGCCGTATGACGCACCCCGAGGAACGCCGCAGCGTCGTCTTGACGCTTACCCCCGCTGGGGCGCAGCATCTTCAGCAGGCGCGCGAAGCGGCGTCATCCCGGATGGCCAAAGTGCTTGCCGGCCTCACGGCAGCCGACCTCCTCCAGGTCGCCCAAGGGCTCGCGCTTCTTGGCAGTGCCTTGAAGGAGATCACTGTCCCTCGTCGTCGCTGATCGTGGGTTGGGGGCGGCCATGAAGCCATGATTCGTAGGGTCTTTGGGGGGTGGCACGACCAATCTTCCCACCACTAATATGAGGATGCACACCGGAGGAGAGGAGGAAGGCGACATGATCCAGACCAACGGCATCGACCATCTCGTCCTGCATGTGCAAGACGTGGCACGCGCCAAGAAGTTTTACACCGAGCTCCTGGGCATGACCGTCTATCGCGAGAACGATGGCCAGGCGTTTCTGCACTGTGGCCATCAGGGGGTAGCGCTGTTCAAGAAGCGCGGTAACGAGCCCCTAACCACAGGCAACGACCTCAACCATCTGGCGTTGAACGTGGAGTCGGGCACATACGAAACACTCAAAGCCGAGCTGGAGAAAAATGGCGTGACAGTTACTGGTCGTCCGGGGGAAGATCGCTGTATCTACTTCAATGACCCTGATGGACACCGCCTGCAGCTGATGGTTCGATCGTGATGGGTGGAGTGGTGCGGTTGCTTCCCAGGGGGGGCGACCGCCCGCAGTATGGGAAGCATGTGGCCGTGAAGGAGGAAAAGACCTATGGGTATCCAGCTGAAGCGCATCGGACATGTGGGGATTCTGGTATCCGACTTCGAGCGCTCGTTCCGCTTCTACACTGAGGTGTTGGGGTGTCGGGTCACGAATCGCACCAAGCGCCCGGACGGATCGGAGACAGCCTTCCTGCGCTTTGACGACGTGCATCATGACTTCGTCATCGGCTCAGCCCCCCCAGGCGTGGACGTGACGGCTGCCGGCCCGCGCGAGCGGCTGATCCAGCAGATCGCCTTTGAGGTCGAAGACCGTGATGCGTTCCTCAAGGCCCTGGCCCATCTGCACGCCCACGGGGTGAAACCGATCAACGGGCCACTCGTGCATGGCTTCGAAGGCGGAGGCAACCTTGGCGGCAGCGGCAGTCGTTCGTTCTACTTCCTCGATCCCGACGGCAATCGCCTGGAGATTTTCACGGATATGATGCGGGTGCCCAACGGGGAAACCTTCCCCCGCCAGGAGTATGCCGAGGCGCTGAAGGCGTATGGGAATGGGGAGCGCTGACGGACGGCGGCGCGCCATGCGGGACGGTCGGCGCGAAGACGACGCGGAGACACACGGCAACCCGGCCGCAGACGTCTGGGCCCGGGAGGTGGCGTCCAGCTGCCGACCGCTCCTGGCCGAGCTGGCCTCTTCCCGGCGGCCCCATGCGCCGGCCGCAGGCGACCGCCAGCGGCACGGCGACCGAATGGCGACGATAGGCTCCTGACGGGTCCTCGGGGAGGTGGGTCCACAGTCCACATGCACCGGCAGAGGTGGTATGTGGAGAACGTGTTCGACTGGTCAAGCCTCAAGCCGGACACGACGCGCAGGTGGCTCTGGAACAATGCGAGCCGGTTCAATCGACAGACCGATCCCCTGGTCATGCCAGCGATCTGATTGGGGAGGAGGAGCGCGTCATGACCCTCCTCCTCCCATAGAACCGGCTGGGCTTCTGTGCAGAGCACCTAACTCGAGTAGATGTGCCATCTTCCGCCTTCCATGATATACTCGCTTTCCCGTACCTTTGGGCGCCAGACATTCGACGACAACGAATGGGAGGTTCCACATGCGACTCGTGCTCTTTGAGGGACCGGGGGCGGGCCAGGGGATCCGTCCCGGCGTGCTGACCGATGTGGGGGTCGTGGACGTCTCATCCGCCACCGCAGGGCTGGTGGCCCACTCTCCCCAGCATCTGATGGAACAGATCATCGATGCCTTCGACACGCTGAGGCCCACTGTCGAGCGGCTGGCGGTCAGCGCCCTGCCCTTGCCGCTGGATGTCGTGCGCCTGCGACCACCGCTGCCCCGGCCGGGCAAGATTCTCTGCTGCATCGGCAACTACTGGGAGCATGCCCAGCGGGAGCCCCGCCCCCTGAACATGTTCCTGAAGAACCCGGATGCCGTCATCGGCCACGGCGATACCATCGTGCTGCCGGAGTTCACCGAGCCCTATGTCTTCCACCACGAGGCGGAACTGGGCATCGTCATCAAGGGACCGGCCAAGAACGTCAGGCCGGAGGACTGGCGCAAGGCGGTGTTCGGTTTCACTGGCATCATCGATGTCTCGGCGCGCGGCGAGGGCAGGCGGACATGGCGAGCCGGGAGCTGGATGGGCAAGAGCTTCGACACCTTTGCCCCCATCGGACCTTGCATTACCACAGCGGATGAGATCCCCGACCCCAACAAGCTGCGGGTGCGCTTCTGGAATAATGGTGAGCTGTATCACGATTACATCACCGACGACATGGAGCACCGGGTGCCAGAGCTGATCGAGTTCGCCAGCCGGATCATGACCCTGCACACCGGCAACGTCATCGCCTGTGGCACTAACCACGAGGGCCTGAGCCCGCTGCAGGATGGCGAGTTCTGCGAGATCGAGCTGGAGAAGATCGGCCGGATGGGGCTGCACGTGCGCGACCCACTGAAGCGTCAGTGGGAGCGCAGCGTCTACCTTGGTGAAGGCTCGACGAATCCGCAGGCCGTGCGCAGAGGGCAACAGTAGGGATGGGAGAAGAACCATGCCAAAGGAGCCGTATTCGATCGGCGTGCGGCCACCCACCTGCGAGCATTAGCAGCAGATCAAGCCACGACGTCGGCGAACTCGGCACACGCTAGCTGCGGCGGACCTCAGGTGAGGTATCCCAGCTCTTTGGCCTGGGTCAGAAGCTCCTGGCGGTAATCCGGATGGGCGATCTCGATCAGGCCAAGCGCACGCTCCCGCGTCGATTTCCCGCGCAGATCGCATACTCCGTACTCCGTCACGATATATTGCGTGTCCATGCGGGGATCAGTGATCGGCCCCTCAAGTCGCGGCACGATGCGCGAGGCCTGACCCTGGTCGGCAGTGGCATGGCCCGTAATGATACTGACGCCGAGGTCGCGGTGATCCTTTAACATGGCTGCCACAGCATTGGGGATACTGCCAATCCCAAATTGGACACACGCCCGCTCTGGCACCAGCTCCAGGATGGCATGCCCGATCTGCCGCTCGATCTCCCCAGCCGGGGGCGTCAGGACCTCTGGGAGCGCCGAGGTGTGCTCAACGATGGCGTGCACCTCTGAGACGTGCAAAAAAGCCTCACCGAAGGTGCGCGGCATGCGCTCGTTGACCTCCACGAGAAGGTGGTCGCAGGCCCGTGCTGAAGCCAAGCTATAGGCGTTGATCGTCCCCAGGCTAAAATAGCCGGCCCGATCCATCGGCGACACCTGTAGCAGCACAACGTCGGGATGGATGTACTCCGAGAAAAGCTTGGGTACCGAACTAAAGGACGCCGGCACGTAGAAGATCGTCTGCGTCTGGTGCCGTCGCCCCTCGGCTTCGAGGGCACGTTCCAGCGGCCAGATAAAGGCTGGATGCGGCTTGACTACCGGCATCAAGTCATATTGCAGCAGCGTTTCGCCCATGGCCGGCGACGAACCCATATAGTACAGGCGGATCACGTCGTGGGCGCCGGCCCGTACCCGATCTGCGACGGCCCGCATGAGTGCCGGCGGCTGGGCCGAAAAGGCCCCGAGCACCAGATTGCAGGTGCGTGGCACCGCCGTCACCGCCTCGGCCGCGGCGGTCCGCTTGGCCTGATAGAGATCCTGGGATCGGCTCACAGGCTATCCTTCCTCAATCGTACCCCATCCAAGGCGTTAGGTCTTCGCTGGCCCCCTGCTGCCAGCGGGCTGGTCGAGGGCTGGCGTCTGTGCCGACGGGTGCAAGTAGTCGGTGGGCCGACCGGTATAGTGTTCGGGCTGGACCACTTCCGGATTGAGCCACTCGGTGACGGCGGCGTAGCCGAGCGTCTCCGGGTCACCGCTCAGGTAGTGCGGTACCACAGCCAGCACATGGCAGGCCTCGTGCAGCCAGACGCTGAGCGTCCGGTCCCATAATAAGCCCTGCACGACCTGGAGCACGTAATCGGCGGCCGTCAATTGGTGGGCGTAGGTATGATAGTCCCGCAGACGCCCCCCACCGCGGATGCGCCGCAGGCCCCAGTGTTCGGCGAGCGACTGGTGGGTCCCCCACAGGCGGCTGCCGATCCCATGCCCCTGAAGCTCCGGATCGACGATGATCTCTGCCCCGTACAACGTGCGCCCTTGAATGGGATCATGATTGGTGAACATGCCATCGGCGGTAAAGGTCTCCCAACTATCTAGCAGATGGTAGTGATCCCAATTCACGATGCAGCACGCCGCCATGCCGACCACCCGTTGCTCGACGCCTTCCACGGCCACGAACTGACCCTCGGGAAAGACCTGAAGATGCGAGTGCAACTGGTCGGGGCGCCAGGGGGGAGTATCGGGGTAGACCCGCTGACAGAGAGCCACGATGCCGGGAACATCGCGCGGCTCGGTATGCCGGATGCTCAGGGATGGTGTTGTCTCAGACATGGCCAGAGCACCTCCTCTCGGGTGGCGCGGCGGACATTCAGGCGCGGGCACGGCGCGCCTTACTGCAGAGCCCACCGCCGCCAGGGATCAAGATGAAAAGACTTCGCTCCTGAACCGACTACGGGTGCGAAAACACCTGGTGCTGTTGCTGACCCTGGTGCTTACAATCGTGGTGCAACCGCTGGCACGTGGGTTCCTGGCCGGCTTGATCATCTACGATGTTCTGCGCACCCTGATAGTGTTTACCGTTTTTTTTATCGTTTTCCAGCGACGGCGCGACCGACTCGTATCCATGGTGATTGGATTGCCGGTGCTTGTCGGTGGCTGGGCGCCATACATCTTGCCGGCAAGGTGCGAGACAGCCTTGGGGGTGATCCATCATGGCTTCCTGGTGGCATTCCTCGGCTTCGCAGGGGCGATGATTCTGCGCGGCATTCTCGATCGCAAGATAGTCTAGGCTGACGATGTGATCGGCGCCATCTGCGGCTATCTGCTTGCAGGCATCGTCTGGGGAAATCTTTATCTGCTTGTCGAGCTCTTCTTCCCTGGCTCTTTCAGCATGCATCAGGACATCGCAGGACAGTTGGCCAGTCGGTATACGCGGCAGTCGCTGTTCGTTGACTACAGCTTCGTGACGCTGACCAGCCTGGGCTCAGGCGACATCACCCCCAACAGTTCACCTGTAACCTCGCTCACATGGCTTGAAGCCATGTTCGGACAGTTCTACATCGCGGTGATCGTGGCGCAGTTGGTGGGATTGAGGCTAGCTCAGGCTCTCCAACAGAGAGATCCGAAATCCGAATGATGCCCGGGCATCTGGGATCAACGGCCCGTCCTACCCGACCCGGACTTGCCGGTCCAACTGGGTCTATTCAGTGAACCCACTTAATCAGGTCGAGCGAGGACGGAGTGGATTATCGACCTGAGGTCGAGCATTGTTCTCTGACACAGGACAGCGCAGGGAGGTCATGAAGCAGAAAGATTTGTATGCGTTGTAGGCCGTCGTCAAAACGAAAAGCAGGACAGGTGGAATTGTTGATGCGGTAACATTAATATAGAAGAATGGCATGCAAGGAAGCCCACCTAGCGGAAGGTCGACTACGTTCGTTCACCGAGTGCCCTCTATGCATGGAACTTCTCTATCAAAGTTGCTGCTGGTGCGTTGCAACGCATCTCGATCCTTAACATGTCTTTTCGGAAAGGCGATGAGGAGGTCTTGAATGATCCGATGTACCGTTCTCTGTATGGTGCTTGCCATTCCTCCGGCGGCTTGGTGCCAACAGACCAGCTCCCCTCCCAGTGACGTGCTGACGGTAGCACAAGCGGTGGCGCTCGCGCTCCAGAACAACGTGAATGTGAAGAACGCCATCCTGGGAGTAGGACAATCCGAAGACAAGCTCACCGCGGTGCGGACCAAGCGTCTGCCGTCCCTCAAGCTTGCCCTGATCGAGTCCCATCTGCTCACCCCGATCGACTTGACCTTCAATGAGGGCGCCTTTGGCACATTCCGCGCCACCGGTCCCATCCCCGCGAGCAGAACGACGCTGCAAACCTCCGCGGGATTCAAGACGGACATCCTCGCGCAAGCCTCCCAGCCGCTGTCACAGCTCTACCGCATCGGGTTGGACATCCAGGAGTTCGAGGCCAAGCGAGACGTGGCACTCCAGCAGCTCCGCTTGCAACAGCAAACCGTGGTGTTCGATGTCAAGCAAGCATACTATACATTGCTCCAGACGCAGAGTGCCCTCGAGGCGACTGAGGAGAACATTGCATCCTTGCGCGAGCTGGACCGAATCACAGAGAACTACATGAAGCAGCAGACGGCGCTGAAATCCCAAAGTCTGAGCGTGAAGTCCCAACTGGCCAACGCCGAGTACCAGGCGGTCACCCAGCGGAACACGCTCGCTTCGCAACAGGAACAGGTCAACGAGCTGCTGGGGCGTGACATCCGGACCCCTTCCGTGTCAACCCGGCGCCGGAAGCCACCCCATTCGAGAACGATCTCGCCGCAGCCCAGGCCCGAGCGCTCCAGCAACGGCCGGAGATCAAGAACGCGCAGCTGCAGGTGACAGAAGCCAACTACAAAGTCCGTATTAAGCAATCGGAGTACATCCCCGACCTGAGCCTTGTCGTCCGCTACCTCTCACCCATTACCAGCGACGAGCTGCCCAAAAATATCGCCTACGCAGGCCTGGAGTTCTCCTGGGACATCTATGACTGGGGTCGGAAGAACGCGGAGATGGCCGAACGGCGTAAGGCGATGGAGCAGGCGAGCAACACTGTTCAGGATACTGAGCGTCAGGTGTTGATGGACATCAACAATCAGTTCCGCACGCTAAAGGCGACACGGGAGCAGCTGCGCGCCGCCCGTGTGGCGCAGGAGGCAGCGCGGGAGACCCTACGGGAGGCGATGAATCAATATCAACAGAAAACCGCGTTGCTGCAAAACGTGCTGCAGGATCAAGCCGCGCTGGCGCAGGCGAACCAGCAGTATCAGCAAGCCCTCTCGTCGTTCTGGACAGCCAAGGCGAACTTCGAGCGTGCTCTGGGGGAGGAATGAATCATGCGGTCCACATGGCTGAGCATCGGATGCCTCGCCTGTGCGACGCTTCTGGGTGCTGACAACCCGGGTAGATCCGCGGAAAAACCACCCACGCCGGTGCGAGTGCAGGCGGTGCAATCACATGTCACGAGCAGTGGGCAGCGCTATTCGGCGAACATCAATCCGTATACCCAGGTAAATCTCGCCTTCAAAGTCGCCGGCTATATCGAGGACGTTCTCCAGGTCAAAGGTGCCGACGGCCGGATGCGGGATGTGCAGGGCGGCGATTGGGTCACGAAGGCGACTGTATTGGCGCAAGTGCGTCAAATCGATTATCAGGAAGATGTGAACCAGGCCAAAGCGCAACTGGCAACGGCCCAGGCCACCTGGCAACAAGCCAAAGCAAATCTGGCGAAGGCCCAAGAGGGCTTAACCAAAGCCCAGCTCGACTTTGAGCGCGCCACCAACCTCCTGGCGACGCAGAGCATGACCAAGGCTGACTATGATGGCTATAACGAAAATTTCGCCGCCTCACAAGCCTCGGTGAACGAAGCCAAAGCGCAAGTCGCGGCCACACAGGGTAAGGTCGCAGCGGCAGCGGCCCAGCTCAAGCAAGCGGAGATCAACCTTGGGGACTCCTCCTTGAAGGCCCGGATGGATGGGGTCATCCTGCAACGGAATATCGACGTCGGGTCCTTCGTCGCGGCTGGGACGGTTGGGTTCTCTATCGCCGATGTCAGGTCGGTGAAGGTGGTGTTTGGCGTGCCGGACGTGATGCAACGCCAGTTGCAATTGGGCAGCCCACTCACGATCACCACAGAGTCGGTGCCCGGCACGGAATTTCCCGGTCACGGCACCGCCATCACCCCGGCGGCCGATCCGCAGACCCGGGTGTTCAGCATCGAAATCACCGTCCCCAACCCACAGAACCAGCTTAGACCTGGCATGGTGGCATCCCTGCAGGTTCCAGGCGGGCAGCTGGCGGACCCCATGCCTGTGGTACCGCTCAGTGCCATCGTACGGCCGCCGGACAACCCTGCAGGCTACGCCGTCTTCGTCATCGAAGGGCAACCTGGTAAAGAGGTAGCGCGCCTGCGCCACGTCAAAGTGGGCACCGTATACGGGGACATGATCGCCGTTCCCGAAGGCGTGCGGGTTGGGGACCGCGTCATCACTACCGGCACCACCTTGCTGGTGGATGGCGACCAAGTCCGCGTGATCCCCTAGCCATTGAGGAAACACCCCATGGCGCATGTGAGAGATGCCGAGCGTGTTCAGAGGACGCATAATACCACCCGGTTCTTCACGGAAAACCGAACGATTGCCTGGATCCTGATGCTAGGTGTGATTCTCTGGGGGATCTATGGGTACCTCCACATGCCCAAGCGCAAGGACCCCGACATTCCGGAGCGCGTGGCAACTGCGATTACGCCATGGCCAGGGATGAGCGCCAAGAAGATCGAACAATTGGTGACGCGGCAGATTGAAACGACGAGCGCTTAGAACGACACCATCCATCCCCCGGACCCGACAAACTTTGGTCTCAAGTCGGTCACACTTCCCGGCGTCTCCGTGGTGACAGTCCAGCTCGGAGAGGACATTCAGGACACGAAGAAGCAGTTCAACGACATCAACCTCAAGCTGAACGGCATCACGAACCTGCCGCAGGGGGCAGGACCGATCCAATTCAACGACAACTTCGGGGACACCGCCGCCCTGATGCTGACCGTGGCCAGCCCGAAGGTGAGCGCGGTAGAGGTGGCGCTACGAGCGCGCACCATCGAGCAATCCATTCAAGAAGTGCGGGCACAGATCTCCCCCGGACCAGCTGGCTCGCGCGCTACGATGGTGGTCGCCTACCCGCAATCGATCAGCCCGCAGATCCTACAGCAGGCGCGCGACCTGTTCTCCAGCTTTATCAGGGAGCGGAACTTTGCACAC
>JBKPCR010000104.1:0-4400 GCA_046727435.1 bacterium | reverse complement strand
GGTGCCCAGATCCATACGGCCATCACTGACGATATCGAGCACGGCCGCCCGCTCAGCCACCCGTACCGGATGGTTATACTGGCCTGGCAAGAGGGTGACCGCGTGGCCGATGCGAATCCGCTTGGTGCGTTGGGAGATGGCCCCGTAGAGGACTTCCGGGGCCGAGCAGTGAGAAAATTCCCGCAAGAAGTGGTGCTCCACCGTCCAGAAGTACGCAAAGCCAACCTCGTCAGCCAGCTCCACCTGGGCCATCACCTGCTTGTAGCGCTCCTGTTCGATGCCGTCGTAGTGGGGCTCCGGCACCTGGATTTCATACATGAGCCCAAACTTCATGGTGCTGTCCTCCATAGGAAGTGAGTGTGTACACGGCAACTGTCGGAGCTGCCTTCTGGGTCTGCATCTCTAATGTAGCGTCTCGTGCACGCGCTTGTCTTTGGCTCTCGCAACAGCGTGCAGCGCCAGGCTCCCGACGCCTATGACGATAGCGCGTGCACAGGATCAGCATCTGGTAAGGCTTTCGTCCTTCACCATACCACCTGACGGATACCTTGGACAGTTTCACCGTCTGCGGTTGGTGCTGGCCAGAGTAGTACCACATCCGGGCGCTGTCAATCCTTGCCAGGCACATCGCTGCTTTCCTCTTGACCATCAGGGCAGACGCGATGTATAGGGCGCAGCAGGTGGGGACCCTACGCCAGGGGAACTCACAAGCGGGTCTGATACATTGGAGAGGATCAAGGCGTATGATCTCTTGGTGAATATCGTGTGACTTCAAATTGCGGACTGGCTCAGCTGCCGCCAAGTAGAAGTGGCCCGTGTTCCGGCAAATGTTGCCATACCTCTGCATGTAGCCAGGGCGCTGCTGGAGGAGCTGTCAGGATCTTGCCCTTTGGCGTTCCGCCCGCGTGGAAGTTCGGTTACTGGCGATGATCTTTGTCACCCTTGGAGGCCAGGGTATTGCTGCAGCGGATGCCGGCATTCTGACCCAAATCTGCTCTTCATTGGCCCCCTGGGGCGCGCAAGTCGATGCTGGCCCGGCGACTCACCACCATCCTGGCGGCATTGACCCTGGCCGAGGCCACTGAGACGACGTGGATTCAAGTGTCGCGGGCCTCACCGGCGACCGCACGGCGTTGGACACGACCCGCCCGTGTCGCGCGCCCCACCACACCCTCTCGGAGGCGGGGCTGATCGGCGGGGGCCACGTGCCGAGGCCGGGTGACGTGTCAGAGGATCACGTATGGGAAGACACCCGTCATGGCGACTGACTGTCTTCGGACCGTCCCAAACCGTGACCACCTCCCAACTCTCTGCCGCCAGAGTGTGGCGGTATCGTGTATACCATGTCGCACCAATGCTCCTCCCCCATGGATGTCTGCTGTCAGCCTGATGCGGTGTTCTCGTGCAGCGTCCTGCGTGGGTCCTGGCCCAGAATGAATTGCCATGGATGACGCCTGGAACCCATCTACACACGTCCGATACGGCTGTGGTGTCCGGAGGGAACACATGCGTTTCAACTTCGTGTACGCCCTATACGCGAATCTGCAAGGCGTCTTGGCCACCGCTGTTCTGCTGCATAGCTGCCTCGCACAGAGCTGTACCCCTCGCGACGTGTCCACGCAGTCACGCATGCATACGACAGCCGAGGTGCTTGCGCCTGTCGAGGCGGCGGTGCCTCCGGCGCCTCAAGCTCCTCCACTGGTGATGGCGTTCACTGATCCATCCGTCTGCGCAGCGTTCGAGCAGGACGGCTATCCGTGCCGTGGGATTGCACAGGATGGCATGTCGGTGGGGGTCGAAGCGACATTCGATGCCCACGCGGGGGACGGCTTGCCGCTCGCCGTGCCTGGGCGGAGTGCACGCGAGGACTGGCGTGGCTTCGATTGGCTCGAGATCGAGAACCGCGGCACCGAGCAGCTCAAGCTGAGCCTCATCCTGCGGAACGACCCCGCCTCTTGGGAAGACGGCAAGTCGGCCGGCTTTACGCTCGTTCTCGAGGCCGCTCGCCGGGTCACGTGGAGAGTTCCGCTGCGGCATCTGCAGTACACCATCAGTGGCTGGGCTTGGGAGCTCGGAGGCGAGGCGGGGTCCTTCAATGGCTGGGGACGCTTGGATTTGGCGCACGTCCGCGAGGTGCTCCTCATGCGGGGAAGCGGCGGTGGTCAGGGGCGCATCGGCCTCTATCGCGCCGAGCTTGTCGGCTCTTTCGAGTGGCGCGGCTGGGTAGACCGTTACGGACAGCGCAAAGATGGAACGTGGCCGCGCAAAGTGGGCTCGGACGTGGCGCTCATCGAGGCCGACACACATGAGCAGCAGCGGTTCGACCCCGTGACTCGGTTCGCCGATCGCGACGACTATCAGGCATGGGCCATGCCCCCACAGCGGCGCGCCACGGGGTATTTCCGCGTCGAGCGCGTCGACGGCCGCTGGTGGTTCGTCGCACCCAGCGGCCGGCTGTTCTTCGCGACCGGCATCAATGTCATTCGGCCAGGGATCCATGGGCCCATCAACGAGCAGACTCAAGCGGCCTACGAGTGGCTTCCGCCGCATGAGGGACTATTTACCAAGGCGTGGAAGGACCAGGAGGTGTCCTTTCACATCATGAATCAGATCCGGAAATGGGGCGAGCGCTACGAAGTGCGCTCTCGTGAGCGAGACCTGCGGCGCCAGCTCTTCTGGGGATTTACCTCGATCGGGAACTGGTCGGACTGGGATCTCTTGCGCGGCATCCCTGGGCTGCCACGGCTACCCTATGTGACGTACGGGCCGAATGTCGAGCACCCAACATCCACCCAGCCGATGAACGTCCCCCGCATCACCCAACGGATCCACGACGTCTTTCATCCCGATTTCGCGCGCGAGGCGTACGGCATAGTGCACCATTCGCTCACGGGCTTCAAAGATGACCCTTGGGTCCTCGGCCACTTCATCGACAATGAGCTCGACTGGGACATGTTCGCCGAGCGGCTGCTCGCTGCGCCGGGAGACCTACCAGCCAAGCAGTGGGCTCTGGCGACGCTCCAGCAGCGGTACCACAACGTCGCGGCGCTCAATGCCGCTTGGGGCACCACCGCCGAAAGCTTCGCGGCGCTGCGCTGGCCGTTCGAGCACGACCAGACCCCGACCGGCGCCGCGGCGCGCGACATGCGCGAGCTGCGCGGTGAGTTTGCGCAGCGCTGGCACCGCACCTGGACCCAGGCGATTCGTGCCGCCGACCCCCATCATCTGCTCCTGGGAAGCCGCATTCACCTCGGGGACAAATACCCGGAGGTGATCGCCGCTGGCGCACCGTACGTCGACGTCCTGAGCCTCAATCACTACCGGCACGGCCCAGATGTGGCCATGCTTGAGCGCATCTACGCGATCGCCCAAAAGCCCATCTTTATCGGGGAGTACGGCCACAACAGCCTCGAGGAGGGCCTGCTGACAACCGCCGTGCCTGTCGCGAGCGCGTCCGAACGCGGCACCGGCTTCCGCTACTACACCGAACAACTGGCGGCCTTGCCGTATGTCATTGGCAGCCATTACTTCCAGTATTGGGATGAACCCATCACCGGCCGCTCCGATAGCGAGACCGCCTACAACGGCTTTGTCAACGTCGCTGACATCCCCAGTGAGCCCTTAGTCGCTGCCGCGCGCGCCACGAACGCGCGTATCTATGCGGTGCATGCTGGCGTGGAGGCGCCGTTTGCCGTGGCACCGAGAAAGCCTTGACCGCGAGTGTGTGATGCAGGCGTGGTGGAGTAATCCCCTGGGAGCGGAATATATGGTGCTCCAGGCGTAACTGGGTCAGGGAGCTAGGCGGAATTGATCCCGCCAAGATCCCTCAGAACGGCGCATACACTGGCTGGCTAGTCTCTTGACCATGGCAGGCACGAGACCCGGGCGTATTGGGGGGCCTCGCGCCCTTATCGTGCCCCCATCACCCCATCTCTGGCGGGCGAGGTGTCGCTGGCCCACCATGGCGTGCTCTTCCTGGATGCATGGCCCGAGTTCCGCCGCCATGTCCTGGAAGTTTTGCGCCAACCGCTCGATGAGCCGGATGCCGAGCGCTGCCCGTCGCACGCCGAGCGTCTCGTCGCGTCGAGGGTGAGGGATGGGCGGCATTTGCCTCATGCCTCCTCCTCTCGCTCCGTCATGGTGTGGCACGTCGCTTGCTCTCATGAGCTCAGCAGGTCAGATCTCTCAGCAGAGGGCTGGTTCATAGAGTTCACCCGGAGGCGGAGGGACACGCCATGACCACTCGACGCCTCGTCTCGGGGCTGATCGCCGTGGTCGTAGGTCTGGGAGCGCTGGCGCCAGTCGCCCTCGACTCCATGGGGCTCCGGATCACGCTCGCCCCGATCGCCGTCGAGATCGAGACCCTTCCGGCCGTGGGCGCGGAGCTGGCGACGCGGCGG
>JBKPCR010000103.1:0-8869 GCA_046727435.1 bacterium | reverse complement strand
AATCCCGACGCGCCGACCATCCCGCCCTACCTGCGACCGGAAGGAATAGCGAGTTGGCCGGCGGAATATCCGCTGGAGTTCCGTGACAACACACCAGCCTTGGCGGGCTATACCTTCGGCGACGGGTCGGACCACCGTGTACGGGGCTACTTCTCCCACTCCTTGCGCGTCGCCTTTGACTTTCACACGCCAGACTTGCCACGCCGCGGACTCCCCGTGACGATGCGTGACCCGCTCGGCCACGACACCACGATGGCCTATGACCGCCCCTTCCATCTGCTTCCCGTGCAGGTGACGGATGCCATAGGCCTCACGATGAGCGCCGAGTACGACTACCGTGTCCTGCAACCTCGAATAACAACGGATGCCAACGGCAATCGCGGCGCCGTGAGTTTCAGCCCCTTGGGATTGGTCACCGCGACTGCGGTGATGGGCAAGGAAGGTGAGCAGGTCGGCGACACGCTTGAGGTGCCGGGCAGTCGCCTCGAATACGACTTCTTCGCCTTCGTGAACCGGCAGCAGCCGGTGTTCGTCCGCACCATCGTCCGCGAGCACCACGTCACGGAGACCGATGTGCCGCTGCCTGAGCGGGACGAGACAATCGAAACCGTCGAGTATTCTGATGGGTTCGGCCGCCTGCTGCAAACCCGGACGCAGGCCGAGGATGTCCTGTTCGGCGATCCACACTTCGGCGGCGGCGTGTTGTCCGCCGATCAGTCCATCGCCACCGGGGATGCGGTCGGCCGGCGACGGGCGGCGGGCGATCCGCCCAATGTGATCGTCAGCGGCTGGCAGGTGTACGACAACAAGGGCCGGGTCGTCGAAACGTACGAGCCCTTCTTTGCCGTGGGCAGGGACTATGAGGCGCCGAGCGATGTGCAGTTCGGACAAAAGGCCACGATGGTCTATGATCCGCGCGGCCAGGTGATCCGCACGCGCAATCCCGATGGCTCGGAGCAGCGGGTGATCTATGGGATCCCGGCGGATCTCACCAACCCGGAGCAGTTCGTACCCACGCCCTGGGAAGCCTACACCTACGACGCGAACGATCTCGCGCCTGTGTGTGAGGGGCCAGATGGTGCGTTCCTCGCCAATGCCGCACCGGCGACCCATCATTTCACCCCATCGAGCCTTGTGATCGATGCCCTCGGCCGTACGGTACTGGCTGTCGCGCGCAACCGCGACGCACCGGAAAACCCTGGTGATCCAATGCCACCGATCCAGGAGCTTCGTACGCAAACCATCTACGACATTCGCGGCAATATCCTCACGGTCACGGACGCCCTGAATCGCGTCGCCTTTCGCTATACCTATGACCTCGCCGACCGTCCCTGGCGCATCGACAGCATTGATGCCGGTCTCCGCCGCATGGTGCTGAACGTGCTGGGCAATGAAACCGAGCGGCGGGACAGCAAAGGGGCGCTCATCCTCCAGGCCTACGATCGCCTGCACCGACCGATCCGCCTCTGGGCACGCGATGATACCGGCAGCCCGATCACCCTGCGGCAACGGATGGAATATGGTGACGCCGGGGTACCTAACCAGCCCGAGCCGGAGCGCGCGGCGATGCGAATCCGAAACCTCTTGGGCCAACTCCGCCGCCATCACGACGAAGCCGGGCTCACGACGGTGGCGGGGGTGGACTTTAAGGGCAATGTGCTCGACAAATCCCGCCGGGTCATCGCCGATGCGCCGATCCTCGCGGTCTTTGAGCAGGCGCCGGCCAATGCCTGGCAGGTCATGCCCTTCCAGGTCGATTGGGAGCCGGGACCGCAGCAGACCCTCGCTGACCGCGAAGGCGAGCTATTGGAGACCACGGCCTACCGGACCACCTCCAGCGTCGATGCCCTCAATCGCATCAAGCGAATGCAGTTCCCCGAGGACGTCGAAGGTAAACGGCGCGAGCTGCGGCCGGAATACAACCGCGCCGGCGGGCTCGAACAGGTGTGGCTGGACGACACGCTCTATGTCGAGCGCATCGCCTACGACGCTAAGGGCCAGCGTGCGCTCATCGCTTATGGCAACGGCGTCATGACCCGCTACGCTTATGAGCAGCACACGTTTCGTCTCAAGCGCCTGCGCAGCGAGCGCTATACCAAACCGGATGATCTCGGCTACCACCCGAGCGGCGAGGTCCTGCAGGACTTCGGGTACGACTACGATTTGGTCGGGAACATCCTCGCCATCCACGACCGAGCACCCGAAAGCGGCATCCTCAATAACCCGGATGCGTTGACCCCTGAAGATCCGGTGCTGGCACAATTACTGGTCACCGGCAATGCACTGGAGCGGCGTTTCGAGTATGACCCCATCTACCGCCTGCTCTCGGCCACCGGCCGCGAGTGCGACCGCGTGCCCGAGGGAGACCCGTGGGAGGACAAGCCGCGCTGTACCGATCTCACAAGGGCGCGTGCCTACACGGAGCGCTATACCTATGATCCCATGGGCAACCTGCTGCGTCTGAAGCATGGCAATGAACCGGGCGGGTTCACTCGCGAGTTCCCAGTAGAGACGGCCAACAACCGACTGCACCGGATGCAGATCGGCCAAGTCAGTTACGACTACACGTTTGACGCCAACGGCAACATGCGCTCGGAGACGACCTCACGCCACTTCGAGTGGAACCACAGCGATCAGATGAAAGCCTTCCGCACCCAGACCGCCGGAGCCGAGCCCTCGGTCCATGCGAACTATCTCTACGATGCGACCGGGCAGCGGGTGAAGAAGCTCGTGCGCAAGCAAGGCGGTCAGGTCGAGGTCACCCATTACATCGACGCGGTGTTCGAGCACCACAGGTGGGGCAGGCAGTCAAGTGCGAGTGAGAACAACCATGTGCATGTGATGGATGACAGACAGCGTATCGCGCTCGTCCGATTGGGCGCCGCGCATCCGGATGAGCGGGGGCCTGCGGTGCAGTTCCATCTGGGCGATCACTTGGGCAGCAGCAGTGTAGTCGTTGACGCGAGTGGTGCTTTGACCAACCGCGAGGAATTCACGCCCTATGGGGAGACCGGCTTCGGTAGCTACACCCGAAAGCGGTACCGCTTCACCGGGAAAGAGCGTGACGAAGAGAGCGGGCTTAATTACCACGCAGCCAGATACACATTGGTCTGGTTAGGCAGGTGGGTGACCTGTGACCCGGTTGGAACATCCGGCGGGATCAACCAGTATCTCTACGCGGCGGCCAACCCGATAAGCTACCGGGATCCCGCCGGTACCGAACCCAAGGAACCACCGAAGAGCGCCAAGCCTGAGACCACGGGTACCCGGTCAAATTCAGGATCGGGCAAGAATCCAAGCCCGGAGCGCCCCCACGGCTTCGGCAACATCGCGCCATACAGGAAACAGCCAAAAGCGGCGTACGGCCCCAACGGGGAAAAGCTCACCGAGAACGAGCACCCTATGCCGAACGCTTGCCTTAAGGAGATGACCCGTAACCCGCTTACGGGGGAAAGCGACTACACCGACAGCCATTACAAAAACGATGCGACCTTGCGGTGGGAGCGGTCAGCCGCGCTCCACAAGACTCATGGCCCCAAGGATGAACGGCTGTTCCCCGAGAATATCGGCGACAATGCGCGGAGCGCCAACGTGAAATGGCAGGGCCAGAGGGAGGGTATAGGCATCAAATACCGCTCACAAATATTTGAGCCCAGTCTGAAGATGACACACGAGTCACAAAGAGCAACTAGTTCGTTGACCACAGAGCTGGAAGCAAACATGTGCATTCTCAAACAAGACGCTAACCTCTTCGCCCTTCAAACCCTGAGCGAGACCGGCGCCAAGGTAAAAGCCTTTGCTAGGGCGGAGGCGAGCGTAGCAGTTCGCGCGACGGGGGCAGCACGCCGCGCATCGATGGCCGTGGGCCGGTTGTCCGGCACTGCTTTTAACGTCGTAGGGTTACTGGGAGTGGGTTCCCTTGCCGAGGAGTTCAGAAATAGTATGGAGGGTTTAGTACCGATAGACATTCCCAACATGGACCCGGAAGATTTCGGGTACGGCCAGAGCTGGAACCTTCCGCTCGACGTCGACGGTGGCCCGGACTGCCCACATCCGACAATTGATGTTAGTGCTCTAACAAACCTTCGTGGCAGCATGCGGTTCTATGCCACAGCGATTCATTGCTGGATCTGAGACAGCCCGCGTAGGTTGGGGTGAATACAATGAATCCCAACATATTTCGGCGGTGGGGTCTTCGTTGGAGTTCCTTAACCTACGATGAATGGTGGAATGCATGCGTTATCGGCGGGCCGATGTGGCGGGTGGAACGTATTTCTTCACCGTCAATCTCGCGGAACGGAAACGAACCTTACTGGTGGATCATGTGGACTTGCTCCGGGCGGTGGTTCAAAAGGTCAAGGCGGCACACCCGTTTCACATTGATGCCATGGTGATCTTGCCCGATCACTACACGCGGTATGGACGCTACCGGCGGGCGATTGCGACTATGCGACACGCTGGATGTTGATCAAGGCTGAGTTCTCGCAGCGAATTGCCAAGAATGAACGGCGCAACAGGAGCCGCATCGCCACAGGCGAACGGGATATCTGGCAACGGCGGTATTGGGAGCATGTGATCCGGGACGAGAGAGATTACGCAAGACATGTGAATTATGTCCATTACAACCCGATGAAACACGGCTATGTCGAACGTGTCAGCAATCGGTCGCATTCGACGTTTCACCGGCTTGTGGCTCGAGGCATCTATCCGCCTGATTGGGCCGGTGTGCCTGAATCCGAGTTGGAAGCGGGTGAACGTGTGAGCGTTTACGTTGGGGTTCGGTCGTCACTCGAACTTACCAAGCTGAACAATGATGAATGACCAAGGAGCGATAATCCCATGCCTATAATCGGAGTTATACTGAAACGCAACGACACGGGCGCAAATGTCCATGAGTTGCACGAGCAGTTGCTGGCCGTCGGCGCGGTGATTGCCCCCGACGAGCAAACCGCGACGACCTTTGGGCCTTCCACCGTGGCCGCCGTCCGCGCCTTTCGCGAACTCTACGACTTGCCGGCCGGGGATACCGTAGACCTGCCGACTGGACGGCTCATGCACGTAGCGTCCGCGTTTGCCGGCACCGGCGGTCGTGTAGCGCTGCGCGCCGCCGTTCGCGAGGCTGCCTCTGCGGCGGACACCAGTCAACCGCAAGAACTCTACTGGTACGCCCGGTACGCCACTCTCGTCGATTATAAGATGGCCCACGACATCGCCCGGCGCATCCCCGATCATGGCGACGTTAGAGCCGTCGTCGACCCGATTCTGGCGCTGCCCGATCAACAACCACGCCCTCCCGAGCTGCCGTATCCAGAGAACTTTTACGCCTATCGCCGCGATTTCTATCCGCTGGAGGATGTACTCAATGACGTGCAACGTCAAATCGCTGCGGTGGGGGAGCCTCCACGCGACCCAAGTCAGGCGAGCCCTGACCCCCCGCCCCCGGGGGACTTAGTCATTCAGACTGCCGTGAGCTGGTTTGAAGCCCTCAAGCAGTGGCAGATCGGAAATGCGGCTTTCAATCATCGGAACTATGGAGCGGCTCAGGCGGCATACGACGCTTGCCAGTCCGCCTCCTGCGACTATTTCAGCAAGTACTACTCCATCAATGTAGGTAGCGGGCCGCTCACCGAGCGCCTGAGCAATCTGATCAAACACCTTGCCAACAACGAGGCTTCTTGGGCACCTGTGTGGTCCAAGATTCGCTGGCGCCGGGGTCTGCTCTCACTCGAGGAGCTCCGAGCGTGGGATTGGCCTGAGCAGCCCCCAAACGTATATATCCCTCGCCGATTTGATCCGGTTCCACTCATGGGAACTCTTCTGCCCAGACCCGACTATGGACTAGGATTCATTCAGCAGTACTTTCGGCCCGGGGAGTTTGAGGACCCCGCGACTCCCGCCCGGCAAAATGACCTCGAAGCTCCATTGATCACGCTGGCCTTCGTGCTTGTACCGCTTGCCCGCGCCGAGGCGAACCGCGCTCGCCGCCAGTATGACGCGGCACTTCGCGACCTGCAATGGGTCTTGAATTCGATAGTCGTCGGGCGAATCTTCCCGAATCCGGAAAACCCCGGCCCGATACGGAGTGTTTTCGCTCGCCTCGCTTGTGAATTTATCGAGCTGCCGTTTGCGAAGCTGTTGCTTGCCGAGACCATGCTGGACAAGGCGGACGCCGAGTACAAGGCACGAATCGCTGCGGCACCACCACCGGATCCTGATGTTGCCATCTACCAAGGCTTGAAAGCTGCGCAGACGTATCTTGCGATCAAGGATCAATTCAACAACGAGGGTGAGTACGTCCCATGGGTGGACGCGAGCCGGGAGGAGCTTGCTAAACAGATTCAGCAGCGCCTCGCAGTCAACGATACGCGCAGCCCAGCGTTTCAGCTGCTGGGGAAGGACATCCTTGTTGGACCCGCGGGAGGGATTGTTCGCACCATCACCTCGTCCAGCAGCACGCTGCCGGGTCTGGACCGCCGCGCGAAGGCTCATGAACCGTTGCTCAAATTCATGCCACCGGCAGGCCAGACCGTCATGCGCGAGACCAATCCGCGTGTGTATGCCGCCTTACTGACTGCAACGGCCCGCCTGGAGCAACTCAAGGCTGGCTTTAATTATCTCGGTTACTTGGACAGCTATGTGCCGCCCTGGCGATTTCAATTCTTGCTCGAGCGCGCCCGCTATTTTGCCGAGCATGCCAAGAACGCCCAACGGGACTACCTGAACTTTCTGAGTAACGCGGAGCATGAAGAAAACCAGGAGTTGAGTGTCTCCCAGAACGTGGAGATGGAAAAGAGCAATATAGGGATCGAGACGGCGCGGGTCGAACAAGCGAACGCGGAGGTGGCGTCTGCCAACGAGAGCGCGGGACTCGCAGATCTCTCCGCGAAGAATGCTCAGACGCGTTTTGATAACTACACGGAGTTTGATGAAAGTATGCGGGGCCTAGAGGCTGCCTCCATGTTTGGTTCAATTCTCAGCAGTGTCGCCTCAGCTGCAGTTACAAGTATCGTAAACCCCGCTGTTGGAGCGGGGGTGCTTGTAGCCGGCGTCGTTGGGAATACGATACAGGCTGGCGCCGAATTCGGAAAGGCTAGCGTACAGCGAGGCCTTGAGCTGAAAAACCTGAGCCTCGCCATCAGCGAAGCGGACCAAGCTAAGGCCGTTGCTGATAAACAAAAGGGCGTCGCTGAAAAGGGGTCGATCGTCGCCGGCTTGCAGCGCCAGGCCGCACTCCTGCGCCATGAGTTCGCGCTCCAAAATCTGCAATTTCTCCGCAATCGCGTCCTGAGTACCGAGCAGTGGTATCGCCTGGTTGCCGCGATTCGGAGTGTCAGCGAGACGTACTTGCGTTACAGCGTCGAGCTCGCCTTTCTCGCCGAGCAGGCCTATGAGTTTGAGGCCGACAAGCGCATCAACGTCATCCGCTTTGATTATGATCTCAGCGAGGTAGGCGACTTCCTCGCCGCCGATTTCCTGATGCGCGACCTCGACATGCTGGAACAGGATCTGATCGTCACGCAGCGCCAACGTCAGCAGAACGTCCGCTACGTGCTGTCCATGGCGCGTGAGTTCCCGGAAGCGTTACAGGAGATCCGCGATAGCGGCAAGACGACCTTCAGTCTGCGGTTGGAACAACTCGAGAACCGGTTCCCCGGTCTTTACAACCTGCGCATCGGGGCTGTGGATGTGCTGCCGGTCGCGCTGCTGGATTCCACCCGCTTCAGTCTGGAATTGACCCATCTCGGCACCAGCCAGGTGCGGCTGAAGGCGCAGCCGGACACGCTGCCTGGGACACCGAGTGTCTCTCCCCTGAACACCAATGATCTGCCCGTTCCAGCGGATGGGTGGTTGGCCGAGCTACAAGAGACGTGGCCCGTCAAGCTCCGTGTCACTGGCCCGGAAACCGACGTCTTCTCGGGTCTCACGCGGCAGGATGCGAATGCGGTCTTTGCGTTCGCCACGACCGGTCAGCGACATGCCTTCGAAGCCCTGGGTGCCGCCGCCGCCTGGCAGGTGGATTTTACGGCCCGGGAGAATCAAGTGGTGCCGGATAGCCTCGCCGATCTGTTGATCACCTTCACCCTGTCGGGTTACCACGACTCCGAGCTGCGCGCGGCCATCGACGCGGTCAAGCCCCAGACGAATGCGTTGACCAGTTTCCTGTCCGCACAGCAGATCTTCCCGGACGCCTTCTACGACTTCAGCCGCACCGGCCGGATGGTGTGGAAGGTGCCACGCGAGATGCTAGCGTTGAACGGCGATCTGGGCCGCTTGCGCAATATCGGCTTCAGTCTCCGGCCCGGCGCGCCGGACGTGCACTTCAGGCGGCTTATGACGCGGTTGCGGATGAGTTTCCGGATCGATGAAAGCGGCGGGGTTGCGAACGGCGTTACGGTGTTCACCGCTATCCCGGAAACCTCGGTGACCCAAACCGCGCCCTTGAGCGTGACCGTAAAAGCCGCAATGAATACCGCCACGGAACTCGCGTGGGATTTCGGCGATGGCACGCCGATCCTTCGCACCGTGCGTAGCGGCACAACGCCCATCGCACCCGCCACAGGTACCCACACTTACGCCAAACCTGGCCGTTATGTGCTCAAGCTGCGCTGCGTTCAGAATGATTCCTTATCGGAATTTCGCATCAGTATCGTGGTTTCGCGAAACCATAAATTGGGCGATCCCCTGATCATTTTGCCCCGTGTCACCTTTGATACAACGGCCAAAACGATCACCATCACCACGGGGGGTGACGTCCAGCAGGCTGGGCGCATGCTCTGGCGGGTGGGTGATCTCACGGCGGAGGGCAACAGCGCTGCCTTCGCGCTGAAGCCAGGACACTACACCCTGGACTTCGTGGCAGTGCGAAGGC
>JBKPCR010000102.1:0-8948 GCA_046727435.1 bacterium | reverse complement strand
TTTTCCATCAAAGAAGTGATGACCGTCGATGGCCGTGTCCTGGAAAAGCATCATATCGGTGTTGAGGCGGCGCTGCAGCCAGCTACGGCGTTTCTCGTCAGCAAATTTCTCGAAGGGGTGTTCGAGCGCGGAACAGCTCGGAGCGCGCGCAGATCAGGTGTTCATTGGACGGCGGCCGGTAAGACAGGCACGACCGATGAGGAGCGGGACGCCTGGTTCGCTGGCTATACCTCGGATTTGCTGGTGGTCGTATGGGTAGGCTATGATGATAACCGTCCGCTGGGATTAACTGGGGCGCAGGCGGCGTTGCCGATCTGGGTCGATTTTATGAAGGAAGTCCTGGAAGGACGGCCGTCGCAGGCGTTCCATCCGCCTCCAGGATTGGTGCAAGCGACAGTGGACCCGGTGACTGGCGAGGTCGCCCACAGTGGCTGCCCGACGCGCGTCACCGAGGTGTTTATCGCCGGCACCGAGCCCAAGACGTTTTGCGCGCTGCACAGCACGGCTGCAGCGGAAGAGCAGACAACTTCCAGACCACGCCCCGTTCTCCCACGTGAGTAGAAGTCTCCGGGAGCTACGCGTCTGGAGGCGGCGTCGCCATAATTGCCGGAAAGGGAAACATGCCACATCGTAACTGGTTTGGAGCGTTTGCCCGCGGTGTGCTGTGCATTCTACCGCTCCTGCTGAGTTGGGGATGCGCTACAGCGCCAGTCCAACCGCCACCGAAGGCGACGGCACCAACGGTGCCGCCAAGGGCAGGTGAGCCGTTGGGAGGCTCGCCAGCGGCACCTGCTCCACAGGTTTCTCCTCCTGCTGGTGCCCCTGTTGCCATGCGGCCGCGTGAGCAGCCGCCATCCGCGACGATGGTCGCTTCAGCCCAGTGGGTGGAGGAAGCCAGTCGCGCCATCGACGTGGGAGATTATGATCGGGCGACGTCGTTGCTGGAGCGAGCGGTGAGTGTGGAGCCGAATAACGGGCGCGCCTATTATAATTATGGGCTGGCGATGGGGGAGCGCGGTAGGCCAGGGGCGGCGCTTTCACTGTTGCAAAAAGCGGAGATCTTATTGCAGGGTAACGCGCGGGCTCTCGGGGAGACATATGCGCAGATGGGCACGAACCTGGAACGCCTGGGGCGGCGACCAGAGGCGGTCCGTCGCTACGAACAGGCGTTAGCGCAAGATCCCTCCAATACCCTGGCCCGCCGGCGCCTAGAGGCACTGCGTGGGTAACGGTGTCATGGCAAGGTCAAACGCTCAGATGCGGCGTAACGAACTGCACACCCGCTTCCCATTCTGATCCGCCACAGCGACTCGGCTGCCCTCTCGTGCACTGGTGAAGCCACGTCGTACGACCGGGCAATCCGCCGTCACCACGCGACCGCATCACAGTTGCCACGACGACGGCGGATGAGCGAATGCTGCAGGGCGTCGGCTGCAGCGCTCTGATGGGCGCGTTGCCAGGACGCATGTGTGTGAGCTACTCAAATGGCATGTAGCGCTTGACTTCGGCATCAGGTCTTGCTTGCCCAACTCGCACATCGAGCACCTTGCGCCGAATCGGGTTAAAGAAGTATGACAAATGCACCAAGACACCGAAGACGTCCGATAGTTCGACGCCGGTAATAACGAATCCCGCTTTCAGTTTCGGTACCAGGACCTGATTATGGGTGGCCACATGCCGGCTATAGACGATTTGAAACCCTTCATGCTGCAACACGCTCAGTATGCGTGGTAACAATGCAGAATAGATCCCCTTCCCCTGATGCTGCGGGAGAATGGCGGTGTTCACCATATAGTACTTCTCTGCACTTTCTTGTCTGCCAAAACTCCACCCGATGAACTCCTGGTGATGATAGATACCAATATTGAGCCGAAAGGGGGTGCCCATCCGCTCTCGTAAACGAGCGGTCGCCGTTTGCTCCTCCATGGACAAGGCTTGCTGGACGTCAAAGGCGAGCATAGTCTGAAAGATGATCGGGCGGTATTGTCGAAAGAGCGGCCCGACCTCGGCATCATCCAGCACCCTAATGGCATAATTGCCAAAGAGAATGCTTTCTTGCGCAATCATACGGTTTATGTCCCTTCCGACTAGACGGTAACGGTAATACGCTGCCCAACGCTGGGCATCAGGCGGGGCACGACTGTTCGCGTCACGCCGTTGAGTCGAGTCATGTGACGCGGATGCTATCCGAGCCCAGAGCTGGGAAAGTGGGAACATGCATTCGACAAGGCCGTTTCCTTGGCACCTCTCCACTTCCCAGCACCCGTCGCGCGGGTTCTGTCGCCCATGCCCATGTTGAGCCCAGAAGCTGGACATCAGGTATCAGCCATTCCATGGTGTCCAGATCCCTACATTCGCGACCGAACCCAGGTACGCCAGCGCCGTCTTAGGTCATGTAGTTGGTGAAGCGCATGGTCGTGGCACGCGCCCGGTAATCTGTTTTGACGTTCACGATGGCTGGCTTCCCTGAGGCAAACGCCCGCTCCAGGGCTGGACGAATATCCCCCGGCGTTTCGACATATTCACCATGCCCACCGAACGCATCCATCATCTTCTCATAGTGCGTGTAGCCGAGGTCCCGGCCGATCTTGCCGCCTTCGGGGTCCGCTGTCCAGCCACCATTGAGACTGATCACGGTGACCACTGGCAGCTTATGGCGAACGGCCGTATCCATCTCCATGGCGTTCATGCCGAAGGACCCATCACCATGCAGGACCAGCACCTGCTTGTCTGGCTTCGCGGCCTTAGCTCCCAGGCCGAACGGCACCCCCACACCCATGGTCCCGAAAACCCCAGAATTCAGGCGATGTCCTGGGACATAGGTGGAGATCGACTGTCGGCCGTAATTCAGGATTTCTTGGCCATCGACCACGAGAATGGCGTCACGATCCAGGAAGTCTCCGATCTCTTTACACAGACGCAATGGGTGAATCGGGACCTCGTCAGAGTTCAAGAATGGCTCCAAGCGCGCCTGGCCTTTCAGGTCTTGCTCGCGCAAGGCCGAAATCCACGGCGTTTCTTTACGCGGGTCGAACTTACCCTGGACCAAGTCGAGCATTTGCCGGAGCACCGTTTTCGCATCGCCCACAATCCCTACGTCTACTGGGCGTCCCTTGCCAATTTCCGCCGGATCCGCGTTCACCTGGAGGATTTTGGCATCGGGATTAAAGCGAGGCGGCTGGCCATGGGAGATCACATAATTGAACCGCGTGCCCAGGAAGAGCACGACATCGCTATTCTGGAAAGCCATATTGCGGGCAGCGGGGAACGACCGGGGATGATCGTCAGGAATCACACCACGGCCTTGAGGGGTGGTCAAGAATGGAATACCGGTGACGTCGACAAATTGCTGGAGCTCTTCGCTGGCATTCGACCACAGGATCCCGCTACCCGTGACAATCAGCGGGCGATCCGCCCGTGACAGGAGATCGACCGCCTCTTTGACCAATCCGGGATCCCCAGGGATCCGGTGCGCCGTCTTGGCAGGTTGCGGCCATACTACCGTCTCTTCATCCACCCGCGCGTACAGGACATCGCCGGGCAGGTCGAGATAGGCCGGTCCGAGGCGACCGGTCAAGGCCTGGCGATACGCCATGTTAATATACTCTGGAATACGCCTAGCCGAAACCGCCTGCGCCGCCCATTTGGTGGCAGGACGCATGATACTCAATTGATCGATTTCCTGAAAGACTTCGGAGTGGAATTGACTGATCGGACTCGCCCCGCCCAGGGCGATGATCGGCGCCGAGTCCGCATAGGCATGCGCTACACCGGTAACCAGGTTCATCGTGGCCGGCCCGGAGGCAGCCGAGCACACCCCGGCCTTGCCCGTCAGCCGTGCATAGGCATTGGCCATCATGGCGGCCGCCTGCTCGTGCCGCACATCGATCATGCGGATCCCCAGCTTCCGACAGGCATCCTGCGCGCCGAGCATCGGACCGCCCATAATAAAAAACATGGTATCCGCGCCTTCGTTCTTCAGGGCGCGCGCCACAAGCTCATAGCCAAAGACTTCTGCCATAATACCCTCCTCTCACAGATGCTGTGTCGTATACAACTGCGACATAACGGGGCACCCTCCCAGCTCTAGCGCGGCCCAACACATAGGAATGACCGTCCATCAGCGCCGGCCTGGGGGAAGAAACGGCTCTCATGCCATAGCCCCGCGTGAAGTCTACGATGCGACAGCTCCCTCGCATGGCCCCTGTGTCACGGAAGGAGATCATACCCTAAATGGCTCGCGGACGAAACTGTTTGACAAATTCCGCCAGCGCGGCCCCGCCTGACGTGGCACACGGTCCCTTAAATCACTGTTTGGGCTTTGAGATTCTCTAAATCAGTCCACATGAGATTGGTACACTCAGCCGGCGTCCGTTGCCATCCCGTACGATGATCTGACGTTGGGCAAAGTCCAGGTCTTTGACGCGTAATCGTAGACATTCCATCAGCCTCAACCCGCCACCATACAGCAGTTTCGCCATGAATCGTTGCGTTCCGGAGAGATGCTCGATGACCATGAGGGTCTCCTCCTTGGTCAAGACTGTGGGCAAGCGTTTGGGCTTTTTGGCACACACAGCATCGATGGGGAAGTCGAGTGGCGTGTTGAGCACGTCGCAATAGAGACACCGTAAGACGTAGAGCGCTGGATTTTGGGTTGCCGCCAGCACCTGTTGAGCGCCGGCCAGGTGTGTCGAAACGCTTCGATTTCTGCACTGGCCATTTCGTTGGGATGACGCGTGTTGTGGAAGAGAATAGACCGTTTAATCCAGGTGACAGAGGATTCCTCAGTGCGAATCGAGTCGTGCGTGAGCCGGATGGCATCGCGCACGTGGTCGAGAAGTTTCTTGGGGCGGTGTTCCAGAGTTGACACCTCACACGAGTGAAGTCTACAGCAACCGTACTGGCTCCTTGTGGCCGCGAGTACGATGAGGCGGAATACCCAAGCGATCTGTGCCCGATGGGTCATGACGGATGAGCGTCAGTGTCTCTCCCTTGGTTATTCCATCTAAACGCTTGAGGTACATTCGTGGTATTATGCGGAAAATTGGAGGCATATACCGCTCATAGAGGAGGTTAGATAGATATTCCGCAGCATATCACGGGGAAGGTTATAAGGTAAGGCGATGCCTTTGTGGAGCGATCTCGGCGAACCCCTTGGACGAGACTTAGGCGACTACGCCGCCTCAACCCCGCTCGATTCAATTTCCGCCTACGAACACGAATTCAGTCGACCGAAGCTGATCGAGAAGCTATCCGAGTTGTTGTTAGTCGACGAGGCGCGGCCCGGCAGCGCGCACAAGGCCTTTTGTTCGATACCATTCGATCTGGTGCGCACCACGAACTTTGACTTTCTCCTCGAACGTCAGTACGAGCTCATTCCCCGACACTGCATGCCTCTGGTCGATGAGGACCAACTTTCCATAAATTTGAGGTAGGCGGGAGTCGGGCTTCTGAAGCTTCATGGCGATCTCCACCACCCAACTCGGATGGTAGCAACGGAAACAGACTATGACAGGTTCCTTGACAGGTATCCGCTACTCGCGATATTTCTCGCGAACCTTCTCATTACTCGGACCGCTGTATTAGTGGGGTACAGCGTAGATGATCCCGACTTTCGCCAAGTGTGGCAGATCGTCGGAGAGCGGTTGGGCCACCACCGAGGAATCGCTTACACGCTAGGGGTTGGAGCTAAGCCAACCGATATCGTGCGGTTTGAAAGGCGGGGCGTCCGGGTCATTAACCTAGCTGGGGGAAAGGCCCGCTATGGGGAAGTGCTAGCTGAAGTATTCGTGGAGCTGGCTGACTTCTGGCGGGAAAAGGTGATTCCGGCGAGTCAGGTCAAGGAAGAGCAACCACTGCGTGAGCTTTCCCTTCCATCCGAGGCTTCGACTCGCCTTTGCTTTTTTGCAGTTCCCTTGTCATTTCTGTCTTTTTATCGGGAACGTGTGTTCCCCGTGGTTAGTAAGCATGGGTTCGTCCCGATTTCGGCTGACGACGTTGTCTCTCCTGGAGATACAGTCCTAGCCAAGATCGAGGCACTGATTCAGCGGGCGCTGCTGATCGTAGTCGATGCTTCTACCCAGAACACGCTTCTCGAACTGGTTGTGGCACTGCGCGCAAAGCTCGACGCGTCGAGGATCTTGGTCATCGTCGAACCAACTGCTACTCTCCCTGTTGATATCCGCGAGTTGCAGGTCATTTTTCGCCCGGACGTCTCGACCGCTGACCCTGACGAATTCCTAATTCAACTGGATCAATGGTTTTCCGCCGCTGCAGAGCGGCACAAGCCTTTGCTGCTGGAGGAGCCGGCGCGATTGCTTGCTGCCCGAGAGTACCGGGCTGCGATCATCGCAGCAATCTCCCGGCTTGAGGCAACATTGAGGCAGCGGCTAGACGCGCCGAGGACCGTTTCAGGACGACGCACTACGTTAACCGCGCTCTTGGAAGAGGCCAAGGTACAGGGCCTCTTGGGTGACGTCCCTGTTCGCACGGTACTCGATTGGCTACGCATTCGCAACCAAGTTGTACATGGTGAGCTTGCGGTCACAAAGGGAATGGCAGAGCAGATTGTGCACGGCATCCTTGGGATAGCGCATGCAGCAGGGTAGCGAGAAGCTGCCCAACCAGCGCATGCAGCGGACTGTTCAACAGCGCCGCTCCGCGCCGCTGTTGCCCGGCCGCTTAACGCTTATTCGTTAGCCGGTCATGAACCGTGCGTTTGTTAGTCCAAATTAAATCAAGGACGTAGATTCTATTTTCCAAAGTAGACCTTCACCATGACAGCCGAGGCATCGAATCCGACTGAGTTCGCGTTCCCGTCCATATGCGATTCGCACCGCTATGGAGCATTTATAAGCTACCGCCACACTGATCCCGACCGGCAGTGGGCAAAGTGGCAGCACTCGAAGTTGGAGACCTACCGCGTTCCGAAGCGTCTCGTCGCTTCGGGTGCACCAGGTCGCGTCGGCCGGGTCTTTCGGGACGAAGAGGAACTGTCCGCTTCTGCCGATTTGACTCAGCGCATCGACGAAGCGCTGGCAGGGGCCAGACTGCTCATTGTGGTCTGTTCACCAAGGACACCCGAATCGCGGTGGGTGAATGAAGAGGTTAAGCGCTTCCAAGCCCTAGTACTACAGTGGTAACAAGATGGACTATGCTGCCAGGGCTCCAACAAGGGCCGCGCGACGCTTATCATGGTCATACGCGGCGACGGTTTGGTGCCACCGACGCCATTGCGACCAGCCGAGGAGATGATGGGCGGTCTGCGGCACGGCCAAGACTAATCGCCAGAGCAACCGCCGCCATTCGGGGAGGCTCAGCGGGAGGAGAGGCTGCGCCTGGCCTTGAATGCCGCCAACGGACTCGCCTCCGATGGGGGCTGCAGACTTTTTTTTCACGCCTCGACCGCGATTGTCCCCGCCCGCATGCTGGTCAAGAGGGCCCACGCCCACATCGCGAGCGTGATATGCCGATACCAGCCGATCCAGCTCCGCACTTTATCGTGGTCCAGGCCCACTTCGCCCTTGGCCTCCTCAACGCCGCACTCGATGGTCCATCGGCTGCCGGCTACCCTGACGACCTCCGGCAGGGTCGTGACCTGCGGGGCAAAGACCACGTAGGCGGTCAGGTCCGTGGGATCGCTCAGACTCCGCCGGACCAGCAGCCAGCCGCACCATCCGGGCTCCAACGGTGGGGTCAGGGGCAGCCAGCGCCAGTCGTACCAGCGGGGGCCTTGAGCCCCGTCGCCTGCACTGAGGCGGGTCCAGCCGTCCTCCGGCGAGGTGGCCAGGAGGCTTTTGACCTGCCGTTGTTGCCACCCCAGCCAGACCTATGCCTTGCCCGACACCGCCAGGGCATCGGGCGGGGCCTGGCCTTCCAACCACCGGCGCCGCCGCTGATCATCCCCAGACACGCTGTCGCCTGTCACCTACGTGGCCGGCACGCCGGCCGTGACGGCACGGGCCCACAGCTGACGGGCCAGCGGCGGCTTGGTGGCAACGGGCCGATCCGCAGGGATTCCCGCCTGCTCGCAGCGCGCTCGGTCGTCCGTCCACTCCTTGGGCAGATACAGTTCACGATCCAGCAGCGCATGGCCCAGCGGACTGGCATAGCCCACAAACACGCCGATTTGGCCGTTCTCCACGTTGCCGACCGTCCCAGTCTACTGGCGGGCGACCCCAGCCGAGTGGCGCCCTTTTTTCACAAAGCCTGTTTCGTCGAGGACCAGTACACCCTGCGGATCGCCCAGATGTTGGATGATATCGGTGCGCCGCTCATCGCGCACCATGTCAGCGTCCCAGTCGGCGCGGGCCAGCAAGTACTGGAAGCCATACGGGGTGGGCTCGCCACAGGCTTCCGCCACTTGCCAGCTGTTCTGGCGTTCCGCCTCCCTCAGCAAGCCGCGCACATACGCCATGACCCGTTGGCGAGACTGCGAGCGGACGACATACCGGGCCAACCGCCGGGCAATATCTGCCATGTAGGCCGGGCCACCTGCCATACTGCTGTCGGTCCTGGTTGGTAGAGATCTACCAGTCGCTTCGTTGATCTGTTGCATGGTTCCGTCCTCCGTCCATGAGTCCGGAACCAAGATACCAGCGTTAAGCTTTTGTTACCACTGTAGTACTAGGGAGAGGGTGGAGGTGAGGAAGCGACGTTATTGCCAGAGAAGAGCCATCATCGTGACCCTCTCTCGCAGGGAGAGAGAGCACCAGTAATGGACGAATGGAGACTGCCCATGGGCGAAATCGTCTGCACCGATGTCACCAAAGTGTGGGGCGCTGATACGCCGCGCGAAGTGGTGGCTTTGGACACCGTGAGCCTGCGTGTGCAGCATGGGGAATTTCTCGTGATCATCGGGCCGAGTGGCTGTGGCAAGAGCACCTTGCTCATGATGCTAGCCGGCCTCGAGATGCCAACGTCCGGGACCATCGTCTACAATGGCACGA
>JBKPCR010000101.1:0-18928 GCA_046727435.1 bacterium | reverse complement strand
GCTGGCGCTCTGAGGTCACAACTCAGGCGATTGCCGATGGCGCAACCCAACCCCCGAGCATGATGATGTGGCGACAACTCCTCGCCCTGGGCATCCGGCAGCACCTCTGGATACTCTCACTTTGTCTCGTCGCCTTCTCTGGCTGCATGGGGGCGCAGCATCAAGGAGCCCCCGCTAATGCAGCGAGAGAACACTACACCCGAGCGCTGCAGTATCTCTCTATAGGTGCCGCTGAGGCGGCCGTCAAAGAACTGAACGATGCACTGCAGCTCGACTCGACAAACGCGGAGTTTCATCACCTTCTCGCGTTTGCTTACCACTACGAGGGACGTTATCAGTTTGCGCTGACCCACTACGCCAAAGCGTTAGAGCTGGCCCCAGGCTATGCCGAGGCCCATGTCCATCTGGCGGGCCTGTATTTGGAGTTGGCTCGCTGGGATGATGCGGTAACACAGGGGCGCGAAGCCCTGAAGATCATCACTTATCAACACCCAGAAATAGCCTACAATAGCATTGGGTTGGCCTACATGGGGAAGGGGGACCTGATCTCCGCCCGGCGGGCCTTTCGGGATGCCCTGGCGTTTCACGACAACTTCCCCGAAGCCCATCGTAATCTTGGAACGCTCTATTTCCAGCAGGGACACGTCGAGGACGCCATTCGAGAGTTCCGCGAGGCCGTGCGACTGCGTCCCAACTATGCTGAAGCCCTCCATGACCTGGGGGTTGCCTACCTCGAACGTGGCAGTAAGGCGGAGGCCGTTGCCCAGTTTCAGAAGGTGATCCAACTAGACCCAGAGAGCGAGCTGGCCGAGATGGCAAAGTGGTACCTAGGGGCATTGCCGTGATGTGACGGCCGGCGTCACCTCCCTGACCTGCGTCCTTGTTCCGGCATGACCCCACGAGAGGTTGACAGGCAGCGCGATGAATGGGTCAAACGGCAAAATGGTCATGGCGGATGGTCTTGGCGAATTCCTGCGGCGCGAACGCGAACTTCGTCATATCAGCCTGGACGATGTGGTGGAACGCACGAAAATCAGCCGTCGCTATCTGGAAGCCATTGAAGAAGAGCGGTATGACCGCTTGCCTGGCGAGACGTTTGTGCGGGGCTTTATCCGTTCCTATGCCCAGTCCATCGGCCTAGACCCCGAAGATACGCTGCTCATCTACAACCACTCACGGATGGTTCACGAAGTGGCGCCCCTGCGGACGGAACGCCTGCCCCCAGCCAGGCGCGCATGGAATGAACGCTCTTTGCTGTGGCTCTTGGTGGCGGGGGTGGTCATTGTCGGTGGGGTGCTCGTGAGCGCCGTTGGCCTCCTTGACAGGCCAGGCCTCCTGCGCTGGGCGTCGTCTCCTCGACCAGAGACGGCCAACAGCCTATCTGCTGGGGTGCCACTGATGCTGACCGTCATGGCCGACTCTGACACCTGGCTCCGAGTGACGATCGACGAACAGGAGTCACAGGACTTGGTGCTGCGTGCCGGGCAATCGACGAAATGGATTGGGCGAGAACGCTTCATCCTCTCCATCGGCAATGCCCGAGCGACGCATCTCAGGCTGAACGGGCGCGATCTCACCATTCCGCAGCCTGCCCAAAGTATCCTCCGCCAGTACACCATCTCTCGTGACATGCTGCCGTAACATTTTCAAACCCCTGAAGGCATTTACCCCTTGGTAACGAGGCTCCTCGGCATCTGCCAGACCGTGGATAGCCTCGTTTAGAGAAAGGGAACCCATGCTATCGCTCCATGGACAGACGATGCTCTACGGCATCTTTGGCTATCCGATTGGCCATTCCTTGTCGCCGCTGATGCATAACACTGCTTTCGTCCATTATGGGATCGAGGCAATCTATCTGCCGTTTGCCGTACAGCCAGCCCACCTCGAGCTGGCGGTCAAATCGATCGCAGCTCTGCAGATGGGTGGCGTGAACGTGACCATTCCGCATAAGCAAGCGGTGCTGGCCTGGATGGACGAATTATCGCCAGAGGCACGCCTGATTGGGGCGGTCAACACGATTCACCTGCGGAATGGCCGTCTACACGGCTACAACACCGATGGCATCGGGTTTCTACACGCCCTCGAAGCAGTGGGTAGTGATGTGGCCGACCGGACCGTCATGCTGTTGGGAGCCGGCGGAGCGGCTCGAGCCATCGCCGTGCAGCTGTGCCTGTCGGGCATTCGTCGTCTGTTATTGGCCAATCGCACTCCGACACGCGCCGAGGACCTTGCCGCCTTCCTTAAGCAAAATATCCCCGATGCCGATATCAGCGTTGTCACCATGGGGGAATCATCCCTAGCAGCCCAGCTGCCGGACACCGATATCGTAGTCAATGCCACCTCCATCGGGATGCATCCCCACGATCCCTTGCTCCTCCCATCCACTGCACTAAGCCCGCAACACCTGGTGTGCGATATCGTCTATCGTCCGCTGCAGACGCCGCTTTTACGAGCGGCCCAGCGGCAGGGCGCCCGGACGGTCGATGGGTTGGGCATGTTGCTCTACCAGGGGGCGAAAGCCTTTGAGATCTGGACCGCCTGTGCGTTTCCGCTTACCTTGATCCGGGCACGGTTGCTGGAAGCTGTCGCCGAGCAGCCGGCCATCAGTGCTCCACCGCAGAAGGAGTGAACGAGAGGATGGCTGCTAGACTTGGTGAACTCTTTCTCCGCGCCAACCTGATCACTGAAGCGCAACTCGATCAAGCCATCGCCCAGCAGAAAGTTGAAGGGAGCCGCTTAGGCACCATCCTGACAAAACTCGGTTGGGTCAAGGAGGAGGAGGTTAGTCGGTGCTTGGGCGAACAGTACGGCATCCCTTACATCGACCTGGACAGCCAAAGGATCCCTCCTGAGGTGATCCGCTTGATCCCTCCAGGCATCGTCCAGAAGCATTTGGTGATTCCCATTGGCAAAGCTGGGACCACGCTGACCATGGCCATGGCCGACCCCACCAATGTCTTCGCCGTAGACGACATCAAGTTTATGACCGGCTTGAAGGTCGAGGCGATAGTGGCGACCGAGAGCGCGATCCGACGGGCGATCGATCGCTTCTACGATTCCTCCGAGACGCTCCAGAACGTCATGGCCAGCATCGAAGATGCGGGCATGGAGGTTATGGAGGAGCAGCAAGACGGCAATCTGAACATCAGCGACCTCAGACAGGCGGTCGAAGAAGCGCCAGTCGTCAAGCTCGTGAATCTCATTCTCGCCGAAGCTATCAAAAAGGGAGCCAGCGACATCCATGCCGAACCCTATGAAAAGACGTTTCGTGTGCGCTTCCGAATCGACGGCGTGTTATATGAGGTGATGACCCCTCCCCTGAGCCTTAAGAACGCTATTATTTCCCGGCTGAAAATCATGGCTGACTTAGATATTTCCGAACGGCGTCTCCCCCAGGATGGGCGCATGAAGATCAAATACAAGGGACGCGAGGTCGATTTTCGGGTCTCCACCTTGCCGACCCTGTTTGGCGAAAAAGTCGTGATGCGCTTGCTCGATAAATCGAACCTGAAATTGGACATGTCCAAGCTGGGCTTTGCCCCCAAGGCGCTGGCCGACTTTGAAGCAGCCATCCGGGCTCCCTACGGCATGATTCTCGTCACCGGTCCCACTGGGAGCGGCAAAACGACCACCCTGTACTCGGCGCTCGATCGTCTGAATCAACCGGAAACGAACATTATGACCGCTGAGGATCCGGTGGAGTTCAATATCAAAGGGATCAACCAGGTACAGATTCGCGAGAATATCGGGCTGAATTTTGCCACTGCCCTCCGCTCATTCCTCCGCCAAGATCCCGATGTCATCATGGTGGGGGAAATTCGTGACTTTGAAACGGCAGAAATTGCCGTCAAGGCCGCGTTGACCGGCCACCTGGTGCTGAGCACGCTGCATACTAATGATGCGCCAAGTGCCATCACCCGCCTGCTGAATATGGGGATCGAGCCGTTCTTGGTCGCTTCGTCGGTGATTTTGATTTTGGCACAGCGCTTGCTCAGACGAATATGTGTGCATTGTAAGACGCCTCTGATTGTGCTCACCGATGCACTTGTGGACGTCGGTCTCACCCCTGAGGAAGCAGCTTCGATCAGCTGTTACAAAGGCAATGGGTGCGAGATGTGCAGCGGCACCGGCTATAAAGGACGAATCGCCATCTATGAGGTGATGACACTGAGCCCGGACCTACGCGACATGGTGCTTCGTGGCGGCAGTGCGCTGGAGATCAAACGGGGGGCTATCCAAAACGGCATGCGCACACTGCGCATGAGCGGTCTCGAAAAATTGAAAGAGGGTATTACGACGATCGAAGAGGTAATGCGCGTCACCTTCAAAGATTAAATGCACATCTCAGGATGCACACCCAGGCTTGACTTCCGCCCGTCATCAAAGGTGGAAAATATTTGTTAACTATCAAAAATTATCTATTATAATATATAATAATCAAAATCGCGTGATGCTTAGTTCTCGTTGAGAAGGATAAGACTATGGCCATGCGCATGTATATGTGGGAAGGACGCACGCGTGGGGGTGCGATGCACCGGGGTGAGATCGAAGCCGACACCCGAGATGGGGCGATCGCTACGCTCCGTCAACAGCATATCGTGGTCACCACCATTAAGGCGAAGCCCAAGAACCTTACCCTCCCTGGATTCGGTGGAAAGGTTTCGGAGAAAGACCTTGTCCTCTTTACCAGGCAATTTTCGACCATGATCGATGCAGGCTTGCCGTTAGTCCAGTGTTTGGACATTCTCAGTAAGCAAGCTGAGAATAAGACATTCGCGAAGGCAATCGTGGAGATCAAAAAAGAGGTCGAGGGGGGAACCACCTTTGCCGATGCCTTGCGCAAATATCCGAAGATTTTTGACGACCTCTACGTCAACTTAATCCAGGCAGGCGAGATCGGCGGGGTACTCGACGCGACGTTCGCCCGCCTGGCGGGGTATATCGAGAAAGCCCGATCGCTGAAAGGCAAAGTCAAATCTGCGATGATCTACCCCTCAGCGATCATCTTCGTTGCGGTTTCTGTCGTCGTCTTTTTAATGATATTCGTCATTCCAGTCTTTGCCCAAATGTTTCAGGATTTCGGTGGCACGTTACCGTGGCCGACTCAGTTGGTCATCGGGCTCAGCCATTTCATGAAGAATTATATTCTCTTTGCGATCCCTGTCCTCATCGCGGCCGTGTTTATATTCAAACAGTACTATCGAACCGAGTCCGGAAAGCGGGTGGTACACCGGTACATGCTCAGGATACCCATCCTGGGCCCCTTACTACAAAAGGCGGCGATTGCACGGTTCGCCCGCACGCTGAGCACCCTACTGGGCAGCGGCGTGCCGATTATCGACAGCCTGGACATCACCGCACGGACAGCTGGCAACAAGGTGCTAGAGGATGCGGTGCTGGCCTCGATTAGCAATATCAAAGAGGGACAGACGCTGGCGACCCCTCTCGCCAAGCACCCGGTGTTCCCTGCGATGGTCGTACAGATGGTGGAAATCGGTGATGTGACCGGCGAGTTAGATACGATGTTGAGCAAACTCGCTGATTTTTATGAAGAAGAGGTCGATCGTGCCGTCGAGGCGCTCACCGCGATGTTGGAGCCCATGATGATGGTGTTCCTCGGCACCGTCCTGGGGTTCATCATCGTGGCCATGTACCTACCTATCTTCAAAATGGCCTCACTGGTCAGCGAGTAAGGAATCATGCACAACCCGAGCCAAACCATCACCCAGAATCCCTTGAACCGTCGAGTGAAGGGGCTCATGCTGGGGCGAGTGATCGTGATCACCTTCCTGTGGGTTGCATTGGTGGTATTAGAGCTTACTGGCGACCCCACTCCCACGCGGCTACCGTTAACCTACGTCATTCTCATTACTTATGTTCTCACCATCCTCTACGCCTTGGTACTGCGGCAGCAGCCAGACCTCGAACGCTTTTACCGCTGGCAAGTGTGGGTGGATTTACTCATTGAGACCGCTATCGTCCAGAGCACGGGCGGCCTCGACTCTGGCTTCGTCTTTCTGTACATCCTGTCGATCGTTGCGGCCAGCACCGCACTTCCGAGTCGATCGATCTTTAGCGTCGCCGCCACCGCAAGTGTCCTGTATAGCTTCTTGGTGTATCTGGATTTTATTGCTATTATTCACCCGCTGCCTTCCCCCTTCACGCTCAGGGCTGAGGTGATTCCCAGTGGCTCTTATGTGCTGTATGCAACGCTCTTACGAATGACAGCATTTTGGGTCGTGGCCTTGCTCAGTCGATATCTTGCCGAGTCGCTGCGTCAGACCGGTCAGGTGCTCCAGGAGCAGAGGGCGCGTCTGATTGGCTTGCGTGCTTTCCACGAGAATGTAGTGAATAGCATGAACAGTGGATTGCTCATCACCGATATGAGCGGGCGAGTGGTCTCGTCGAATCATGCCGTCGGACGCATCCTCCAGCTCCCCCCAGGGGGGCGGCAGGGTTGGCTAGCTCAGGAAGTGTTGAGTTTTATCGATCTCGATGAGATTGTGATGGAGACTGAAGCATTTGATCGGGGGCTCAATCGGGCTGAGGGATTGTTCAAGCGTCCGGATGGGAAGGAAATCATGTTGGGCGTCTCCTACTCCCCGTTACGTGATGACCAGGGGACGATCCATGGGTTGATCTTCAATTTTCAAGACATCACGACTATCCGCGCCATGGAGGCCGAGATCAAACGGGGCGAGCAGCTGGCCGCGGTCGGTCGTCTGTCGGCCGCCATCGCCCATGAAATTCGCAACCCGCTGGCCTCGGTCAGTGGCTCGATCCAACTTCTCCGCGCTGAACTCGCCCTCGATGAATCGAACCAACGGCTGATGGACATCATTGCCCACGAGATCGAGCGTCTGAACACGATTATCACCGATTTCTTGGCCTATGCACGACCACGGCCGCTGCAGTATGACGAGGTTGATATTCACAAATTGATCGCTGGGACTCTGCACCTCCTTTGCAAGGGGCTACCCGAGGGGAGTGCCGTAGCGATCCGTACTGAGTTTGTGTCTAGAGTCCCGCCGATCGCGGTTGACCCCCAGGGATTACGGCAAGTGATTTGGAATTTGTGTTTGAACGCCGTGGAAGCCATGCATTACCAGGGTACTCTGACTGTGTGCACAGCACTCCGGCCCCAGTCGAATCAGCCCTATCGCGGCAACACGCAATTGTTGACTGCCGCACAGGAGTTAATCATCGACGTGTTAGATACGGGGCCGGGCATCCCCCTTGAGGTCAAGGAGAAGATCTTCGAGCCTTTCTATAGCACAAAAAACGGGGGCACAGGTCTGGGCCTAGCGACTGTGGACCGAATCATTTATAATCATAAAGGCAAGATTGAGGTTGATAGTCAGTTGGGCCATGGCACCACGATGCGTATTCATCTGCCATTACTATGTACTACCGCCGGGATCGCCAGCATCCCCGGAGGGGAGTAGCGTATACGTCCTTCCGTCGTCACCCCTCTCGCCATTTGCAGTCCTGCCATCGCTATGGAGCGCAGGTTCATGATTCGATAAAACAGCACTTTGTATGGTCGTACGATATCTTGGCTCCCGACCAAACGGTGCTAGGCTCATCAGTCAATAAAGGCCATGTAAGTAGGTAAACCCTGAGAACCCGCTTCATGATGCCCAGAATAACACCCTCTCAGGTCTATTGGACGCAGATCTCGACGCTCGCCCAGCATCTCTCCGATGGCGATGAGGTGATTACCCTCGGCTATTTGGCCGGAGCCAGCAAAGCTCTATTTTTGGCCAGCTTGATTCATCGGCTCCGACGACCGTTGTTAGTAGTCACCTCAACGGCACCCGAAGCTGAATTACTCGTCCATGATCTCCGCTTCTTCACCACCTCAGCTGAATCTTCCACGAGGATTGTACTGTTCCCAGCCGAGGAGCATGCACCATATGAACCGGCCTCCGAAACCTCTGACCTCACATCACAGCGTCTCATCGCCCTGCGGTCCATGCTGCAAGCAGACGTGCAGATCATCGTCACCACGCCGCAGGCCATTGTTCCCTACGTGATGTCTCGCGTGCAACTCCAACAGGCTGGTCTTGACCTGGCGGCGGGCATGATGATCGAGCGGCAGGAGTGCATCGAGCGCCTGTTACGATGCGGCTATCACCAGGTCGATCTGGTTGAGGAATGGGGAGATTTCGGCGTCCGTGGGGGGATTATTGACCTCTTTCCGCCGCACCTGCCACGCCCCATCCGCCTGGAGTTCATGGGGGATGAGATCGAATCGCTCCGGGAGTTCGATCTGGCCACGCAGCGGTCCTTGAGAGCTGTCGAGCAGGCGACCATTGTACCTCTACGCGAGCTCATCAAGGATCTCCCACCCTGGAATGAGATCGAGGCCCGGGCCTCAAACGCAAACCTCGATCTCACGAGACTCCAGGTGATCGTGACCTGTCTCGATCAATATATTTTCCCGCCAGGGGTGGAACGCCTGCTCCCTTTGTTCAGTGATGCCTTAGAGCCGTTGTTTAATTATCTGCCCCCTGATGTCGTGCTAGTGCTCGACGAGCCAGCGGTCATCGATGCCAAACTGGAGGAATTTAACACCTCCGTCGAAGAAGGCTACCAGCAAGCCCTCCTGCGGAAAGATCTCGTCGCCCCTCCCACTGCGCGATACCTGTCAGTCTCCCTCGTCGCCGAATGCTTCCAGGTGTGCCAACGCATAGTGCTACAGACCTTAGCAGGAGATCTGCGTGAGAGTCAGGAGACCGAGCTCCTCACCGGTCATGGGTTGGGATCGTATCAGGGCCGCTGGGAGACCCTCGTCCAACTGATGGCTACGCGTCTGCAGGAGGGTTATACTGTCCTGATCGCGGCGGCGAGTCTCACGCAGGCCCGCCATATCCAAGATCTGCTCCGAGAGGCCGAGCTCGCGGCCGAGGTCTTGACCACTCCGCCCGACCTGCTGGCCGCCATCGCGCCGGCATCACAGCCAACTCCTGTCCCAACGCATGCGACGCGAGTGGCTACTTCTGCCACCATTCCCTCCGCTTCGAGTCTGCGCATTTGCGTCGGCAGCCTCTCCGGCGGCTTTGTCTTACCCGCAGCGCAGCTCATGTGTGTGGATGCAGGCGAGATGTGGGGAACACGACGATCGCGCGAGCGCCGTCCGCATCCTTCAGCTCGGGCGCGTCTGTTCAATTATCGAGATCTGAATCCGGGAGACCACATCGTCCACCTCGACTATGGCATCGGCCTCTACCGGGGCACCACGATCCTGAAAGTGGGCGCCGAGGAGAGCGAGTTCCTGAGCCTGGAGTTCGCCGATCATGACAAAGTTTACGTGCCGATCGATGCGCTCCACTTGGTGCAGAAATACCTTGGAGCCGGTGGGGAGATCCCGGCGCTCAGCAAGCTCGGCAGTGGCACGTGGAATCGGACCAAACGCCGGGTGAAATCGGCCATCCGGGAAATCGCACAGGAACTGTTGCGGCTTTATGCGGCGCGCGAGGTGAAGCCAGGTTTTGCGTTCTCGCCTGATACGTCCTGGCATCAAGGGTTTGTCGAGGCCTTCGAGTTTGAGGAAACTGAGGATCAGCGACGCGCTATTGAAGACGTCAAAGGCGACATGGAAAAACCGCATCCGATGGATCGCCTGGTCTGCGGGGATGTCGGCTATGGGAAAACCGAGGTGGCGTTGCGTGCTGCCTTCAAAGCCCTGATGGATGGGAAACAGGTGGCCATCCTGGTGCCAACGACGATTTTGGCGTTGCAACATTGGCACACCTTCTCCAGACGCTTTGCTTCCTATCCGATTTCGGTCGAGATGCTCAGCCGTTTCCGCCCTCCGATCGAGCAAAAGAAGGTTGTCGAAGGCCTGCGCACTGGCAAGGTGGATCTCGTCATCGCCACCCATCGACTGTTGCAGAAGGACGTGGAATTCCAGAATCTTGGGCTGCTGATCATCGATGAAGAGCACCGCTTTGGCGTCGCCCATAAGGAACGCATCAAACAACGCTACATGCAGGTTGATGTCCTCACTCTCACGGCCACGCCCATCCCGCGTACCTTGCATCTCTCCATGGTGGGGGTCCGCGATATGAGCGTGATCGAAACCCCACCCCCCAGTCGTCTCGCCGTGCGTACCTATGTGCTTAAATTCGGAGATGCGGTGATCCAGGAGGCCATCATGCGTGAGCTCGAGCGTGGCGGCCAGGTGTTTTTCGTCCATAACCGCGTGGAAAGCATTGGCGCCATGTATCGCTACCTGCACCGTCTCGTCCCGCAGGCGCGTATCGCCGTGGCCCATGGCCAACTGCCCGAGCAGCAACTGGAGCGGGTCATGGTGCGCTTCATCAATCGCGAAGTCGATGTGCTCCTCTGCACAACCATCATCGAATCGGGGCTGGACATTCCTTCCGCCAATACGATTGTCGTCAATCGGGCCGATCATTTCGGCCTGGCCCAGCTCTACCAACTGCGCGGACGGGTAGGCCGGGATCAGGATCAGGCCTATGCCTATCTGTTGATTCCTGGGGAGAAGACGCTCGCGGGGCTGCCCTGGGAACGGCTCAAGGCCATGCTGGAGTTCGCCGATCTTGGCGCGGGGTTACGCCTGGCTATGCGCGATCTGGAGATCCGTGGGGCCGGTAATATCCTTGGCGTCCAGCAATCTGGGCATATTGGCGCCGTCGGCTTCGATCTCTACTGTAAACTCATGGAAGAGACCATTCGCGAGCTTAAGGGCGAGCAGGTCGAGGAAGAGAAGGAGCTGCAGGTCGTGCTCAAGATCGGTGGCTTCCTTCCCAAAGACTATATCCCCAACACCGCGCAGCGCCTCGATCTCTACCAACGGTTGTACGCTGTCGACAACGAGGCCATGCTGGCAGAGTTGCAGGCCGAGCTCATCGATCGGTTCGGGGTCTTGCCAGAGGCAGTAGAAAAGCTACTGCACCTAGTCGAGCTACGGACCCTCGCACGTCAGCTGCGATTGTTGAAGATTGAGCGACGGCAACAGACGGTCATCTTTGTGTTCGATCCTGTCACCCCAGTCCCGCCCGAAAAGATTGTCGCGCTGCTGCATGAACATCGGCGGACGTTACGCTTCATCCCCGAGCATACTCTCGAACTGGGGCTCATGCAGGATACCTGGGCAGCCGTGTGCAATGCCGTCAAAAAAGTCTTGCAGCAGTTGCTGTAGGGTGATACGATTCGGCTCATGTCAGTGACGACAGGGTCCTCAGCGCGCACCGCGAATCGTTTACCCTGCACATACCGATTTCCCTCCCACTGTACTACGGTAGAGACAGACAGCGACCAGAGCAGACAAGGTCACAAATGGCCTTCATGCTCGGGGAAGGATGAGAATCATGGTTGATCGGCTCAGAGGCATTTTTGGCAATTGGCGGTTGCTGATTCCCATCCTGTTTCTGGCTGTTGGGGTCGTGATCGGGGCGAAGTATGGCGTCGAGTACTGGATTTACACCATGACTCACATCTACACTGATGACGCCCGCGTGAAAGGGGCGATGGTGTCCTTGAGCCCCGAAGTCTCTGGCGTTGTGCGTAAGGTCCACATCGATGAGGGGAACGAAGTCAAGAAGGGAATGGTACTGATTGAGATCGATCAAGCCGACTATCTGACGCAGCTGGCCCAAGCCGAGGCGGCGTGCGAAGCGGTGCAGACGCAGTTATTGGAAGCGCAACGCGACCTTGATTTGCAAATTCAACGCCAGGGCAGCGAGCTCGCACGTGCCAAGGCGCTCGTGGATGCGAAGAAGAGCAAGCTCAGCGAGGCGGAAACCGACCTCGTCCTGGAACGTGACAAGAGCAAGAATAGCATTCTCGAGGCCGAAGCCTCGTACAAAGGGACCCTGTCCCGTCTCAAGGAGATGGAGCATGGCCTCAAGGCGGCGGAAAGCGACCTCGACCGCGCCAAACGATTATTTGCCGAAGGCATTATCGCCACCGAGAGACGCGATCAGACACAAGTTGCCGTTGATCAGGCAGCCGCACGGTACACGTCTGCCCGCGAAGGAGTGGAGCAAGCCAAGGCTCGCCACGCTGCCACCATCGGATCGGAGAAGATGGTTGAGCTGCAGTCACGCCGCGTGACCACGTTGCGAGCGGAGGTGAAAGAAACCGAAGCCGCCTATCAGCTCGCCATTGCCAACGCCGGGATTGAGGATCTCAAACGCGAACGGATCAAGCTGCTCGAAGCCAAGCTGAAAGAGGAAGCGGCGAAAGTTGCTGCCGCCCGATTACGTCTGGAGAATACCGTCATTCATAGCCCGATCGACGGGGTGGTCAGTCGTAAGCGCGTCGAGCTTGGAGAGATGGTCCAGCGCGGTCAACCAATTCTCGTGGTGAACGATCCTCGAGATGTGTGGGTACTCACCAATGTGAAGGAGACCTATATCCGCGACGTGCATGTCGGTAGCCCTGTCGATGTCTGGGTTGATGCGTACCCGAGCCGCATCTTCCGGGGTATAGTCGAGAGCATCGGGGCCGCCGCCATTTCAGAATTTGCCCTCTTTCCCCCCACCGGGAATTTTACCAAAGTCGAGCAGCGTATCCCCGTTCGTATTACTGTCGATAGCGTCGATGGACTCCTCAAACCCGGTATGATGGTCATCGTCGGGATCGAAATCCCCCGAGGAGGCAAGGAAGGGCGTGAAACTACGACGAAAGCTTCAAGCTCAGTCAACTAACGCGCCCTGGCGCGTTTTGCTCGTCATCGTCTTCACGGCCTTCTTCTTATGCTGTTGGGATAGCCAACCCGGACAAGCGTTGATGATCGATCGCATCGTCGCCCGGGTGAATGACGACGTCATTACGCTGAGCGAACTGCAGGAAGAAGGGCTCCCACTCTTCGAACGTCTACGGGCAAATTACACTGGCAAGGAACTTGAGTCCCAGGTCCAGCGTGCCGAACGTGAGTTCCTTGATCAGCTGATCCTCAGGCGCTTGCAGCTACAATACGCCAACCAGATCGGCATCAGTGCCTCGGACAACGACATCAATGCCGCCCTCAAAGACGTGCTAACCCGCAACAATCTGACCCAAGAGCAGCTGACCGATCTCTTGACTCGCGAGGGACTTACGCTCCAGGACTACAAGGACCGTTTACGCGAGCAGATTATCCTGGCGCGTTTGATGAATCAGGCCGTGCGCTCCCGTGTCTCGGTCGATGCTAGCGAGGTGGAAGCCTATTTTAAGGCCCATCAAGACGAATTTAACCAACCCGCCCAAGCCAGAGTCCGTCACATCTTTTTCCGTATCGATCCAGGCACGCCGCCACCACAGCTGGATGCTGTGCGTGAACGTGCGTCCCGGGTGCTGGAGGAAGCCCGGAATGGGGGGGATTTCGTCAATTTGGCGCAACGCCACTCCGAGGATGCGACAGCCGCGAACGGCGGCGATCTGGGAGTTATCAGGCGTGGGCAGGCGCTGCCGGAGTTTGAAGAGGTGATCTTCACCATGCGGGAGGGCGACATCAGCGAGGTGATCCGCACGCCTAACGGCCTGCACATCGTCAAGATCGAAGCCTTTAGCAAAGGGTCTGAGCAGCCCTTCCCAGAGATCAAAGCTGAGATCGAGCGCCGTCTGCTCCAAGGGAAAATGGAGCAGCGTTTCCAGGACTGGACAAATGAGTTGAAGGATAGGGCCTTCATTGAGATCACCCTGCATGAGGGTAACCCGTAAGCCGGATACCGTGTGTCGCTGCGCTCATATCATCCTTGACAGCATGCATTGAAGCGGGTATGATGAGCTCAATTGTACTCCTTTAAAATAGTCCTGAGAGGCTAGAAGGATACGCAGGTGGCAAATTTCCCTCTCTTGTCGATGGTATCGTGGGCCTCCTTACCGTGGGTAAGGAGGTTTTTTTTTGAGCCAGTGCGGGAGCTGTGGCAGACCCAACGATGAAATCCGTGATTATGGACGAGGTGGCGATCGATCGGGCCCTGACACGCATTGCCCACGAAATTCTGGAGCATAACAAAGGCTGCCAGGATGTAGTGCTAATCGGCATTCGGACGCGGGGGATTCATCTGGCGCGGCGGCTAGTGGACAAGCTCCGCGCCATTGAGGGAGAAATCGTGCCGCTGGGGGTGATGGATGTCACGCTTTACCGCGATGATCTGCGGCATCGCGTCGATCATCCTAAGGTCGAACGGACGGAGATTCCGTTTCCACTGACCGGCAAGCGCGTCATCCTTGTCGATGATGTGCTGTTCACTGGGCGTACTATCCGCGCCGCTCTCGACGGGCTGATGGACTTCGGGCGACCTCGGTCAATTCAGCTTGCGGTCCTGGTGGACCGGGGCCATCGTGAGTTACCCATTCGGGCTGATTATGTCGGTCGCAATGTCCCCACGGCGATGCCAGAATCGGTCGAAGTGCGTCTGCGAGAGGAAGATGGTATGGAGCAGGTTGTCATCCTGGAGCGTCCAGAGTCCCGTCGACGTCGCCGCCAGGCGTGACCCCCTTGGACGCAAGGAGGGAGATCTGCATGACCTTTACACGCAAGGATATCCTCGGCACGCAGGGGATGAACGCCTCGGAGATTGGCTATCTGCTAGATACGACCGAGTCGTTCCTCGAGGTGTCCACGCGAGAAGTCAAGAAAGTTCCTACGTTGCGAGGTAAGACGATTATCAACCTCTTCTACGAGCCGAGCACACGCACACGGACGTCCTTCGAGATCGCTGGCAAACGGCTCAGTGCTGATGTCATCAATATCTCCAATAGCAGCAGCAGCGCGGCCAAGGGGGAAAGCTTGAAGGACACGGCTCTGACACTGGCAGCCATGGCCGCGGATGTCATCGTCATCCGTCATCCAGCCTCCGGTGCCCCACACTTCCTGGCCCGCCATGTCCCAAGCGCGGTGATCAACGGCGGTGATGGGACCCATGAACACCCTACCCAGGCCCTTCTCGACCTGTTCACGATCCGTCAGCGCAAAGGCGCGTTGGCAGGGTTGCGCGTCAGCATCGTCGGCGATATCGCTCATAGCCGCGTGGCGCGCTCGAACATCTTCGCGATGCGCGCGATGGGCATGGAAGTGCGCGTCTGCGGTCCCGCCAGCCTCTTGCCAATGCAGGTGGAATCGCTGGGGGTGCACGCTTGCACGGACCTCGATACTGCCCTCTGTGACGCCGATATCATCATGGTCCTGCGCCTACAACTGGAGCGTCAAGAGAAGGGGTTGATCCCTTCGCTGCGAGAATATTCGCAGCTCTATGGGCTCAACCTCAAACGTTTGGATCAGGCCAAGCCTGATGTGCTTATCATGCACCCTGGACCAATTAATCGCGGTGTTGAGATCGCTCCGGAGGTGGCAGAAGGCCCCTACTCATTGATTCTTGACCAGGTTGCCAATGGCGTCGCTCTCCGTATGGCGCTGCTGTACCTCCTGACTGGGGGACCGGGGTTGTGAGGGGCGCCGTGGCCATAGCCGTCTTGCTTCCAGGAGAGGGTTGGGGTGAGGGAGGGCTGCAGGCGTGAGCATCTTGATTCGCGGTGGACGCGTCCTCGATTCTAGCGCCAATCTCGACGGCGTGATGGATCTCCTCATCGACACCGGCAAAATTGTCTCGGTCGGCGGGGATGCTGCAGAGATGGCCTGGCAGCGGCAGGGTTCGACGCTCTCTACCCCGTTGGAAGTGATCGATGCGCATGGTTTGCTGGTGGTACCTGGCTTGATCGACATCCATACCCATCTGCGCGAACCCGGCTATGAATACAAGGAGAGCATCGAGAGCGGTTCTGCGGCCGCCGTGGCTGGCGGCTTCACCGCTATTGCCTGCATGGCCAATACGAATCCGGTCAATGACGATGCGGCAGTCACCGAGTATATTCTCGACAAAGCGCGTGCCGTCGGCTTGGTGCAGGTGTTTCCGATCGGCGCCGTCTCTGTAGGCCTGGCGGGGGAACGTCTGGCGGAAATCGGCGAGTTGAACCAGGCGGGGGTGGTTGGCATCTCCGATGATGGAAAGCCGGTGATGAACAGTCAATTGATGCGCCGCGCCTTGGAATATGCGGGCATGTTCGGACTCCCGGTGATTTCGCATTGTGAGGACACCCAACTCGCGGCGCACGGGGTGATGCATGAGGGGCGGGTGTCCACGGAACTCGGTTTACGCGGCATTCCTGCACAGGCCGAGGATATCATGGTCGCACGCGATATCGCATTGGCCGAGTTGACCGGTGGACGCTTGCATATCGCCCATGTGAGCACGGTCGGGGCGGTCCGCTTAGTCCATGATGCCAAAGCCAGAGGGCTACGCGTCACGGCCGAAGTCACGCCGCATCATCTGTTCCTGACCGATGAGGCGGTGCGGGGCTATGATCCGAATACCAAGATGTATCCACCTTTGCGCACTGCAGCTGATGTCGAGGCCTTGCGACAAGCGCTCAAAGATGGCACCATCGATGCGATCGCCACTGATCATGCACCGCATGACCTCGCCGACAAAGAAGTCGAATTCGACCAGGCGCCGGTGGGGATCATCGGTTTGGAAACCTCTCTGCCGTTAACCTTACGGCTAGTCAATGAAGGTGTCCTGACCCTCACCGTTGCCATCGCGAAGCTCACCTGGGGGCCATCCCAGGTCTTGGGGCTGGCTAAAGGCACCTTGCAGGTGGGGGCGGATGCAGATGTGACGCTGATCGATACCCAGACGGAATACGTCGTCGATCGGCGGGAATTTCGCTCGAAATCTCGGAACTCGCCGTTCCACGGCTGGACGCTGAAGGGCCGGGCGGTGATGACGCTCTGTGCCGGCAAAGTCGTATACTCGCGCGGGCCTGAACGGATGACCTCTATGTCCGCACCTGCAGGGGAACGCCGTACACGAGCGCGCAGGGGGCGGAAATCATCGGGTACATAGGGGAAGGAGCGTCCATGAAGCAGGCTCTATTAGCCCTTGAAGACGGTACCATGTTCTCGGGCAAACCCTTCGGAACACTTGGCGAGACCTTCGGCGAGGTGGTCTTTAATACCAACCTGACGGGCTACCAGGAAGTGCTGACTGATCCATCCTACAAAGGTCAAATCGTCTGCATGACCTATCCCTTGATGGGGAATTATGGCATCAATGAGGCTGACCTCGAATCGGTGCGGCCTCAGGTCGCAGGGTTTATCGTCAAAGAAGGCAGTAAACGTGCCAGTAATTGGCGTGCGCAGTGTGGTCTAGAGGAATGGCTCCAGCGGCACGGCGTCATCGGCATCCAGGGCCTCGACACCCGCGCCCTCACCCGCCATCTGCGGATCCGGGGGGCGATGCGGGGGGCGATTTCGACCACTGATCTCGATCCCGACAGCCTGATCGCCCGAGTCCAAGCGTCTCCAGGGTTGATCGGACGTGACTTGGTCTGCGAGGTGACCTGCGATGGACCGTACGCCTGGAGCGATGGCGAATGGTGCTGGCCGATGGGTTATGCCCAGGACATCGCCGATCCCCGTGAGCGGTTTCGCGTCGTGGCCTATGACTTCGGCATTAAACGCAACATCCTGCGCAAGCTGGTGAACAGCGGCTGCGACGTCACCGTCGTACCTGCCAGTACCACGGCATCCGAGGCGCTGCAGCTCAATCCAGATGGCATTTTTCTCTCCAATGGCCCCGGAGACCCCGAAGGGGTGCCGTATGCCATCGAGGCGGTGCGACAGCTCATCGGCGTCAAACCGATCTTCGGCATCTGCCTCGGACACCAGATTCTCGGGCTGGCCTTGGGGGGCAAGACCTACAAGCTCAAATTCGGTCATCGTGGTGGCAATCAACCAGTCATGCACTTGTCGACGCACAAGGTCGAAATCACCGCGCAGAACCACGGTTTTGCAGTAGATGCTGACAGCTTGCCAGCCGAGGTCGAGGTGACGCACCTGAATCTGAACGACCATACCGTCGAAGGCATGCGTCACCGTGACCTACCCGTCTTCTCCGTCCAATATCACCCTGAGGCCTCGCCAGGGCCGCATGACTCCAGGTATCTGTTTGAGCGCTTCAGAACCATACTCGGCGAGTATACGACGAATCGCAATAGAGTGCAGCGGGATCGAGGTCTTCTCGCCCGTCCATAGCTGAGAACCGTGTGTGCACTGCCCCCACTGTACATGAATGCCATAGGTCGACGGCAGTCGTAGGGAGAAGGAATCGGTTGTATGCCCAAGCGGATGGACATCAAGAAAATTCTGATCGTGGGTGCGGGGCCCATCATCATCGGCCAGGCGTGCGAATTCGATTACTCGGGGACACAGGCGTGTAAAGCACTTAAGGAGGAGGGTTATCAGGTCGTTTTGGTGAACAGCAATCCTGCCACCATCATGACTGACCCTGAGATGGCCGATCGCACCTATATTGAACCCATCACCCCCGAGATCGTTGAGCAGATCATCGCCCGTGAACGCCCCGATGCACTACTCTCGACGATGGGCGGTCAGACCGCGCTCAACATCGCCGTGGCGCTCGCCGAATCCGGTGTGCTCGAACGTTATGGAGTGGAATTGATCGGCGCGAAGCTAGACGCCATCCGTAAAGCCGAAAGCCGGGAGCTGTTTAAAGCCTCGATGCAACGTATTGGCCTGGAGGTGCCGGCCAGCGGTCATGCCCACTCGCATGATGAGGCACAGGCCATCGCCAGCACGTTGGGGTTCCCAGTGATCATTCGCCCCTCCTTCACGCTGGGTGGTACGGGGGGGAACATCGCCTATAACCAGGAAGAATTCGAGCGACATGTCGAATGGGCACTGAACGCCAGCCCTAATCGCGAAATCCTCATTGAAGCGTCGGTGCTTGGCTGGAAAGAATTTGAGTTGGAGGTTATGCGCGATCTGCGCGACAATGTGGTGATCATCTGCTCGATCGAAAATTTCGACCCCATGGGTGTGCACACCGGCGACAGCATCACCGTGGCCCCGGCCCAAACCCTGACGGATAAAGAATATCAACGTATGCGC
>JBKPCR010000100.1:0-10534 GCA_046727435.1 bacterium | reverse complement strand
AGCGAGGCCATCAGCCCCGACAATGTCGGACTGACTGCGCTGCCGCCGATCGCCGAGAATTCCAAGAGGTTATTGGCACGCCCCTGGGCGGTCGGCGGGGTCGATTCGATGATGACTGTGAGCCCAGCCAACGTCGTAATGCTGACGCCAAGCCCGACCAGTACACGGGTGCTGACCAACCAGTAGAAACCAGGCGCCAAGGCGCAGAGAAGCGATCCGAAACCGGTGATCATGATCCCCAACAAGAGCAATCTGAACAAAGGGATCCAACTGAGCAGATAGGCGGCCATGATGTCCATCGCCACACGGCTTAGGCCAAACATGGAGATGAGCAATCCGAGTTCGCCGTAGCCGACGTGGAAGGTCTCCCGCAGCAGGGGAAGAAGTGGGCTCAGGATCCCGCCTTGTGCAAATGCGAGCAAGAAACGCATGGGACAGATCGTCCAGGCGGCCGGATAGGCGGCAAGTGGGTGTGACTTCACTCCTTGCTCCCCGCTTCCGGTGTCACACTCGAAGAGCTTGGAGTGGGCGCCCCCGTTTCTCCTCCAGCGGCGGGTCGATCGAAGGTGATGATGTGCATCTCGCGAGGCTTGGCAGGAATCGGCTGGACGATGCGCTTGAGCTCAAGCTGGATCAACTCGAGGGTGTTTGGCAACGGGATACATTCGAGGACGATGCGGACGCCGGGGTCATCGCGATGGGCATCAAAGTGGATGTCGTAGACGATCCCCAGATTCCGCAAGACCGGGATGATTTGACTCTCGATCTCCCGTACGCGATGTGGGGGCAGGCGTTCGCAGTCGGTGAGAAAGTGGGTATGCAACCAGGTATGTCGGCGATCTAGGATATTCATTGTGGATCAAGTCCTTGAGGGATCGGTAACAGGCCAGGGTTGAAACCCGGCGCGACGCCTTTCGCTCAGCGCGTCATCATCGGCACTATACGAGACTAGTCAGCTCTCCCTCCCACCCGGGTCCTCCCTCATCAAGAGGGGGGAATATCATGGGTACCATCGATGATCGTCACAAGCTCGCGTAACGAGCTAATTACCGGGCAATCGGCCGTTTGTGCGCCGCGCCGCCGTAACCATACAGCATACATGCCCGCCTGCTGCGCTCCGACGACATCCTGCCGATAATTATCGCCGACATGCAGGACTTCGTCCGCCGGGACGCCTGCAAGCGCAATCGCTGATTCAAAGATGCGCCGATGAGGCTTCTCCCATCCCACCACGGCCGACAGAACGACGTGGTCAAAATAGGGCTTGAGGCTGAGTCCATCGAGTAATGGGCCCAAACGAATATCCCAGTTGGAGAGCACCCCCATAGTCAGGCCACGTGCCTTCAAGGCCTGCAACACCTCGAATACTTCCGGATACACGCGCCAGACGTCCGGGTCTGCAAATAGATTGTAGAGCTCATCGAAGAAGACGTCAAAAGGCTGTGGCATGCCCAGAGGTCGGAACGTCTCAGCCACCAGCGCATACCACCAGCGCCTACCATCCGCTTCACCGATGCCATAACGCACCGGATCGCCTACCGCCTTGACTTGCAGCGCCTCCCAACTGCGCCGAAATTGCGTCTGCACGTCGACAGCACTGACGTTAACCGCATATTTTCTGGCTGTGCGGGCATACAGTTCGCCGACTGGAGGTTCGGGATACAACAGCGTATTGGCCGCATCGAAAAAGACCGCGCTGAATCGTTTGGTCATGCTGTCATCCTCTGGATTATAGAGTTGGAAGGCATCGCGCCCTACGGCGCGCTGCAGCAGAACATCCCTATCCAGTGTCGCAGCGAAGTGTGGCGAGAGTGTATCACAATCAACAGTGTAGGACAATGGGAGGTACAGCCCATGGAAGCGGCGGATTCAAGTCTGAGACACACATGGACGATAGCATGGGCACTGCGCGCATACGGGTACCTTGTTCATCCCTGTGCCGTGCACCATGGATATCCCCCAAGCCGCCTTTCGAATGGTTAATATTGCCGAGCATCTCGTGTCCTGCCGAGTTGCTGTAGGTCCAGAACACCAGAGCCAAGTAATGATTACCTGCACGATAGCGTCCGCGTTCCGGCTCACCGCTGTCGTAAGAACAAATGCTGTCCACAGGCTGCAAGGATGACATAAGGGATGTCCACAATCGTGTTTTCTATCTGTGACAGAGAGGCTTTTGCGAGGGAAGTAGCATGAAACAGGCTGTATGGTTCAGGTTTCTCGTCAACGTAGTGGTATCGATGGTCATCCTCGGAGGGGCAGCATTCGGCCACCCGGTGGAGGGTCGCAGAAAGATCGTGGTTTTTCAGAAGGGAACTTCCGGGCAGGCTCGGCAACAGATGGCCAAGCAGGCCGGCGCGCGTGTCTTGCATAATCTGCCGATCATCGACGGCGTCGCTATCGAACTCCCTGCGGGGCGAGCACTTCAAGCATTGAAAGCCTTGCAGCGCAATCGAGCCGTGGTAGGGGTGTACAACGATTATGTAATCGGAGCGGATCATGTCGTATCTATGACGCCTGTGGAACCTCCCGCCGCAGAGCTCTTCCCTTGGGGGGTTGACCGGATCGGCACGCCTCTGGTCGCCGATCTCGTCACTTCACTGAGTGTATCAAGGCCTACGGTGGCCATCGTCGATAGTGGAATCGATACAACACATCCCGAGCTGTCGCCATACATCGTCGGCGGATATAACGCCCGTGCCGCCGAGGATCCGTCTGACTACCAGGACTACATCGGTCACGGGACTGAGATGGCTGGAATCATCGCCGCGGCGTCGAATGGTCAGGGGATCATCGGGGTAGCCTCTCGTCCGGCGCTTGTGGCGGTGAAAGTGCTCGACTCAACCGGCCATGGCTATGTTTCTGATCTCATCAATGGCCTGCAATGGGTTGCTGGCCAAGGTCTTCGAGTGGTAAACATGAGCCTCTCGTTCTCAGAGGATAGCCCACTACTGGAAACCGTTACCAAAAACCTCTACCAGACTGGGGTAATCATGGTGGCCGCCGCTGGCAACCGCTGCACATTTACCCCCAACGACTCTGGGGCGAATGACTCCGGTGGGGATGACTCGGGCGGAGATGACTCCGGTGGGGATGACTCCGGTGGGGATGACTCCGGTGGGGATGACTCCGGTGGGGATGACTCCGGGAGAAAGATCGGCTGTGATACCTTCTTGGATCCCTTGCAGGGGGGCGTCAATTACCCTGCCCGCTATCCCTGGGTTCTCGCTGTGGGAGCCACAGACCTTTACAATCATGTGACAAACTATAGCCGGTCTGGGTCGGAGATAGGCGTTGTGGCCCCCGGCGGATCCGGTGCATCTGGCAAGATCCTTTCTACCATCCCCGGCGGAGGCTATGGCGTGGGAAGCGGGACCAGTCAGGCCACCGCGCATGTCACCGGGGCAGTTGCTACGGTGTTACAGCTAGCACCGGGGCTTTCCGTTGACGAAGTCATGAATCTCCTGCGCACGACGGCCACCGATCTCGGCTATTCGTCCAAGCTCCAGGGAGCTGGACTGATCGCCGTCGATAAAATGGTCAACAAGTTGCTGGGCCTTCCCTAAGGGGCGCGTGGGGGTATGGAAGCCAGAAACAAGGGCTTAGGAGGTCAGATGGTCATGCGAGCTCGTATAGGACACCAGATGTGCCTGTCGATCTTCTGCTGTCTACTCATCCAAAGCGTCTTCGCCTTGGCGCAAACGTCGACGAACGTAAGTGCAGGGGCAAAGTTCGGAGGGACTTACCGCCGAGCCCTGGCAAACGATCCCACAACCTTAGATCCAGCGTTTGTGAATGATATTTATAGCCGCACCGTCGTCAGACAGATCGTCGACGGACTGGTCCAGTTTGATGCCCATCTCAATCCCATCCCAGCCATTGCGGAGTTTTGGGAAGCTTCTCGAGATGGGCTCAGCTGGACCTTTACCTTGCGCCGAGGGGTGAAGTTTCACCATGGCCGTGAGGTGACGGCAGAGGATTTTGTTTACTCCTTTACCCGACTGCTCGATTCTAAAAAGCCCAGCCCCTCAAGCGAGTATTTCCGGCGTATTCAGGGTGCGAATGATTTTATGGAGGGGAAAGCGGCGAATGTCCGGGGGCTGAAAGTAGTTGATCGCTACACCCTGCAGATCGTTCTTGAGGAGCCTTTTGCCCCCTCGTTGACTGTCCTTGGTCTGGCCAATGCCGCAGTGGTCCCGCGGGAAGAGGTCGAAAGATTGGGTGACAGCTTTGCGCGAACTCCAGTGGGGACGGGACCGTTCAAGTTTGTCCGATGGGAAGCGGGCAAAGAGATTGTCCTGGAAGCAAATAAGGACCACTACGAGGGACGACCCTTCCTTGATGCCATCGTGTTCAAGATCGGTGGGACGTTCGAGGAGGCATTCGCCCAATTCCTCGCGGGAAATCTGGAAGAAGCGATGATCCCTAGTGGGAAGACGGAGGAGGTCCATAGCGATCCTCGGTACCAGCAGTATCAGCTGTTCCGGCGACCGATGCTTGGTCTCCTCTATATCGGTTTTAACACCCAGATCAAACCCTTCGATGATAAGCGCGTGCGCCAGGCGTTCAATTATGCCGTGAACAAGGAAGCGATCGTCCGGGAGATCACCAAAATGGGCAGTCTGCCGGCAAATGGGACGCTCCCACCTGGTATGCCCGGGCACGATCCGGATCTGCGAGGCTACTACTACAATCCTCTCAAGGCAAAGCAGCTCTTGGCAGAGGCAGGATATCCGAACGGGGTTGGGTTTCCAGTGGTGCAATTGTGGACGGTATCCAAAGCTGAAAGTACGAATGCCGAGATGGCGGCCTACCAAGGGTATCTGGCCGAGCTTGGGGTAAAAATGGAGATTCATTATGCGCCGGAATGGAAGGCCTACGACGCCATGTTACGGCGGCGCAAGCTGCCCATGTTCCGCGTGGCATGGTACGCGGATTTGCCAGACCCTGATAATTTTTTCTTCACCCTCCTCCATTCTGCCGGTCAGCCCAACTATATGTCCTACCGCAATCCCCGAGTAGATCAATTACTGGAGGAAGCCCGGGAGGAAACGGATTATGCGCAGCGGGTCAAACTCTACCGTGAAGCAGAGCGCATCGTCATGGAAGATGCACCCTGGATTACCCAGCACAACCACATCTTTGAGTACTTGTATCAGCCTTATGTGCAAGGAGTAGAGGTCAGCCTCTTGGGCGATCGGTGGATTCCAATGAACAAGATCTGGCTGAAGGGCACCTCTACAGGGCTAGGCACGGGGACAGCATCTAATGTCAAGACTGTGCGGTAATCTTACGCTGCCATTGCCGCCGCTAGCTCGTATAAGCGGAGTCAAGAGCAGGCTATGGAATATGCTCAGGAATCTGCCTCGCCGGACGCTCCAGCTTCTCCGAGGCAGCTTGCGGGTAAAGTTTATCGTCCTCATCGTGTCCCTGGAAATTGTCCTGATGGGGGCGGTGACGTTTGTGGTAGAGGGACATCAGCGTCGCGCCATTTTGGAGCAAACGCGATTACGCGCGTTATCACTGGGAACCAACTTAGCTGCTCTGAGTGAAGGATATTTGCTGAGCTACAACTTCGTCAAGCTGGAACAGGCGTCAGAGAATGTGACGACTAGCGAAGCGGACGTGGTGTATACCGTCACCCATCTGCGGGATGGAAAAGTCGCGGCATTCAGTGGACGCAACGAACTCCAGGGCAAAACGCTCGATGATCCCGTGAGTCAGCAAGCCCTTGCGGCCGACACACCGTTGGTGCAGCACATTTTGATGCCTCAGACTAAAGAGCCGGGCTATGATGTGGCCATTCCGGTCTATGCCCCGGGGAGCCCCAAGAAGTGGGGAACGATTCGGTTAGGATTTTCCCTCGATCGTGCCTATGGACTTATCCATCAGACCAGACGCGATCTCGCCCTGCTCAGCCTAGCTTCGATATTCTGTGGCACGTCACTTGCTGTCTTTCTGGCCATGCGCATCTCTAAGCCGGTTGGTCAATTGGTGGTAGGAGTCCATCAATTCGCAGGTGGTGCCTACGATCGTCCCATTCAAGTTGATGCCAGCGACGAGATCGGCTACTTGGCAGAGGCTTTTGAGCGGATGCGCACGTCGTTGCAGCGCCATCTTGCCCATTTGGCCGAGGAAAAACAACGCCTGGAGGAAACTAATTGCCGATTGCAGGAGACTCAGCAACAACTCCTGCAGAGTGAACGGCTGGCGGCTGTGGGCAAGCTAGCAGCGCGGGTGGCTCACGAAGTCAATAACCCTCTCGCGATTATCAAGACGGCTATTTGCATTCTGAGAAATCAGAGTCATGAGGATGACCTGCCCAATGGGCATCTGAAGACGATCGAGGAGGAAATCAATCGGATTGCTCGTATCCTCCGAGAGTTGCTCGATTTCTCGCGCCCCAGCCCCATCGAGCAGGTAGCGGACGTGAATGCTGTGATCCAAAGCCTGGAGCTCTTGCTAGAGCAGAATCTCCAAGAAAAGCAGATTTCCCTTAGCGTCATGCTTGATCCGGCAGTCCCACGGGCGCAGATGTCTCCAGATCACTTGAAGCAGGTGCTCTTTAACTTAGTGCGTAATGCCGAGGATGCCATGCCCAGCGGAGGGCACCTGAGGATTCAGACCGCTCCAGCGGATGCAGGCGTGGAAGTGAGTATCATGGACAGTGGATGCGGTATCGCGCCAGAACATATCCCCTACCTGTTTGATCCCTTCTTCACGACGAAAGCGGATCAAGGGGGAATGGGACTTGGCTTATCTGTTTTATATGGCATCATCAAAAATGCCCATGGACGTATCGAAGTTGAGAGCGAAGTCGGCAAGGGAAGTACGTTTCGGGTGATCTTGGCAGCCTGCAAAGCCGAAGTGTTATCGCTCCCATTGAGGAACGATGCACAAGGAGTCGGGATTCATGAGTGAACAGCCTGTCATTCTCATCATTGAAGATGAAGCACGCTTGCGGGATAATTTGCAGACCCTACTACAGAGCGAAGGTTACCATGTTACGACAGCTCAGAATGGTGCTGAAGGGATCAAACGGCTACGACAAGAGTCCTTTGATCTCGTGATCACGGATCTCGTCATGCCGGAGATAGATGGTTTCCAGGTTCTAGAATATCTGAAAGCTTACTCACCGGAAACCGTTGTGGTGGTGATGACAGCATATGTATCGGCAGGATCAGTCATCGACGCTCTGCGCAAAGGGGCCTATGATTATCTCTCCAAGCCGTTCGAATTCGAACTGATGAAGGCTACAATTGCGCGCGCGCTGGAGAAAGCGCATCTGCAAAAAAGCCTTCGGCACTACATGAGTAAGTTGGAACGGATGGTCGATGAACGGACCGAGGCGCTCCAGCAGACAAATGGCCGGCTTGAGGCGGCCAACCGACTGAAAAGCGAATTCTTAGCCAATATGAGCCATGAGATCCGCACGCCGATGAACGGTATCATTGGGATGACCGAACTCGCACTCGATACCAAGCTCACTGCCGAGCAGCGAGAATACCTGACGCTGGTGAAAGCATCAGCTGACTCCTTGCTCACCATCCTCAACGATATCCTTGACTTCTCAAAGATTGAAGCCGGCAAGTTAGAGCTGGAGCCTGTGCCCTTCGCCTTGCGCGAGAATGTGGGGACCACACTCAAAACCTTGGCTCTGCGAGCGCACCAGAAAGGACTAGAACTGGCCTCAGAAGTAGACGCCGACGTACCAGACGCTCTGGTGGGTGATCCAGGGCGCTTACGCCAGATTATCGTCAACCTGGTAGGAAATGCCATCAAGTTCACCGATGAGGGGGAAGTGGTGGTGGAAGTCCGACGACAGCAGAAAACAGAGCAGCAGGATTCGGTAGCGGAGGCAGGTGAGGATAGGGCGATGGTCTTGCACGTATCGGTACGGGACACAGGAATGGGGATTCCGGAAGAGAAGCATCGTTTGATTTTTGAGCCCTTTACTCAAGCTGATGGTTCCACGACCCGGAAACATGGTGGTACCGGCCTTGGGCTGGCCATCGCTTCTCATCTCACACAGTTGATGGGAGGAGAACTGTGGGTAGAGAGCGTGGTGGGTCAGGGGAGCACCTTCCACTTTACCGCTCAGTTTGCAGTCCAGAGTCCGGCATTAACGACATCAGTGGGTCAAGAGAAAGTGAACGTGTGCGACCTCCCCGTGCTGATTGTCGATGATAACGCGACCAATCGACGCATCCTGCACGACATACTCATACATTGGGGGATGCGGCCAACCGTCTTCGAAAGTGGGGGGGCAGCATTGAACTTCCTGGAACATGCTGAGAGTGCAGGCCAGCGATTTCCCCTGGTTCTCCTCGATGCACAGATGCCTGACATGGATGGTTTCGCTGTGGCAGAACGGATTACATACAATCCTCGCCTCAAGGGGGTAACCATCCTGATGCTCAGCTCCGGTGACCAAGGCAATATCGAAGCCCGCTGCCGGCAGACTGGCGTGACTTTCTACCTACACAAGCCGATTACCCGATCAGAGCTTTGGGAGGCGATGATCACGGCCTTGGGGCGGCCTGGAGTACAGGAAGTAGAAGCGGCACAGACGGTTCGTCGTCACGAGGTCTATGGCTCGCCACATCGCCTTGAGATGACTCGGCAGCGACGGTTGCGAATCCTGCTAGCTGAGGATAACATCGTCAACCAACGACTAGTTGTCCGCTTGTTGGAGAAGTATGGACATACTATGATCGTCGCGAGCACGGGGCGGGAGGTGATCGCTGCCCTTGCCCAACAACCAATTGACTTGGTGCTCATGGATGTGCAGATGCCCGACATGGATGGATTGGAAGCGACAGCGCTGATCCGCGAGCAGGAACGCCAGCGCGGCGGTCATCTGCCCATCATCGCCCTTACCGCTCATGCCATGAAAGGCGATCAGGAACGGTGTCTTGCGTCTGGAATGGATGATTACATTCCGAAGCCCATCAATGCGCAGTCACTCTCTGCCGCTATCTCCAGAGTCCTCAATGGCGTAACTTCCCCCAAGTTTCCTGCCAGCGAATTACCATTAAGTCTCGCTGTCGCCATCGATGCTAAGAGCTAAGGAGCCGTCTAGAAATAAGTTTTACGATTTACGAGGTATCGTCGTGTTCGATTTCGAGTCACGATGCGGAAGGATCGTGTCGTTCCACTCGCCATGGAAATGGGCTCGGTCAATCTGCACCTTTTTCATCTCGGCCTCGCTGACCTTGATGCCTTTCGGATACTGGCCAGCGTCCAGAGCCGCCTGGATCCGCAGGCCCGCCGAGGTGTTGGGGTCGCCAATGAGGCTGACGACCACCTCGAGGCGCTCCAGCGGCTTGCCACGCCAGTTGGCGGTGATGTGGCAGAACAGGCGGTGCTCGATCTTGTTCCACTTGCTCGTGCCCGGCGGCAGGTGGCTGACACAGACGCAGAGGCCGCTCTCGTCGGAGAAGCGCTGCAGTTCGAGCGTCCAGAGCCGCGCGCGGGGGCTGTTGCTCCCGCCGCTGTCAGCGGTGATGAGGAGCTCTCGGGCCTCTGGATACATCTTCGAGCCCATCTGCCGCCACCAGGCTCGGATCGTCGCGACCGCAAAGGCCGGGGTGTCATGGGCCACGCCGACGCTGACCCAGCCGAGGTTGGCGCGCACGTCGTAAACCCCGTAGGGAATGGCCTTGCCGAGCATGGGGTCGATGCAGTCGTCGACGCGCACCTGTGGAGGCTGCCCCTTGAGGTGCCACTCACGTCCGGCGTGCTTGAAGTCGCCGACCAGTTCCTGCTTCTTGGCATCGACGGAGATGACCGGCTGGTTGCGCTGCTGGAAGTCCAGCACACGGGCGGCGATGCGCTCGAACGGCGCGTTGCGGTCCGGATGCTTGCCGCCGTCGCGCGTCTTTCGCGTCCCTTGCAAGCGGTAGTCGGCCTCATGGAGCAGATTGCCCACCACCTGCGGGCTGACCTGATGCCCCTGAGCCCGCAGCTCCTCGGCCAGCCGGCGCACACTCTTGCAGGTCCAGCGTAGAGGCGACGGCGGCTCCCCCCGTGTGGTCGGCTCCACCAGAGCTTCCAGAGCCGTGAGCAGGGGTGGGTCGTGCTCGACTCGCGTCTTGCGGCCGCCGCCAGCGCGGCGAATCCGCCCCTGGCCGCGGCTTGGTACGGCTGCCGGCTCACCACGCAGCTCCCGGAGACCCGCGTAGATCGTCGGTCGCGACAGGCCTGTCGCCTGGGCCACAAGCCTGACGCCGCCTTGCCCCAGAACCATAGCTTCCGTCGCAGCCCACAGCCGCCGTCCCGGCTCGTTCAGGATCGGGCCCAGGGCCTTGAACTTTTCGGCGATTGGCAGGTGATCTTTCATGGACTCGACTATAACCCCGAAACCCTACTTGTAACGTGTATTTCTAGACGGCTTCTAAGCTATCGCGGTAGGGATGCCAGTTACCCGGCCCCCCCGCACCGATCCGGACGTGCGGCACGACCGCCTACGGCTCTTCCCGTGGAGGCCTGGCGTCAACGCGCACACGCGGAAACGGCTGCCGGAGGCGCTGGGTGG
>JBKPCR010000099.1:0-72131 GCA_046727435.1 bacterium | reverse complement strand
GTCCATCGGATGACGACTGCCGTTCACACCACTCCTGCGTGCACTCTGCTGGGGTGCGGTCGCTCAAACGACGCGGCGGACGTGCCGCATTGTCCGGCCGGCGATCACGGTCGAGCCCGACGCGCGCCTCTGCCACGGCGTCGCTTCTCCCGGGCGCACGGTATGGCGTGCCCGTCGTCGCTGGCGCGTGCCCGTGCGGACCGGCCATGTCGCCCGCTGCCAGCGCCGCTGCCCGTGCTTCTTGGGCCCACGCGGGCCGTGCCGTCGGTGCAACGCCCCCACGCGTCGGTCTCCCTCGCGCGGATGCCGTCGGGCCACCTCGTGGACTGGCAGGGCCAGCTCCGCGTGGCCCTCGGGGCGCGCCTGCTAGGCGAACGCCGAGCGCTGCAGCGGCCTCAGGACACAGGCTCGACGCGGCCAGAGCCCACAGGCGACCACGAGCTGGACGGCCGCACGGCGGGCCGCCACCGGGACGATGGTTTGCCCAGGAGGGCCTTCAGCGCGTCCACGGCCAGGTCGCGCTCGGCGCGCAACCGCGTGAGGCGGGCCTTCTCCTGGGCCCACTCACACACGCGCTGGGCCGCTGGGACCGTCATGCCACCGCACTTCGTGCGCCAGCGGTCGCAGGTCGGCGCTGTGATGCCATGCTCCCGGCACCGCGCGCCGATGGACGGTTCGCCCTGCTCAGCCTGCTGCCACAGGTGGATCATCTGCTCCGCCGAACACCGGCTGACCTTCATGGGGGTCATCCCCTGGATCAGAGGATTCTCACAGATGACGTGGCCCAGTTTTCGGGGAGCAGATCACGAAAAGCGCTATAGATACTCGCAAATGCGTCTCATTTCTGAGAATAGCGCGATAAGATTGTATTATCCTTGAGAATGGAAACTTCTCTAACAAAATGACAGCCGTCGACGGCGAAGCACTCCATGAGTTCCGCCATGGTTTATCGATAAAATTCTGCTGGGTTGATGCATCATGTCGTTTTGTTAGCGGAAGGCGAATGCGCTGGGAAGAGTGCATAGCTTGAGTCAGTTCTGAGACAGCACGCCTGCCATCCTCCTCATCCGTTCCACCCTACTTCCCCATGCAAGGCTGCGCTAAACCTAGCATTCTGGCGTTATGGCAGCGCCGGGGTCGACTTGTGGCATATAGTTTGCTCAAATGGTGACTGCATTGACATATGATGATAATAAGTTCCGTTTAATGACAAACTATCTATTGTCATCTGTCGCGTATTTTCCAGAAAAGATGATTGAACTCCCGGCAAGAGGGAGCGAAATCGAAGGGGGCGAAGCCTTGGCTCCGACTTCCAAGGGCCTGCACTGGCTTCGGCACTTTCAGGATGTGGCTTCCTTGTCGTACTATGCCTTGCTACCACGGTCGATTGGCAAGATCTTCACAACCCAACGACGATGTCGAGTCGAGCCTTGATTCGGATCTCTCGCCACTACATCTCGAATATTTTCTTCATCATTCTCACTGGCGACCTCGCGATGCTCTTGGCATCGGTGGCGCTGACCTACTGGTGGGTGGATTGGGTCGGAGAAGGCGTATTTTGGTCCAAGGTTATGGTGCTTGCGGCCACGACCTTGCTGCTCTTCTATCTCGCCGACCTCTATCATTTTCAGCTCCAGTTCGACAAAGGGGAGCTCGTTCTCCGAGTAGGACTTGCAGCAGTGGTCGCGGCCGGACTGACTGCCGCAATCGGGTATGCCATACCGTCCTTACGGTTCAGCTGCATGGCCTTTATCAGCCTCACCGTCTCATCGACTCTGGGGCTCACGGCATTCCGACTCCTGAGCCGTATCCTCATCTCCCATCAGCTGCTCCAGCAACGGGTGCTGGTGCTTGGCACCGACCTGGCCGACGTCATAATCGCCTATGAAGGCCATCATGACACTATTCCCTTCCGCATCGTCGGCTTCTTAGACGACAATCCTGTGGCTCAGGACCACCTGCCGCCTGGGTATGATCTCTGCGGCAAAGTCAACGAGCTGCTCGGCATAGTGGAGCAGCTCCACCCAAACATCATATTGGTAGCTCTCACCAACATGCGTGGCAGCCTTCCTGTGCATGACATCCTGGAGTGCCGCTTCCGCGGTATCCAGGTCGAGGAATGGCCGTCGTTCTTCGAAAAACTGACCGACAAGATCGTCATCAACTCTCTACGCCCAGGGTGGCTGATATTCTCAGATGGGCCAGTGAAAACTCTCTTGACGGAAACTATCAGGCGCATCCTCGATGTGGGACTCTCCCTCATGGGCTTGATCCTCTCGGCTCCGGTGATGGCCGTGGCTACCCTCAGCATCAAGATGGACTCTCCCGGGCCAGTGCTCTTTCGCCAGGCACGGGTGGGCAAGGATGGCAAGGTCTTTATGCTCTATAAATTCCGCTCGATGTCTGTAGATGCCGAACAGCGCACCGGTCCTGTGTGGGCCAGCGAAGACGACCCCCGCATCACCCGAGTCGGACGTTTATTGCGCAAGATCCGTCTCGACGAAACGCCGCAGATGTTCAACGTGTTGAGAGGCGATATGAGTTTTATCGGACCACGCCCCGAACGCCCAGTCTTTGTCAACCAGTTGAAAGAGCAAATTCCGTTCTATGTCCTCCGCTTTGCGGTGAAGCCCGGGATTACCGGTTGGGCCCAAGTAAAATATCCCTATGGTAGTACGGTAGAGGATGCACTGGAGAAGTTGCAGTACGATCTTTATTACATCAAGAACATGTCGATCTTTCTTGACCTGCTGATTCTGTTGAAAAGCGTGCAGGTTGTCCTCTTCGCACGGGGTGCACGCTAAGATGCCTCAGGCTAATCAGGTCCACGGTTCATGACTCTCCGTATCCGCTGCATTGACCATGCCCGAGATTTCGTAGCCCTTGAGCCGATATGGTCTCGGTTGATCAACGAGACCGGGCAAACTTCACCATTTCTCAGCTACGATTGGTTCTGGTGCTGTTGGCATGGTGTGGTGCCACAACGTCATCCAGAGATTCTCGTTGTCGAGGACGGAGACACCCCAGTTGCTATCATTCCGCTGATGCGCTGGAGGGAACGCCTGTACGGCCTGCCCATCCGCTATATCAGCTTCCTCGAATCGCCCCACTGCCTCATAGCGGATCTGGTACCCCCTGGACAATCTCGCCCCGTCATTGAATTGTTCCTGAATCATTTGACCAGTCGCTCGGATTGGGATATCGCTCGATTGCAAAAACTTCCGGTCACCTCTCCGACCCTGGAGGCATTAGAAGCCATCTTGCCAGGCCGACTCTCTTGGCGTCGCGAGAACCATCTGGCGTATCCAAATGTCATGATCGATGGGGATTGGGATCGTTTCTGGAGGACCATGAATCAGTCTTCCGCCGGTATTTACCAGCACATACATGTAACCCTGCAGCACGCCGGTGAGCTTAGACTCGAAGAGCATCGCCTCGTCGATCTCCAAGGCTCCCTCTTCCAGGAGATGCTTGCGATCATGCATCTCCAGCTGCACGGCAGCCATGTAAGCACCACCATGCCGCGTCAACGGGAGTTTTTCCAGGCATTAACCCAACGCGCAGCAAAGAACGGCTGGCTCTCGTTGTGGACGCTTAAACTCGACGACCATGTTATTGCCTTCGAGTATCAGCTCCACTTTCATAGCACAGTACACGTCCTAGCAGCGGGTGAAGATCCCAGCTACCACGCCCTACGACCCTGGCCGGAGCTGAACCTGGCTATCCTGCGAGTTCTCTTTGAAAGTGGTTGCACCTACAAGTATAGCCTTGGACCAGCAGTGCAGAACGATCGCCTGTGGGAGGGCAACGGGCAGCATCAAATGGTAGAGCTGAAGCTATACCGCCAGAGCCTCTACACGCGGCTTCTGGCGCGGTTTAACGGTGCGATCGGTATAAGACACTAGGTCGTGTCCGGTCGTTGATAGGTAGGATCATACGGGGTATCCAGCCATGGCAAGAACATTGTTCACAGCCTCTCGTGCCTGCACTTTCCTGGCGCTTCTCTGCCTCCTCAGCGCGTGTGCCAAGGTCGTTGTGCAGCACCCATTCGACATCTCTGCAGATACGCACAGTGGTGATGACTACCGGCTCGGCCCGGAAGATGTCCTCGAAGTCCTGGTCTGGAAGAATGCCGATCTCTCCAAAGTGGTCACCGTGCGTCCTGATGGCAGAATCTCGCTTCCACTCATTGGCGACGTTCAGGCGGCTGGATTCACGGCAACCCAGGTGCAGGAGGAGATCACGAAGCGCTTAACAGACTTTTACCAAGAGCCGCCGCACGTTTCTCTCATCGTTCAGCAGGCCAATAGCTATGTGATTTTTATCGTGGGAGAGGTCGGGCGTCCCGGGCAATACACGGTCAAGCGTGGCACCACGTTTCTCCAGGCCATTGCTTTGGCGGGGGGATTTACTCCCTTCGCAGCATACAACGAGGTGTTGGTCCTTCGCAATGGCAGTGGTGATCACCAGCAACGTGCCGCGCGAATTAGCTACAGGGATATTCTAGGCGGGAAATATCACGAGAATAACATCCTCCTGAAATCAGGAGATACCATCCTCATTCCATAGTGCGGCGAGTAGGCATCTCTGCTTGTTCGGCAGCATTGTAGGAAAGCACATGACAACACCATCGCAAGGTTCATTCGACCTCCAAACCTATGTCCATCTCCTCCTCGCCCGGAAATGGTGGCTTATTCTCGCCTTTGTTCTGGGAACGACGTTTGCGGCGGCCTATAGCTATCAATTACCTCCTCTTTATCGCGCCTCAACGTTAATCTTAGTCGAGCCCCAGCGAATTCCGGCCGCCTATGTAAGCTCCACGGTCACGTCGACTGTGCAGGAGAGGCTCAGTACCATCAGTCAACAAATCCTCAGTCGGACCAACCTCGAACGGATTATCATTCAGTTCGATCTGTATCAACGGCAGTCTTCGACGGTCTATCGCAGTACCTCCCCTGAAAGTATGCAGCAATCTTTCCGAGAGCTCTTGGGGCAGCACGTCACTCAAATGCTTAGTCGTTTCATCCTGACCTTGGATCAATCCGTTCCCCCTATGGAAGTCCTTGTCGACCGCATGCGACAGGATATCGAAGTGAAAGTCATGGGAGGAAATAACGCCTTTTCGATCGCCTACGTCGGAACCGATCCCTTGATTGTGATGAAGGTCACCAACCTCCTTGCGTCCCTCTTCATCGATGAGAACCTGCGCATTCGAGAGCAGCAAGCCGAGGGCACATCAGAATTTCTCGCCAACGAACATGCCGAGGCAAAAAAAGAGTTGGAAAAACAGGAAAGGGCCCTCAAAGAATTCAAAGAACAGCGCATGGGGGCTCTCCCCGAACAAATGACGGCCAACCTGCGTACCCTCGATCGACTCCAGGTGGAGTTGCAGACGATCAACGACGCGCTGAAAAGCGCGGAAGACCGGAAAATTCTCCATCAAGCGCAGCTGGCAGACCTTGAGAAGCAGCTGGCGGGATTGAAGCCCAGTACGACGCCAGATACCGGCGCAATCGGGCTGGTCGCGCGGCTCGATCAGTTGAAGGAGGAGCTCACGCGGCTCCAAGCACAATATAAGGACAATTATCCGGATATTGGATGGCTCAAAAAGCAGATCCACGAACTCGAGGAACAACTGGCCTATGGAGACACGCTGGCGCCGGTGGCGAAGTCGTCGGCCCCCCCTAGCCCGACACCCATCACCCCATCGTTCATCACCCAGCGACAAGCGATCAGCACCCAGTTGCAGGCCATCAACGCCGAGATCGCCGCGTTACGGGCCAAGCAAAATCGCACCGCCGCGTTAGTCAAAGACTACGAGAACAGAGTCGAGGTCACCTTTGCCAACGAACAGCAGCTGCTCGACCTCAGCAGAGATTACGAAATGTCGCGCCAGAACTACCAGGCCCTCCTGCAAAAGCGCCTGAACGCCAGGATCTCAGAAAATCTCGAGAAACGCCAAAAAGCGGAACAGTTTCGCATCGTCGACCCAGCCACGGTGCCTGAGAAACCCTTCAAGCCCGACCGCGTCAAGATCGTTATCCTGGGAAGCCTGCTGAGCCTTGGGGTCGGTGCTGGTCTGGTTTTCCTCCCACAGTTTCTGAAGCCCTCCTACCGCAGGCCGGAGGATTTTCAGGATACCGTCTCGCTCCCAGTGCTAGCAACCATCCATACATATAAGACCGTCCAGCGCACCGATCAACCCTTGATCACGCAGCAACAATCTGATTCGCTGATCGCCGAACAATACCGCCTGCTGTACACGCGCGTCATGCACGCCACCGCCGGAATGCCACAGACCGTTCTTGCGATCTCAAGTGCCATCGAGGGAGAAGGGAAAACGACGACGTCGCTGAACTTCGCCCTGACGGCCGCTAGGGATTTCGGCAGACAGACTCTTCTCATCGAAGGGGATTTCAAGAATCCTAGCTTTCATAGGTATTTAGAGTTAAATACCTCCGTGAGCCTGATGGATGTACTCCTCAACCAGGCTGATCTGGCATCGAGCCTGGTCAACTTCGGGCATCCCAATCTTGCGGTCCTCCCCTTCGGACACAGCGCCAAGAATTCTGCCACCATTTTGAGCTCCCAAGAGTTTGCAAACATCTTAACCCGCCTACGCGAACGGTATGAGTTGATTTTGATCGATTCTCCACCAATTCTTTCACTGCCAGACATGCCCATTATTGAACAGCTGGTCGACGCAATCTTGTTGGTGGTGAGAGCCGAAATGACACCAAAGGATGCGGTCACAATGGGGATCCATTCCTTAGCGACGCAAAAACTTCTGGGTATTATCTTCAACGGTGTGCAGTCTTCAACTTCATCCTACTATCGCCGTGTTTACAATCGTGTATAGACCATTCCTGACAGGTAGCCCCATGCTGAATGCCCTAACGATTGACGTCGAGGATTACTATCACGTCACCGGTTTTGAATCGGTCATCCAACGTGCGGACTGGGACGGGTACGAGAGTCGGGTTGGGCGTAATACCCTCCGTCTTCTTGACCTCCTGGATACGCACCATACCAAAGCCACATTTTTTGTCCTTGGCTGGGTTGCCGAGCGCCATCCACAACTGGTGCGAACAATTCATACCCGCGGCCATGAGGTGGCCTCGCATGGTTACGCTCATCAGCGCATCTACACGCAATCGCCGGCTCAGTTCCGGCAGGAGACCCAGCGTTCCATGAGGCTTCTGGAGGACATCATCGGCGAGCGCATCCACGGCTACCGGGCGGCAAGCTATTCTATCACCAGGGAGAGTCTCTGGGCCCTCGATATTCTTGGGGAAGAGGGCTTTACCTACGATTCGAGCATCTTTCCCATTTATCATGATCGCTATGGCATTCCGGGGTATCCGCGCTTCTGCCACGTGCTCGATAACCACGGCGGCGGCCAGCTCATCGAGTTTCCGATCTCCACCATGCGCTTGGCGGGCGTCAACTTCCCCATTGCGGGCGGGGGATATTTCCGGCTATTCCCTTATGCATTGATCTCGCGGGGCCTCAGATCCATTAACCGCCTTGAACGGCAACCAGCACTGATCTATCTCCACCCCTGGGAGATCGATCCAGACCAACCCCGGGTCCACGCAGGGGCGGCGGCACGATTTCGCCAGTATGTCAACTTGCACAAGACTGAGGCGCGGCTAAGCCGGCTCATGCAGGACTTCACCTTTGGCACCTTGTTGGATGTCTTGCGCCAGCAGCATCTACTAGACTAAGCGCCCTAAAACTAGGACGGAGCACACGTGACCGGACTTTCGGACCAGACTATGACCACCCCGAGCGTCGTGGTGCTGCCAAGCACCAACCTGCTCGACCTCGACCTGCCAGCCGTCTGGCATTACCGGGAGTTGCTCTACTTCCTGGTCTGGCGCGAGGTCAAGGTGCGCTATAAACAAACGGTGCTTGGTGTCGCCTGGGCGGTACTCCAGCCCTTGATGACAATGGCGATTTTTACAGTGATCTTCGGCATGTTCGTCAATGTGCCATCCGACGGCTTGCCATATCCGCTCTTCACCCTTGTTGCCTTGCTACCGTGGACCTATTTCTCCGAAGCGATGACCCGCAGTAGCGTCAGCCTCGTCGGCGATGCTCAGCTCATTCGCAAAGTGTATTTCCCGCGACTCATCATGCCGCTGGCGGCAGTCGTCTCACCGGCGGTCGACTTCCTCCTGGCCTTCATCCTCCTCTTGGCCATGATGGCGTGGTATGGCGTGAGCCCGACCTGGGGCATCATCATGCTTCCCGGCTTCCTCCTCCTGGGGCTCCTCACCGCTCTGGCTGTTGGTCTGTGGCTCTCGGCCCTCAACGTCCGCTACCGTGATGTTCGACACACGGTCCCCTTCCTCATCCAATGCTGGATGTATGCCTCGCCCGTCGCTTACCCGGTGAGCGTGGTGCCAGAGGGGTGGCGGGTGCTTTATGGCCTGAACCCTATGGCCGGCGTTATCGAGGGCTTCCGCTGGGCACTCCTCGGAAAACAGAGCCCGGATGTCGGCATCATGATGGTGAGCGTCATCGCGGTCATCGCGCTGCTGATCGGCGGGGTGATCTTCTTCAAACACATGGAACAGACCTTTGCGGATGTGATTTGATGAATGAACTAGCGCTAAGAGCAGAGCATCTCGGTAAGCAGTACAAGATCGGCCAGACCAGAGAGCACCATACTACCCTGTGCGACCAACTGATGGCGAGCACCAGAGCGCTCTTTCGGCGTAATGGCCGCCTGCATGTGGGCGATGGCACGCTCTGGGCCCTTCGAGATGTGTCATTCGAGGTCAGGCGTGGGGAACTGGTTGGGATCATCGGGCGCAATGGTGCCGGCAAGAGCACACTGCTGAAAATCCTGTCGCGCATAACCCGACCGACAACAGGGCGCGCAGAGCTTTGGGGACGGATAGGATCGCTGCTCGAGGTCGGCACCGGCTTTCATTCGGAGCTCACGGGACGTGAGAACCTTTACCTGAGCGGCGCCATTCTGGGCATGCCGAAGGCTGAGATCGACCGCAAGTTCGACCAGATCGTCGCTTTTGCCGAGGTTGAAAAATTCATGGATACGCCCGTGAAGCACTATTCCAGCGGCATGTACATGCGTTTGGCCTTCGCGGTGGCTGCTCACTTAGACCCGGACATCCTGCTGATCGATGAGGTCTTGTCGGTCGGCGATCTGGCCTTCCAGCGCAAATGTCTGGAGTACGCCAAACGCCTCCAGGAAGGCAATGCAACCGTGCTGTTCGTGTCGCACAACATGTTCGCCGTCAAAGCCCTCTGCAATCGCGTCATCTATATGGCCGACGGGCAGGTGCAATTCGATGGTCCGCCGGAGGACGCCATTCAGTTATACGAAGGGGACAGCCGCTTGAGCACGGCCCCCTGGGCCCAGGGCATGATCGATGCCGATCCGTCCAAGCGCCCCATCGCCATTACCGACATCGAAGTCCTCGATGAACATGGCCAATCGCGGCGCATTTTCGATTACGGCGAGCGCATGCGGATACGCTTGCACTTCGATGCGACCCAGCCGATCGAGTGTCCCAATTTCAATGTCAGCTTCATACGCGGCGACAACGTGCCCTGTTGCAATTACAACACCGCCATGGATGGGCTCAGTATCCTCTCCCTCTATGGCAAGGGAATGATCGAAGTCTTGACGCCTCCTCTCAAACTGGTGGCCGAACTGTATGCCATTCATGTAATGGTGTGGGATACAAAGTTCCAACAGCTTTACTCGGCGCAGATGGGTATGACGTTCCACGTACGGCACCATCTGCTCAGTCCCCATTTCGGCGTCTTCCATGAGGCGGCGGAATGGCATTGGGAGCCAGATAAGGGCGAATCTCCTCCAATGCATCAAGTCTGCACGACTGCAGCGCAATCCCAACCATCTTAACGGATCCACATATGTATTTCTCTCAACAGCATCAAGCCGTCGACACTGTGGGTCGTGTCCCCCGTATCGCAGCATGGTCGCGCCTTGGCCTGATGGGTGGGAACGTTCTGTTTCTGGGACTGACCAGCATGTTCACCGACATCTCCTCGGAGATGATAGCCGCAGTACTGCCGGTGTATCTTACCTTCGAGCTCCGATTTACCGTCCTACAATTCGGGTTCTTCGACGGCATTTACCAGGGAATGACGGCGGTGCTGCGTCTGGCCAGCGGGCTGATAGCTGATCGTCACCACCGCTACAAGGAAGTGGCGACCGTCGGTTATGCGCTTTCCACGGGGTGTAAGCTGGGTCTCCTGGCAGTCTATGGTGCCTGGCTACCAGCTACCGCATGTCTGTTTCTTGACCGCATCGGCAAAGGTATCAGAACCGCCCCGCGCGACGCTCTGATCTCGCTGAGCAGTCCACGCTCCAGGCGTGCTGAGGCGTTCGGCATGCACCGAACTCTTGATACCGCTGGCGCTCTTTTGGGACCGATCGTTGCTTTTGGTCTTCTCGGTCTTTTTCCCAGCGCCTTCCATTGGCTCTTCATGGTGAGTTTTATCATGGGAGTATGTGGATTAGCGATCCTAATACCGCTCGTTCACAATCGATTACCCGACTCCACCCAGCAGTCATCACCATCCGGTATGTCATGGCGGTCTCTCTTGGAGCTTCTCCGGCTGCTCTCATTTCGCCGGCTCCTCCTGGCTGCTGCGCCCTTGGCCCTACTCTCGGTGAGCGATGCCTTCATCTATCTGACATTTCAGCGTCTGTCCGATCTCAATCTCCATTTCTTTCCCCTGCTTTACCTGGGGACGGCTCTCATCTACTTGTCACTGGCCATGCCTCTGGGACGCCTGGCTGATCGAGTGGGACGTAATCGCGTGTTCCTGGGAGGCTATGTCGTGCTGTTGGGGGTCTATGCTCTCCTCCTGCTTCCGCATTTGGGACTGTTCGCACTAGGAGGTTGTCTGATCCTTTTCGGAACCTACTATGCAGCTACCGAGGGCGTGCTCATGGCGCTGGCCAGCGAGACCTTGCCGCAAGGTCAGCTCACCAGTGGGTTGGCGCTCCTTACCACCACGACCATCCTGTCGCGGGTTGTCGCCTCTATCCTGTATGGCATGCTCTGGAGCTGGGAAGGTCCACGCATCGCACTGTTGATGTTCATCATCGGGTTGACCACCGCGATACTCTTTGCCACTCTCAGCCTCGCTCGGAAACAGGAGCCTGCAGCGCAATGAAGACCATCAACCAGCCTTTAGCACGGATTTGGTGGGTGGGGATGCTCTGCATCGTCTGCACTTTGATTGCCATTGCCTACATCGTTCATGGCAGCCCCTCAAGTCTTTCGCGCATGACCCTGGAGGTCGAACAACCTCATACACTGCCGTCGAAATCCTCACCAGTAGAGCCTTCAATCGGGGAATCCCCCTCACTGTTGTTCCGTCATACTGCGTTGGGCGATACATACGGCAGGCTGGCGTTTGTGCGTCTCGATCACCCGGAATCACCCCCTGCCGTGGCCAGCCTGCGCTGCGATCGCGTGCACTTCGCGGCCGGGCGCGGTGTTTGTCTGACCGCTCGCCGAGGGGTCTTTACCACGTACGAGGCCACCGTATTCGATGCGGCTTTCCAACCTCTACACACGATACCGTTACGCGGCACGCCGAGTCGCGTCCGCGTCTCCGCTGATGGCCGTGTGGCCGCCATGACAGTATTCGTCAGCGGCCACTCATACGCCGCCGCTGGTTTCTCTACGCATACCAGCATCATCGATCTGCAGACGGGGGCATTTATCGCCCCTGACTTGGAGAAGTTCACGGTCTGGCGCGACGGGGAGCGCCTTCAGGCCATCGATTCCAACTTTTGGGGAGTAACCTTCAGCCACGATCGCCACCGCTTCTATGCCACCCTCGGGAGCGGCGGACGTACTTACTTGATCGAAGGGGATACGCGGGAGCAAACCGCCTGGGTGCGGTGGGGCGACATCGAGTGCCCTGCACTCTCTCCCGACGAGAGCCGGATCGCCTTCAAGAAACGTGAGGGCGGCACCTGGGTGCCGGTGACCTGGAGGCTAGCGGTGCTTGACCTGGCCACCAAGCGGGAATGGTTGCTCGCCGAAACTCGCAGCATCGATGACCAGGCTGAATGGCTCGATGACGCGACAGTGTTGTATGCCCTGCCGGATCGGACCACGCGCTCCGCCGCTATGCACACCTGGGCTGTCCCTGCCGATGGGGGCGGCGAGCCCCGTCTATTTGCCGCGCAGGCCTATTCTCCCGTCGCGGTCCGTCCGTCGCAGTCGCAAAACATCTGGCCACAAGCGGTCCCCCAGTGAAGAGATTGCTTTTCTTGCCAATCATTTTGCCGCGAGATCAGGCCGTCACTTTGGCCCACTCGCGAGAGGTGTCTTACGTATGATCCATGTCGCAGTTATCGGCTATGGCTATTGGGGTCCGAACCTGGTACGTAACTTTCATGAAACCGAGGGAGCGCACATGCTGGCGTGCTGCGACATGAGCCAGCAGCGCTTGGCTCAGGCGAAGCTGAAGCACCCCTCGCTGCTGCTCACCACTGATTACGATGAGGTCTTAACCAACCCCGCGGTGGATGCCGTCGCCATTGCCACCCCCGTCGGGACGCATTACGAGTTCGCGCGGAAGGCCCTCGAACACGGCAAGCATGTGCTGGTGGAGAAGCCGCTCGCCGCCTCGGTGGCCGAGGCCGAAAGCCTGATTGAGATCGCCACCAAACGCAGCCTCACGCTCATGGTCAACCACACCTTCATCTATACCGGTGCGGTACGCAAGATGAAGGAGATGGTCGCGCGCGGCGACCTGGGCGATCTGTACTACTTCGATTCAGTGCGCATCAACCTCGGCCTCATCCAGCGCGATGTCAACGTGCTTTGGGATCTGGCCCCGCACGATATCGCCATCTTGGACCATCTCGTCGAGGAGCCGCCTGTAAGCGTCTGCGCCAATGGCGCCTGCCACATCGGCAATGGTATCGAAAACGTCGCCTATTTGACGGTGTACTTCGACAGTGGCTTCATCGCCCATTTCCACAACAACTGGTTAGCACCGGTCAAGATCCGTAGCGTCATCGTCGGCGGCAGCAAGCGCATGATCCTCTACGACGACATGCAGATCAGCGAGAAGGTCAAGGTCTACGACCGTGGGGTGGACATCACCAACACCGAAGTTGTCCACCGTGCGCTCATCTCCTATCGTCTCGGTGACATGTGGGCGCCGCAATTAGACCCAACCGAGGCCCTGCGCCACATGACGACGGAGTTCATCGACTGCATTATTACTGGACGCCGCCCACTCACCGATGGCGCCAGCGGGTTGAACGTGGTGAAGATTTTGGAAGCCGCAGAAATGTCCATTAAACGACGTGGAAGAGAAGTCAAGCTATGACCGACAATCCCAAACAGAATCTTCGAGATGTCACGCTCGGCGACAACGTCAAAATCTATGATTTCGTGAACCTCTACAGCTGCGAAATCGGCGATCACTCCAAGGTCGGCGCTTTCGTTGAGATCCAGAAGGGCGCCAAGATCGGCCGCAATGTAAAGATCTCCAGCCATACGTTTATTTGCGAGGGGGTGACGATCGAGGACGACGTGTTCATCGGCCACAACGTCTCCTTTATCAACGATAAATACCCCCGGGCCACGGTCAACGGCTGCCCACAAACCGAGGCCGATTGGGAATGCGTCCCGACGTTAGTCAAACGGGGCGCCTCCGTTGGCACCAGCGCCACGATCCTCTGCGGCGTCACTATCGGCGAGCAGGCCATCGTCGGGGCGGGCAGCGTCGTCACTAAGGATGTGCCAGCCCATGCTGTAGTCGCCGGTGTACCAGCGCAAGTCATACGCCGTCTGGAGAGAAGAGACGTTCTCCAAAACGGCCAAGAGGGCCGAGTGAGCGTGCCATTGGTCGACCTCAAGGCGCAGTATGAGACCATCAAAGTGGAGATTCACGAGGCAATTAATCGAGTGCTGGACAGTTCCTCATACGTCCTGGGGGAGGAGGTCGCGGCCTTTGAAGGAGAGTTCGCCGCCTATTCGGGGGCGCACTGCAGCATCGCCGTCAACTCCGGCACCAGTGCCCTGCATCTGGCGCTCTTAGCAGCGGGGATAGGCGCTGGAGATGAGGTAATTACCGTCCCCTTCACGTTCGTGGCCACGGCTGCCGCCATTCTATATGCGGGAGCGTGCCCCGTGTTCGTCGATATCGATCCCCACTCCTACACCATCGATGTCAACCAGATCGAGCAGGCGATTACACCCCGGACCAAGGCGATCTTACCTGTGCACCTCTATGGCCAGCCAGCCGATATGGATCCCATTCTGGACATCGCTCGCCGCTATAGGCTCGTGGTCATCGAAGATGCCGCGCAAGCGCATGGGGCCGAGTATAAGGGCAAACGCGTCGGAGGACTCGGCGATCTGGGGTGTTTTAGTTTTTACCCGGCCAAGAACCTCGGGGCCTATGGTGAAGGGGGAATCGTCGTCACCAACAACCCCGAGTACGACCGCACCATCCGCATCCTGCGCGACTGGGGGCAGGATCGCAAGTATCATCACGTGCTACAGGGGTATAATTATCGCCTGGATGCCCTGCAGGGCGCCGTACTGCGGGTGAAATTGCGCTATTTGGAGAGATGGACTGAGGCCCGTCGATCGCATGCCAGCTGCTACGACAAGCAACTCATAGGAAGCTGCGTGCAGCCACCACAGGCGATGCCATGGGCACGTCATGTCTACCATGTCTATGCCATCCGCACACCATCTCGTGACGTTCTACAGCAATGGCTCCAGAGCCAAGGGATCCAGACCGGCATTCATTACCCCATCCCCGTTCACCTGCAACCAGCGTATGCCGATTTAGGGTACTCTGCCGGGACCTTCCCACACTCCGAGCGTGCGGCGATGGAGGTCCTGTCCCTGCCGATGTATCCAGAATTAGCCCCACTGGATATTGATGCCATTGTGCAGAGCGTGTATGCCTTCGCTGACCACAATTCAGCCTCGCTCGTTGGATCCCGCTAGCCGCCCATGAGCATGCTGCCAAAAGAGATCATTATTTTAGGAACTAATGGGAATTGTATCGATGTCCTCGACACGATTTGTGACATCAATGACTCCTTTGGAAAGACTGTATACACTTGCAAAGGCTTCCTCGATGATGATGAGAGGAAGTGGGGAACGGAATTACATGGTGCAAAGATATTAGGACCGCTGAGCAGTGCACAAACCTATCATGATTGTTACTTTGTAAATGGTATTGGGAGTCCAACAAATTTCTGGCGAAAGCAGGCGATCATCGGAAAAACTGGCCTACCTATTGAGCGCTTTGAAACCATTATCCATCCCACTGCGAGTGTGTCACGTCTGTCTATGATCGGTCGTGGTGTCGTCATATTTCAGCATGTCACCATCACCTCCAATGTTCGCATAGGCGACCATGTCATCGTCCTACCAAATACGGTTATCAGTCACGATGATGCCATTGGCGATTATACGTGCATCGCGGGTGGCGTGTGTATTTCAGGTGGGGTTGAAATCGGCACGTCCTGCTACCTCGGCACCAACGCCTCTGTCATCGCCAATATCAAAATCGGAGACCACTGCCTGATCGGTATGGGGAGCGTAGTGCTACGGAACGTTTCGGAGAATGTGGTGGTCGCCGGTAATCCCGCCAGGGTACTCCGACGGAGGGTGGCGCCATGACGCTCTCATGGCTAGTGATTCAGGCCATTGTTACGCAGTGGCAGAGTAAGCCCAAGGAGGCTGATTGTGAGTAATGGCTGGGAACGCATTTTGGTCACGGGTGGCGCAGGTCTTATCGGTTCACATATCGTCGATTGTCTTATGCAGGAACGCCGTGCCCTCGGCTGCCGAGAAATTATCGTGCTGGATAATTTCACCCGTGGCCATCCGGATAATTTATCCGCCGCCCGTTTGCATGGCTCTGTAACCCTTGTCGACGGCGACATCCGTGACACGCAGTGTGTGGCCGAGGTCATGCGTGACGTCGACCTCGTCTTCCACCAGGCCGCTATTCGCATTACGCAATGCGCTGAGGACCCACGGTTGGCACTGGAGGTTCTCGCCACCGGCACGTTCAATGTTCTGGAAGCGGCGGTGCAGGCCGGCGTGAAGAAGGTTGTCGCCGCCTCCTCCGCGTCGGTGTACGGCTTAGCCGAGGCCTTCCCCACGGATGAACAGCATCATCCATACAACAATCGGACGCTTTACGGGGCCGCGAAGGTGTTCAATGAAGGCCTGCTACGCAGCTTTCATGATATGTACGGCCTGAACTATGTCGCGCTGCGCTATTTCAACGTGTACGGGCCGCGCATGGACATCTATGGAGCCTACACCGAGGTGCTCATCCGCTGGATGGAGCGTATCACTGCAGGCCAACCGCCGCTGATCTTTGGAGACGGCTTGCAAACTATGGATTTTGTGTATGTCGAAGATGTGGCACGGGCCAACATCCTCGCCGCTAAAGCTCCGGTGACGGACGCAGTGTTCAACGTCGCGAGTGGTGTCGAGACCAGCCTCAGCGATCTGGCGCAGACGCTCATCAGCATCATGGGGTCGACGGTACAGCCAGTCCACGGCCCTGAACGCAAGGTCAATCCGGTGCCGCGTCGCCTTGCCGATGTCAGTAAGGCTCGGCAGCTCCTGGGTTTCGAAACCCAGGTGTCACTTGCGGAGGGCCTGCGCCGCCTCGTCGCTTGGTGGCAGGAGAAACGTCTCACCGCTGACAAGATCCCAGCAACAGTCTGAGACGGCCGTCAGCCCGCCCAAGAGTCGTCAACGGGTGCGATTCCACCCAAATATCCAATCGAAGAGGACTCACATGAGCATCGTTTCAACACGCATGAAAATTCCCATCACAAAACCCATGTTTGGAGAGGACGAAGAACGCGCCGTCGTCGAGGTTCTGCGGTCTGGGTGGGTCGTCCAGGGGCCGAAGGTGGCGGAATTCGAACGCCTTGTGGCCGACTACGTCGACGTGCCGGAAGCCGTTGCCACCTCAAGCTGTACCACAGCGCTGCATCTGGCGCTGGTGCTGCTTGGAATTGGACCGGGGGACGAAGTGATCGTCCCCTCATTCACCTTTATCGCCACCGCCAATGTCGTATGTTATACGGGCGCTACGCCGGTATTCGTCGATATCGACCCACAAACATATAACCTCGACCCGGATGCCATCGAGGCTGCGATAACGCCGCGTACCAGGGCGATCATGCCGGTCCATCAGATCGGACTGGCGGCGGATATGGACTGCATCAACGCCGTCGCCCACCGCCATGGCTTGGCCGTCATCGAAGATGCCGCGCCCGCACTGGGGGCCATGTACAAAGAGAGACGAGTCGGCGGCCTGGGCAATGTCACCTGCCTCAGCTTTCATCCACGGAAAGTTATCACAGCCGGGGAAGGTGGGATGATTCTCACAGCTGACCAAGCCCTCGCGAACCGCGCTCGTATCCTACGCACCCACGGCATGTCACTATCCGATCTGGCGCGTCATCATGCAAAAAACATCGCCATTGAGGAATACCACGACCTCGGGTACAACTACCGATTGAGCGACCTGCATGCAGCCGTTGGGATCGAGCAGCTGAAGAAGCTGGACTTCATGCTCACACAACGCGAGCAGATCGCTGCACGCTATAACGAAGCCTTCGCCAGCCTCGAGTGTGTGCAGCTGCCCTTCAGTTCAAGCGATACCCCGCATAGCTACCAATCCTACATCATCCAATTGCGGCCGCAGCTGACCAAACCCCGCGAGCAGGCCATGCAGCAGATGTTGGAGGTGGGGGTCGCAACGCGACGTGGCGTCATGGCCATCCACTTGGAGCCTTATTACCGCCAGCGCTTTCCCCAGGTAAAGTTGCCCGTCACAGAAAACGCAGCGTCCCAGACCCTGTTGCTCCCCATCTATGCGACGATGACCGACGACGAACAGGAATACGTCATCGAGCACCTTCTCAGAACCCTGCGCCCTTGATCCGCGAGCCCATAGCTGCAGGAGTTGTCAGGTACAATATTTGCGAGCTTCTCGCAGGAGGCAGCCATAAATGAACCATGAGTTGGAACAAACTAAGCAACAGTTCGTAAAGGTCATGCGCTCGTGTCTAGCTACTGTTCTGCTCATGGGAGCCTGGCTGGTCTTCGACTCGAGGCCGGGCGGTCAGCTGGCCTTCGCTGCGCCTTGCGATACGCCTCTCCTCAACCCAATCGTGTGCGAAAACTCTAAGCCCGGGAACCCTGCCAGCGAGTGGGACATCAGCGGTGCCGGCAGTTCCAGTATTCAGGGCTTCGCCACCGACATCAGCGTCAATCAGGGGGAGACGGTCCATTTCAAGGTCGATACCGACGCCAGCGCCTATCGACTCGATATCTACCGGATGGGCTATTACGGGGGCATGGGTGCACGGAAGGTGGCGACGGTCCGACCTTCCGTGCCACTCCCCCAAAATCAGCCAAACTGTCTCACGGATGGGGCGACTGGACTTATCGATTGCGGCAACTGGGCCGAATCGGCATCGTGGGCAGTCCCGCCTGACGCCACCTCGGGGATTTATTTTGCGAAGCTCGTGCGCGAGAGCGGGGTATCGGGCGCGAGCCATATCGTCTTTATCGTACGCAATGACGTAGACCCTAACGAGGTCGGCTCCGACCTGCTGTTCCAAACCTCTGACACGACCTGGCAGGCCTACAACAACTACGGCGGCAATAGCCTCTACGCTGGCTCGCCAGCAGGCCGCGCCTACAAGGTTAGCTATAATCGCCCGTTCAACACGCGCAGCAACGGCCCCGAGGACTGGGTCTTCAACGCCGAATATCCAATGGTCCGCTGGCTGGAAGCCAACGGCTATGATGTGAGCTATTTCACCGGTGTCGACAGCGACCGCAGGGGCACTCAAATCCTTAAGCATCAAGCTTTCCTATCGGTCGGCCATGATGAGTACTGGTCGGGGGGGCAGCGCGCCAACGTCGAAGCGGCACGCAATGCCGGCGTCCACCTAGCCTTCTTCAGCGGCAATGAAGTCTTCTGGAAGACCCGTTGGGAGAGCAGTATCGATGGCTCAGGCACAGACTATCGCACACTGGTATGTTACAAGGAGACGCATGCCAATGCGAAGATCGACCCGCTGCCAAACGTCTGGACCGGCACCTGGCGCGATCCGCGCTTCAGCCCTCCGGCTGACGGGGGCCGCCCCGAGAACGCCCTGACGGGCACGATCTTTAAAGTCAATTCTGGCACGTCCGCCATTAAGGTGCCTGCGGCCGACGGCGAGATGCGCTTCTGGCGCAACACGAGCATCGCGACCTTGGCGTCTGGTCAGACGGCCACCTTGCCCAGTGGAACGCTGGGTTATGAGTGGGATGAAGAGCTTGACAACGGCGTCCGACCCGCAGGCCTTGTCCGGCTGTCCACAACTGCTGTTAGCGGTGTGGAGGTCCTCCTTGATTACGGCTCGACCTACGGCTCGGGGACCGCCACTCACCGGCTCACGTTGTATCGCCACAGTAGTAGTGGTGCTCTCGTGTTCGGCGCCGGTACAGTGCAGTGGTCCTGGGGGCTCGACAGCCATCATGATCGTGGTAGCGCCGCTCCAGATGTGCGAATGCAGCAGGCCATGGTCAATCTGTTCGCCGACATGGGCGTGCAGCCGGATACACTTCAATCTGGCCTGGTGACGGCCACCGCCTCAACCGATAATGCCCACCCTATCTCGACGATCACTTCTCCGGCGGCGGGTTCCACCGTGCAAAGTGGCAGTCCTATCACAATCTCTGGCACCGCGACGGATGCAGGCGGCGGTGTTGTGGGCGGTGTCGAAGTTTCCGTTGACGGTGGAACGACCTGGCATCCGGCCAACGGCCGCGCAAGTTGGAGCTACACCTGGGCCCCCAGCGCCCTCGGATCAGTAACCATCATGAGTCGCGCCGTCGATGATAGCGGCAATCTCGAGCCCTCACCGGCGACTGTCACCGTCTCTGTTGAGCCGCGTGCCTGTCCGTGTAGTCTGTGGAGTAATGCGACAGTACCGGCTGTGGCAGCCGATTCCGACAACCAGGCGGTGGAAGTCGGGGTGAAGTTCCAAGCCCAGGTTGATGGCTTCATCTCCGGCCTGCGCTTCTACAAGGGGTCCGGGAACACCGGGACGCATGTGGGCACGCTGTGGACCGCCACCGGTGCACCGCTGGCCCAGATCACCTTCGCTGGCGAGACGGCCTCGGGCTGGCAGCAGGCTAATTTCTCCAGTGCCGTCCGTATCACCGCCAATAGCACCTATGTCGCCTCCTACCACACCAATACAGGGCATTACGCCGTAGACGAGGGCTACTTCGGCACCACGTTCACGACCCCCCCGCTGAGCGCCTTGGCCACAAGCCAAGCAGGGGGCAATGGCGTCTACCGTTATAGTTCCACCAGCACCTTCCCCACTGAAACCTTCAATGCCAGCAATTACTGGGTTGATGTCGTGTTCACCACATCCGGATCGTCAGATACGACCCCGCCCACGATCAGCACGGTATCCCAACCCGATGGCACGACCAACGTTGATCCTGGCGCAAACGTCACCGCTACTTTTAGCGAGGCGATGGATCCGACAACCATCAACACCAACACTGTCCAGCTGCGCGACTCAGCGGGGAATCTCGTGCCCGCTAGTATCACCTATAATGCCGCGACTAATACCGTCACCCTGGATCCGACCGCATCGCTGGCATCCTCGACGACTTATAGGGTTACCATCAAGAGTGGAACCAATGGCGTCAAGGATGCCGCGGGTAACCAACTGAGTGCCGACGTAACCTGGTCGTTCACCACAGCGGCTTCATCCTCGCCGATCTGTCCATGCAGTTTGTGGAGTAACGCGACGGTGCCGGCGGTGGCGGCCGACCCGGACAATCAGGCCATCGAGGTGGGGGTGAAGTTCCAGGCCCAGGCCGCTGGTTTCATCACCGGCTTGCGCTTCTACAAGAGCACGACTAACACCGGGACGCATGTGGGCACCCTGTGGACCGCGACTGGCACGTTGCTGACCAGCGTCACCTTCACAGGCGAGACCGCCTCCGGCTGGCAGCAAGTCAGCTTCGCCTCGCCGGTGGCGATCGCCGCCAACACCACCTATGTCGCCTCCTACCACACCAATACGGGGCATTACGCCGTCAACGAGGGCTACTTCGCCACCGCCTTCACCAATGGCCCGCTGCAAGCCCTGGCCAGCAGCACACCGGGCGGCAACGGCGTCTATGTCTATGGCGCCAGCGCCTTCCCCACCCAAACTTTTAACGCCAGCAACTACTGGGTCGATGTCGTGTTCACCACGCAGGTGCCCCCGCATTTTACCGACACCACTGTAGCCGACTTCGGCGCTGGCACCCCCAATGGCACCCCTGGGGCCAACACATACATCGGCCAGACCGCCGATGGCGAAGTGCTCCTGCTCCCGACCGTCGGGACCGAATTCACGGGCACTACCCTGCCCGCCGGCTGGACTGCCCCTGCCTGGAGCACCGGCGGCACCGCTACTGTCGCCAATGGCGTGCTCACCCTGGATGGGGCACGTGCCGGTCAGGTGGCCCCATACGGGCCGGGCCGCTCGCTCGAATTCGTGGCCACCTTCAGCGGGGCGGCCAACCAGAACGTCGGCTTCACCAACACCACCACGCCCGACTTCAGCACCGCGCCGTGGGCGATGTTTACCACGCGCGGCGGCGGCAACCTCTACGCCCAAACCCGACTCGGATCGACCACAAATAATACGACGCTAGGGAGCGGCCGGCTTGGGGCCCCGCATCGCTTCCGCATCGATTGGAATGCTTCAAACGTGGTCTATTCGGTCGACGGCACCGTGGTGGCCACCCACAACCGTGCCATTAGCCAAAACATGAGCCCCCTGGCCAGCGACCGCACAGTGGGGGGCGGCAGTGTCGTAGTGGACTGGCTGCGGCTGAGCCCCTATGCCACATCGGGCATCTTCACCTCCCGCGTGTTCGATGCGGGGGCACAGGTGAGTTGGGGGACGGCCAGCTGGACGAGCCAGCTGCCGAGTGGGACGAGTCTCAGCATCAGTGTGCGGCTAGGCAACACGCTACCCCTGACGGGCTCCTGGATTCCCCTGTCGGGCTCGGGGGCAACTATTGTGGGCAGCTCGCAATACATTCAGTATCAAGCCAGGCTCGCCAGCACCGTTCCTGGACAAACCCCAGTCCTCCACGACCTCACCATTAACGAGGCGGCGGGCGGGACGATGACGGGCGCCAGCAGCTTCAGCTCCACAGCTGTCGCCGACACGTTTGCGCCGAGCGGGTCCCTGGCGCAGATGGGAACCTTAGCGACTACGCTCAAAGGCGGCGCCGATGGCGTGCAGGATCCGTCAGGCAACACACTAACAGCCAACACACTAAGCGCCGACGGCCCCTCGTCGTTGGCCGCAGCGGCCCCCTCTGCAGCGTCCGCGCCCGACCAGGGGCCGGGTGGACCGATCTTAGTCGTTGCTGGCGCATCAAACCCCTTCAGTCGCTATTACGCCGAGATTCTACGTACCGAAGGCTTCAACGCCTTCGATGTCAGCGACATCTCTGCGGTCTCGACACCAACGCTGGCTGCTTATGACGTGGTCATTCTCGGCCCGCTATCGCTCACACCCGCCCAGGTTACAATGTTCAGTGATTGGGTCAACGCTGGCGGAAAATTGATCGCCATGCGCCCGGACAAGCAACTCGCCAGCCTGCTCGGGCTGACCGATACGTCGTCGATACTGGCGAATGCCTACCTCCTGGTGGACACCTCGACGGGGCCCGGCGCGGGGATCGTAAGCCAGACCATTCAATACCGTGGCATCGCCGATCGCTACACACTCAGCGGCGCCTCACGTCTCGCCACGCTCTACTCGAATGCCAGCACGGCGACCGCGAACCCAGCTGTCACGCTACGCAGCGTTGGCACGAACGGAGGTCAAGCAGCCGCCTTCACATACGACCTGGCGCTCTCGGTCGTCGACATGCGGCAGGGCAATACCGACTGGGCTGGACAAGAGCGCGATGGCTTCCCACCGAGGCGTTCCGACGACATGTTCTTCGGAAACGCCTCCGGTGACCCTCAGCCAGACTGGGTCGACCTGAACAAGGTTGCGATCCCACAGGCGGATGAGCAGCAGCGCCTGCTGGCAAATCTCATCCTGTCCATGAACCGCGACAAAAAGCCGCTGCCGCGCTTTTGGTACTTCCCTCACGGCAAAAAGGCCGTCGTCATCATGACCGGCGACGATCATGCGAATGGTGGTACCGCTGGCCGCTTTGACCAATACAAAGCGAATAGCCCAGCAGGTTGCTTGGTCGCCGACTGGGAGTGTATCCGCAGCACCTCGTACATCTATCCAACCACTCCACTGACGGATGCACAGGCCGCCTCCTACGTCGCCCAGGGCTTCGAGGTGGGCCTACACGTCACCACTGGATGCGATAACTGGACGACACCTTCGTCGCTTGAATCATTCTATAGCGACCAGCTCGCCACGTTCGCTTCGACCTTCCCGAGCGTCCCAGCCCCCACGACCAACCGGACGCACTGCATCGTGTGGAGTGACTACATGACCCAGCCTCAGGTCGAGCTGGCCCACGGCATTCGTCTTGACACGAACTACTACTACTGGCCGCCCAGTTGGCTCGCTGACCGTCCAGGGTTCTTTACCGGCTCTGGTATGCCGATGCGCTTTGCGCTTCTGGACGGCACCATGATCGATATCTATCAAGCGACGACGCAGATGACCGACGAGTCCGGCCAGACATACCCCTTTACAATCAATGCGCTTTTGGACAAAGCAATCGGCACTGAGGGCTATTACGGTGCCTTCACCGCCAACATGCACACGGACTCCGTGTCCTCAAGCGGATCGGATGCAATCATCGCCTCGGCGCAGGCTCGCGGCGTGCCCGTGGTCTCCGCCCGACAAATGTTGACCTGGCTGGACGGCCGCGATAGCTCGTCGTTTGGGTCACTGGCCTGGAATGGGAATACCCTGAGCTTCACCATAACTCCGGGCTCGGGCACGAATGGCATCCAGGCCATGTTGCCGACAACGGTTGCCGCTGGTGCACTGACTGGTATCACACGGAATGGCGCCTCGGTGTCCTACTCAACACAGGTCGTTAAAGGTATCGACTATGCCTTCTTTGCAGCCACCGTGGGCACCTATCAAGCCACCTATGCACCCGATACGACGCCGCCAACGGTCGGCTCGACCTCCGTGCCGAACGGCGCGACCAATGTCGATCCCGCAGCCAGCTTCACCATCACCTTTAGCGAGGCGATGGATCCGGCGACGATCAATACAAGTACCATCGAGCTCCGGGATGCCAATGGCACCCTCGTGCCCGTCACCGTCACCTATAACGCTGCGACGCATACTGCTACCGTAAATCCAATTGACACGCTGGCGTTCGGGACGACCTATACGATGACCATCACCGGCGCCAAGGATCAGGCTGGCAATGCTTTGGCCAACGTCACCTCCTCATTCACCACCACACCGCTTGCATGTCCGTGCAGCCTGTGGAGTAACGCCACGACCCCGACAGTGGCGTCGGCGAACGATCCGAATGCCGTCGAGCTCGGAGTGAAGTTCCAGTCAACCGTGAATGGCTTCATCACGGGGCTGCGCTTCTACAAGGGGGCGAGTAATACGGGTACGCATGTGGGCAATCTTTGGACCAGCAGCGGGACCCTGCTGGCAAGCGCTACCTTCACCAATGAGACTGCCTCCGGCTGGCAGCAGGTCACCCTATCTGCGCCGGTGGCGATCACCACCAACACTACCTATGTTGCGTCGTATCACACCACCGCGGGGAATTACGCGTTCGATGGGGCATACTTTGCGAGCTCAGGCGTCAGTAATCCGCCGCTGCGGGCACTGGCCAATGGCGAGGAGGGTGGCAACGGCCTCTTTGTCTATGGCGCGAGCGCCTTCCCCAGCCAGACCTTTAACTCAAGCAACTACTGGGTCGATGTCGTGTTCACCACCCAGGCGCCGCCATCCAATAACCCCGTGCCGACAACGAGCGGCCTCGCGCCAAATTCGGCGATAGCGGGCGGAGCAGCGTTTACACTGACGGTGAACGGGACGAATTTTGTCACCAACTCGGTGGTCCGCTGGAATGAGGCAAATCGGCCGACGACATTTGTCTCCGCAACACAGCTGACGGCCGCGATTGCGGCTGCAGACATCGCCGCAACCGGGACTGCTGCGGTGACGGTCTTCAACCCAGCCCCAGGTGGTGGCACCTCCAATACCCAAACCTTCACCATCTCGGCGTCGGCGGCGTGTCCGTGTAGTTTGTGGAGCGATGCGACGGTGCCGGCGGTGGCGGCCGATAACGATGCGAAGCGGGTGGAGGTCGGCGTGAAGTTCCAAGCCCAGAGCGATGGCTACATCACCGGCCTGCGCTTCTACAAGGGCACGACCAACACCGGGGTACATGTGGGCACCCTGTGGACGGCCGCCGGCATACCGCTGACCAGCGTCACTTTCAGCGGCGAGACGGCCTCGGGCTGGCAGCAGGCCAGCTTCGCCAGCCCCGTCCCCATCAAAGCCGGCATCATCTACGTCGCCTCCTACCACACCGACACGGGGCACTACGCCCTCAACGAGCCCTACTTTGGCACCGCCTTCACCAACGGCCCGCTACGGGCCCTGGCCGATGGCGAGGCGGGCGGCAACGGCGTCTATATCTATAGTGCCAGCAGCGCCTTCCCCACCCAAACCTTCAATGCCAGCAACTACTGGGTCGATGTCGTGTTCACCCCATCCTTACCGCCCGGAACCTTCCTGGATACCACAGTCGTCGACTTCCGTACCGGCACGCCCGAGGCTGGCACCTACATCGGCCAGACCGCTGACGGCGAAGTGCTCCTAGCCCCGACCATCCGGACCGAGTTCGATGGCACCGCCCTACCCAGCGGCTGGACCGCCTTCTCCGGCACCGCCACGGTCGCCAACGGCATGCTCACCATCGATGGCGCGCGTGCCGGCACCACGGCCACGTTCGGAGCCGGCCGCTCGCTCGAATTCGTGGCCACCTTCAGCGGCGCGGCGAACCAGAACGTTGGCTTCGGCACTGACTTTAGCATCGCGCCTTGGGCGAGGTTCACCACCCAGGGCGGCAACCTCCTCGCCCAGACCCGGTTCGGGTCGACCACAACTAGTACGCCGCTGGGCAGCGGCCGGCTGGGTGCCCCGCATCGCTTCCGCATCGACTGGAATGCGACGAACGTGGTCTATTCGGTCGACGGCACCGTGGTGGCCACCCACGCGCGTGCCAGTACGACCCCCATGCGGCCCTTGGTCAGCGACGCCACGGCGGGGGGCGGCACGGTGGTGGTGGACTGGTTGCGCATGACCCCCTATGCCACATCGGGCATCTTCACCTCCCAGGTGTTCAATGCGGGGGCACTGGTGAGCTGGGGCACAGCCAGCTGGACGAGTACCGTGCCCAGTGGCACGAGTCTCCGCATCAGCGTGCGCCAGGGCACCACGCCGATCCCGGATGGGACGTGGACCCCGTTCACCCCTCTGTCAAGCTCGGGGGCGACGATCGGCGGTAGCACGCGCTACATTCAGTATCAGGCCCAGCTGATCACCACGATTCCTGGACAAACCCCAGTCCTCCACAACCTCACCCTTACTTACAACCCGGGAGCTATGTAAGCTACTGAACCGATAAAGCAGAAAGGATATGCCAATGAGGAAGACTTTTCTTGCTGTGCTTCTGGGCCTGGCCACTCTGGGCGGAACCGCAGTTCTCGGTCTAGCCGGACTTGCAACTGCGCCGAAGGACACATTAGGTGACGCGGTGGAGGCGGTATGCGATCTAGACCCCAATTCACCCGAGAGGCTTCCCGAGGGGATTTTTCTCCTGGCCCAAATGGATAAGAAATTTAAGTGCTTGGAACGCTGTAATAAACCTAGATACGATTGCGAGAAAGACGCGAAGGAGAAAGATAAACCTGGTACTAAGAATAATTGGGAAGCATCAACAAAGTGCCAAGAAAAATATATCGATTGCCTCGATAAGTGTGAATGATTCTGAATCCACAAGAAGCTGATTGGAGCGAACGGTATCGACCGCTCATGAGCGAGTCTTCCACTTCTTGACAATGCAGGGAGAAAGCATGATTTAGATGAACGTTATCTTCCTCGCTTTAACGCGGTGCACCTTGTGAGCGACACGATTGCATCAGTGCTCGGGCAGACACATGCCGCGAACAAGATCATTGTCGTCGATGCTGCTTGGATGGATAGACTTGGGTCGCTTCCCGGTACAATTCCATGCCGCAGCTGCCCGTTGCAGGCGTTGACGTGCGAGGTGGTAGCGCTGCCGCGTGTGCTCAACGGTCTCGCCGGTGAATTGCTCGCCCTCGTTGGTCGTCGCTAAATTCTCTGCGCCGAGTCCCACTTCATGCGTGGTGCTAACGCAGTTCATAAAGACTATTGACTAACCCCCCTCTTACAGTAAAAATGGCCAGGATACTCAACGAGTCAAACCTACAGTCGAAGTCAGAGCCGTTCTGGCAGATAATCCGAGCTGATGTTAAGCGGCTCCGCGAGGAGAATCCGGGCCTGCGCACCCTAACCCGTGGAGTGCTCTCTCAGGGGTTCCAGGCGCTCTTGGTCTACCGGATCTTTCGCTGGTTCCATGAGCGTGGCATTCCGACGCAGCCGATTCGCTTCTTCATCGAACGCTTTACAGAGATCACCACTGGCATCTCGATTCCGGTGCAAGCCCGGATCGGGAGAGGCTTGCGCATTCATCATTTCGGAGGCATCATCGTCCATTCCGAGGCCGTCATCGGCGAAGGCTGCACCATCTATCATGGTGTCACCCTGGGAGATCTCGGGGGCTGGGGTGGTGCTCCAAGCATCGGCAACCATGTAGTGATTGGTGCTGGGGCCAAAATATTGGGACGGATTGAAGTAGGGGACTATTGTCGCATTGGCGCCAATGCTGTCGTTCGAACCCCAGTACCTGCAGGGTGTCTGGCCGTCGGTGTGCCGGCCATCATTAAGCAGCCTGGAGCCACAAGCCGGGGTGTGATATGAACAGGATCGAGCCCGTACAGACATTAATACTCACAGAACATTTTGTACCGTCTGTGCTGCCGCCGTTCACAGGCTGAGGGCTCGCCCGCGATGTTGACTCGAAGATTGGAAGGGTTCAAGGCTGGACGTCGAGCGGTCGGGCATGTGAGGGTGCTCAGCCCGTTCCTGGGAGACCACAGACTATGCCGCGCGTAGATGTCATCGTGCCCTGCTACAACTATGGCGACCTGCTCGACGCGTGCGTCGCCAGCGTGTTGTCACAGCAGGAGGTCGATGCACGAATCATCATCATGGACGACGCGTCGACGGACACTACACCCGAAATCGGCAGGCGCTTGGCGGCACAGGATCCACGCGTCGAGTACCGGCGCCACGACGTCAATCGTGGGCATATCGCCACGTACAACGAGGCGTTGGACGACTTGACCGGTGACTATTGTATGATCCTCTCGGCCGATGATCTGCTGACGCCGGGCTCGCTGATGCGCGCAACGCGTCTCATGGACGCCCATCCCGAGGTAGGGCTCACCTACGGGCATGATATCACGTTTCGGGATGCACCGCCCTCCCATCTCACCACCGGCGGGGAGTACTGTGGAAACCGGATCCTAACTTATCTCGAGTTCCTCGACATCTCGTGCAGGCTCGGTCACACGCCTATTCAGGCGCCGACGGCGATCGTTCGTACGGCGCTGCACCGCGAGATTGGCGGCTATCGAGCCGAGTTGCCGCACAGCGGCGACACTGAGATCTGGCTGCGGATGGCCGTTCATGCCGCGGTCGCCGAGATCGACGCGGAGCAGGCATTCCGGCGTCTCCACGCCGCTAACATGAGCCTGGAGTATTCGCCGCTTCGCCGGCTGGAAGAACAGAAGCGGGCCTTCGATACGCACTTCCGCGAATACGCCCCGCCGTGGCCCCAGATTGCCGACTTCGAGCGCGCAGCGAATCGCACAATTGCCGAAGCGGCGTTCTGGAGCGGCACGACAGCCTTCGAGAATGGCGACCAGCGCACGTGCGATGCCTTTCTCGCGCTCGCGGCTGGCATCTCTCCGGATATCGAGTTGTGGGGCGCGTGGCGGCGGTTCCGCTGGAAGCGCCGTGTCGGGGCGTTGGCGTGGCACTGGCTGGAGCCGGTCATCACTCGAGTGCGTAAGCCGACGCATCAGCACGGCCACATCGAGCCGCACCGGCCCGGCGCCACGCTTGAGTGATCGGGCTCTGCGGCGGAGTCAACAATGGCAGACTTGCGAATTTTGATTGAGCTGAACAGCGCCGATCTGCGCATCGGCGCTGTCAACGACGCGCTCGATCTCGCAGAGCTCGCCGCCCCGGAAGATGTGCGTATCGCCCTGTGCGGTTCCCTCTCCCCTGAGCTCTGCGACGAAGCGGCCCGCCGTGGCATCGAGACGTTACGGGCGCGGAGCCGCCCGATCTCTAGGCGCGGCCTCCCACTCTACACGATCGATGTGCTCGCGTGGATGCTCCGTCTCGCGAGGTGGCGTCCCGATGTGGTCCACCTGAACTATGCTGGCTACGGTCCATCGCTCGCCTGCGCAGCCTATATCTGTGGAATACCAATCGTCGCGCGTGCTGGTGGATCGGTCATTCCCGACAATCTCTCAAACCGGTGGGTTGATGCCTACGTCGCGAACTGCCGCGCGCACGCGGCCGATCTACTCGACTCGCCGCTCGCGCCAAGGGTGGTTATCACCGGTGACTTATTCCGTCCCGACCGGGTGCGCTTGACAATGGTGCCCGAACGTGCGCTGCCGCCAAGACGCCTGGGCGTCGCACGTTTGGTCTTTCTCGGCCAGGTCGTCGAGCGGAAAGGCCTCCACGTACTTATTGAGGCGTTCGCCCGCCTTCAAGGTTCCTCGGAGCTGCTGATCGCCGGTGGGGACTGGGGCACCCCGGGATATCCGCAGCACCTCAAGGTCATGGCGCAGGACGCGGGCGTGGCCTCGCGCGTCCATTTCGAAAATCATCGGCAGGATATCGGCGCAGTCCTGAGCGCAGGCGACGTGTTCGTCCTCCCCTCATTCAGCGAAGCCAGGCCCCGGAGCATCATTGAGGCGATGTCGCTCGGGATTCCGGTCGTCGCGAGCGACGTCGGCGGCATTCCCTCGCTCGTTGCCCATGAAGAAACAGGTCTGCTGGTGCCGGCTGGCGATGCCGGCGCCCTGGCGGCAGCAATCGATCGGCTGATTCAATCTCCCGACCTGTGCCACCGGCTGGGTGCGGCTGGCCGCCAGCGCATGGAGGAGAATTGCCGCCCCGAGCGGACGGCGTTCGAGTACGTGCGGCTGTATCGTCGGCTGATTGGCGCGCGCCCAGATCCTGAGGTGCTCGCGGCTCTGCTTTTCGGCGAGGTCGCAGCAACGGCTGGAACCGGCCCGCGCTGCAACGTGCTGCTGGAACGCAATCCGCTTCGCTTCGACCGTGAAGCTCTTCGTACGGCTCTGGATGGGATGTCTTCAGGTGACTGGATCGCGTACGCAATTGGACTCAATGCTCCACCCGTTGCTCGCCTGGTGACGCTTGCCACGCTGCCGTTGCGCCTGCGGCGCGTCGAGCGAGCGATCGCACGCGGCGGTGCCAAGGTTGTGGGAAGATACGGCGTCGATCCCAGCCTTGACGCACCGTCCTGCGTGTACGAGCTGAACAGTCCCGCCGCCGAGTATGCCGATCACTGCCTGCGCCCACGCGGCTCGGCCCAGGCATTGCGACGGATTCTGGCGCGATGGTTTATGTGTGACCCCGCGCTCGGCGGGGTCGTCGTCGTGGGCAGACACCCATGATGCTGGAAGTCGTTCCACTCGTCCGCCAACTCCTGCCTGGGCTGCTGCAGGGCAGCCGGCCGACTGTCGCATGTATCCGGACCACGCGTCCAAAGTACCTGGTCTTCGACAACGATTCGACATGGCCCGTGTGTGTGGTGGACTTCGGCACCGCCGATCGTCTGCTGCGCGTCGTTGCAATTCTCTCCGAGCTGCACCACCGAGTGCCCGGAGGGGTTCCTCGCTCCCTCTGCTGCAGTTCGTGGCATGGCAAGATGTACGTGCACGTCCAGGAAGGCCTGCCGGGTATACCGTGGTTTCGCGTGGCGGACGGGCTCACCACAGCTGCCGATTGGCAGCATCTGCTGGTTCGCGCGGTCTCCGCCATGCTCCCGCTGCACTCGGCGATCGGCGCAGTGCCGGCGTGGGTGGGGTGTGTTAACGTCCGCGCTGAGCTGGCCCGGCAGGTGCGCCTGTTCGAGTTGAGGAATATCTCGCTATCGGCGCTCGCGCTCCGGCGGGTCGAGGAGTGGGGCGAAGTTTTCGGGGGTGATGACTGGCCAGGCATCTGGCAGCACGGCGACTTCTCCCTCAACAACCTCCTCGTCTCGGCCGATTCGCTGGCGGTGATCGATTTCGACGAGTTTGGCAGCACGCTCATGCCGTTGCATGATGCGTTTGGCCTGGCGCTCTCGCTGCCCCTCTCTCAGGACGAACGATGCCCATTGTCACGAAGCGATTGCATCAGGATCTGCGTGGAGAGAAGCCTGATGGACCGTGCAGTCGTGGGGGAGCATCTCCCCGGCCTGCTAATGCATCATTTGCTTTGGCGGATCAACCAATGTTATGGCCTGGAACGGCGGACGAGGCTGCGCCGGATTCTCCTCGACTGGGTCGAGGATCTGGCTGGCGCTCCTGAAGCCTTTCTTGGAGATCTAACGCGATGATGACTCTCGATCGGAACGTTCACGGGCGGACGCTGCGGCTCCTGGATCGGCTTTTTCCGCCGAACCCTCGGGCATTCATGTCCGCGGAGCAACAGACGGCGCACGAAGTCGCAAAGGCTTTGGAGCCGATGGTAGCCTACCTTGCCGAGCTCGGAAAATCACGGACCCACGATCTCGACGTGCTGGACGATGGTTGGCTCGTCCCACGTGGTGGGCCTCAAACAGCTAGCAGACGTATGCTCTATCAGTTAAAGGTTGAACAGTCGCGCCTCGGCGCAGCACACTAATGCAATGCAGCACAGCTTGCGCTGCCCAGCCTACGATGGGCAGCCCTGAGCCAAAAGGAACAATGCCTCCGATTCGTCTTCTCGAACTCCGCAATACGTATAAATGGGGTGGTGGTCCTGACAAGACCATCCTGCTCTCGGCAGCCCAACACGACCCAAGCCGGGTCTCGGTCGTCGTCGCTTATGTCCGCGATGCTCATGACCATGAATTCAGAATCGCCGACAAAGCTCGTGCCTTGGGTCTCACCTTCTATGAGATCGTGGAGCATGGCAAGTTTGACCTGCATGTCTTACGAGCCATCCGGGACATCATCATCAAGCACGATATTAACCTCATTCATGCCCACGACTATAAAAGCGACCTGTTTGCCTATGTGGTCGGCCTACGGTTGCGCCGACGACGTCTCGCTTTGCTGTCAACAGCCCATGCCTGGGTGATGTTGGGACCACGCGGCCGTCTCTATCGTCGCCTCGATCTCTTCCTGATGCGCCGTTTCACGCATCTGATCGCGGTCTCCCAGGCGACCAAGGATGAAATGACTGCGGCTGGAGTGCCAGCAGCGATGATTAGTGTTATCCATAATGCCATCGAGACAGATACCTGGTCACCCACCCAAGTGAGCAGAAACCTTCGTGAAGAGTTGGGACTGGGCCATGCTTCTCCAATCATTGGTTATGTCGGTCGGATTATGCCCGAGAAGGATCTCGAGACCTGGCTGCGTGCGGCCGCCCTGGTGGCCGAAAAATTTCCACACGCCGGCTTTGTATTGGTAGGCGAGGGCCGTGACGGACACACATTGCATCAGCTTCGTGACTTGGCGGCCTCACTCGGAATCAATAAGCGCGTGATCTTCTCAGGTTATCAGGAAAACCTACCGCCGTTTTACCGTAGCTTCGACATCTTCTTCATGAGCTCCCGTCGCGAAGGTCTGCCGAATTCGATCCTCGAAGCCATGGCACTGGGTCTCCCTGTCGTGACCACGGACGTGGCCGGGGCGAAAGAACTGGTCATCAACGGCGAGACCGGCTTTGTCTTACCACAGCAGGATGTCTACGGATTAGCCGAAGCCCTGAACACTTTATCAGACAATCAAGATATGCGGTGGCGAATGGGTCAAGCTGGCCGGAGGCACGTGGAGCGTGAATTCTCTTTTACTGGGCGCTTGCAGCGCATTGAAAGCCTCTATGAACATCTCATAGGGGTACAGCCCGCAGGGATCTCCTCAGCTTACGCGGCGACTTCGTCCTAACATTCCTCAACAATCTTCGGGAACCAGTAAACTATGTGCGGTATTTGTGGAAAGCTCTATTTCGACCAGACACGCACCGTCGACCCCAAGGAACTGCAACAGATGGCCACGGCCCTCAGCCATCGTGGCCCCGACGGTGACGGGGTCTGGGCAGCTCAACATGTGGGGCTGGCCCATCGCCGTCTGGCGATTATCGACCTACGTGCTGTGGCCGATCAGCCAATGTGCAATGAAGACGGCACCATCTGGATTACGTTCAATGGCGAGATCTACAACTTCCAGGAGCTGCGTCAAGCACTCCAAGCCAAAGGGCACATTTTCCGCACCCAGAGTGATACTGAAGTCATCGTCCATGCCTATGAGGAGTATGGTCGCACGTGTGTCGAGCGGTTACGCGGCATGTTCGCCTTCGCCATCTGGGATGCGCGCCAGCGTCTTTTATTCTTGGCGCGTGATCGGGTAGGAAAGAAACCCCTATTTTATTATCTCGGCCGCGATTGCTTTCTGTTTGGGTCCGAGATCAAGGCGCTGCTCGCTGATCACACTATTCCGGCTGAACCCGATCCGGTGGCCCTGGATCATTTCCTCGCCTTGCAATATATCCCAGCGCCGCTGACGGCTTTTCGGGGCATACGAAAACTTCCTCCAGCTCACTGGCTTGAAGTCCGCGATGGTCACTTAGAGATAGGGCGTTACTGGAAACTCCAATACACCCCCAAACGCCAGATCACCCTGCCAGAGGCTGTAGCCGAATTACGCTGGCGTTTTGCCGAGGCCGTCCGTCTCCGCCTGGTCAGCGATGTCCCGCTTGGGGCATTCCTCAGTGGTGGTGTTGACTCAAGCGCTGTCGTGGCCGCCATGGCACAAGAAATGGGACATCCGGTGCGGACGTTTTCGGTGGGATTTGAGGATGCGTCATTTGATGAGCGCCCATATGCCCGACTGGTAGCAGAACGCTTTGGGACTATTCATACAGAGCTGGTAGTAAAGGCTCCAGTGACCGATATTCTCCCACGTCTTGTCTGGCATTACGACGAGCCATTTGGGGATACCTCGGCGGTGCCGAGCTACGCGATTGCCGAGCTCACCAGCCAGCATGTCACAGTGGTTCTCAATGGCGATGGGGGGGATGAGAACTTTGCAGGGTATGAGTGGTACGTCAAAGATCTATTAGTGCGACGAGGAGAGGTCATCCCATTGTGGCTGCGGCAATGGATTGCTTCGTGGGGGCGAGGCCTGTCGTCGGTCAGGAGGCAGCACCGACTGTTACGCAAGATCACACATTTGACAGAGTTACTCGCCTTGTCACCAGCATGCCGCTATGCCTACTGGATGGAACACTTCTCCCCAGAGGCGCGACAGCGGTTATATACCTCATCATTTGGCGCACAGGTCATAGAGAGCAATCCAGAAGGATTATTTGGAGAGGCTTTTGCTCGGAGTGACACCGAGGAATGGGTTGATACAATGCTCGACACAGATGTCAACCTGTTTCTCCCCGAGGATCTGTTGGTCAAAATCGATCGGGCGACGATGGCTCACTCTCTGGAGGCTCGATCACCCTTCCTCGACCATGAGCTGATGGAATTTGTCGCAAGTTTACCAGCATGCTTGAAGCTCACAGGTAGGCAGCAGAAGCGTGTGCTGAAGGCTGCGTTCCGTGATGAGCTTCCAGAGGCTGTCTTGAAGCGACCTAAAATGGGTTTCTGTGTCCCCCTGGCGCGCTGGTTCCGCAAGGAATTACGGGAGATGGCGCACGACGTCCTCCTCACCCCGCGTGCTCTGCAGCGGGGGTATTTTCAGTCCGAGGCAATCGCGAAGTTGCTCGAGGCCCATTGTCGTGGGGAAGCAGATCACGCGAAGTACCTCTGGGATTTGTTGATACTGGAACTCTGGCATCGAACCTTCATCGATGGCGAAGGCCTCACACAAAAGAGGCCTGCAATAAGCAGTTCTCCCCTCTCCGTAGGCTGAGGAGGGAGGCCCCTAACCGACACACGTCGTGGACCATGGCAACTCCTTATGAGAAACCTCCTCCCAAACGCATTCTCGCTGCCATGGTTGCCCTTTGAGATATCGCGATTAAGGAGAGCATGCAGTGGATTGTAGTCAGATTCAAACAATTATTCTTGACGCGCTACGTATGGCCAATCAGGCGCGCGAGGACAACCAACAGTTAACCGTCTCGCCCGATGCCCCGTTGTTTGGCAATGATGGTCAACTTGACTCCATGGGCCTCGTCGCCCTCATTATCGACATCGAGGAGGCCCTTGGGGAAGCGGGCTACAACATTATCCTAACAAACGAGCGGGCGATGTCGCGTGCACGGAGTCCTTTCAAAGATGTGCCGTCCCTGGTGGCCTTCATCGAAGATCGTCTGGCCAGCTGAGCGATGAGCAGGAGACGTCACATCCTCATCACGGGTGCCAGCCGAGGACTGGGATGCTATCTGGCGGGTCACTACCTTGACCAGGGTGACTTCGTCATCGGTTGCGCGCGCACTGAAGCGTCGGAACGCCTCATTAGCCATGAGGGGTATCGCCATTATCGTGTCGATGTGACGGATGCGCACGCCGTGCAGACACTGTTACATGACGTGCAACGGGACGTGGGCGGCCTAGATGCGCTGATCAACAATGCCGGCGTCGCCAATATGAATCCGATCGCGCTGACGCCAGTGGAGGTGGCACGCCGTATCATGGAAACAAACTTTCTGGGCACGTTCCTGCTGAGCCAAGCGGCGATTCGCCTGCTGCGTAAATCCCCTGCACCGCGCATTGTCAACATGTCTAGTGTCGCGGTGCCATTGCGGTTGGCGGGCGAGGCAATCTACGCTGCCTCAAAAAGCGCCATTGAAACCCTAACCCGCATAGCAGCCCGGGAGTTGGGTGCCTTCGGCATCACCTGTAATGCCGTCGGCCCAACCCCGATCGATACAGATCTGCTCAAAGGTGTGGGGGCAGAGAAGATTCGCCACCTCGTGGAACAGCAAGCCATCAGGCGTATGGCTCAACCCAGCGATGTGGCGCATATCATCGATTTCTTTCTCCATCCTGAAAGCCAGATGATCACCGGACAGGTCATCTATCTGGGAGGACTAGGATGATGACGTTTCTACTGGAGACGATGCGGGCGCATGCAGACTGCGAGGCCCTCGCCTCCGACATCACTGTCATGACCTACCAAAGCCTGTGGGACCACGTTCGAGCCTGGCAGGATCATCTTGGCCAGGCCCTCCTCAGCCCCGGCACTGTGGTGGGCATAGACGGCCACTACAGTGCCCAGACGCTTTCCCTGCTGCTCGCTTTGATGCAACGTCGCACCATCATCGTGCCGCTGTCGCGAGAAGCCCAGTCGCATCATGATGAGTTCTGTGACATTGCTCAGGTCGAATATTACATCCGCCTGGCTGGTACCACCCCGACAATCGAGTCAACTGGGCGACATGCACAACAGCCGTTATATGATTTACTCCAACAGCGCGAAGCCCCAGGGCTGGTGCTGTTTTCATCCGGCTCAACGGGGAAAAACAAGGCAGTGGTGCATGATCTACATCTGTTACTGAAGAAGTTTCAACAACCACGACGCCGATGGCGCACACTGCTCTTTCTCGGACTCGATCATATCGGTGGCATCAACACGCTTTTTTATACCTTATCGAATGGCGGTATGGCGGTCGTGGCGGCGGATCGAAGTCCGAGCGGAGTGTGTCAGGCCATCCAGCAGCACCGTGTGGAACTGTTGCCGACGTCACCAACGTTCCTTAATTTCTTGCTCCTTTCCGGTGCGGACAAGGCATACGACTTATCATCATTGCGGCTGATTACCTATGGCACTGAGCCTATGCCACAGAGCACGTTAGACTGGGTAGCTCAAGTCTTTCCGGCGGTGACGCTGCAGCAGACCTACGGCCTGTCCGAGTTGGGCATTCTCCGATCGCAATCACGCGACTCGACGTCGCGGTGGGTGCGACTCGGCGGGGAAGGGTACCAGATGAAAGTCATCGACAATCGGCTGTGGATCAAAGCTGAGTCGGCGATGCTGGGCTACCTCAATGCCGCAAGCTCGTTGGATGAGCAAGGCTATTTCGACACCGGCGACGTGGTCGAAGTCGATGGCGAATGGCTGCGCATCCTTGGTCGGGCAAGTGAGATCATTAACGTCGGTGGCAGCAAAGTTTTCCCTGCGGAAGTCGAGAGCGTTTTACTGACATTGGACAATGTGCAAGACGCAGTGGTGTATGCCGAGCCCAACCCGCTCACTGGTCATATGGTGGCGGCGACCATCAAATTACAACGCGAGGAGTCGGCGGCGCAATTCAAGATACGGATGCGCCGTTTCTGTAAGGACCGGCTCGCGCCATACCAAATTCCGACGCGGGTGCGCTTCACCAACGAACCTCTGCATACTGAACGATTCAAGCGAATGCGTCGGGCAGCCAGTCAGGCCTTGTAACGCCGCGAGGAAAGGTCTGAGAGTAGCAGGGCTTTCACCATCCACGGAGAATTGTTATGAAGAAACGATTGCCCAAGATTCGGATAACTATCAAAACGCTCATGAATGGCGTATGTCTGGCGCTGGTGTCACCGTGCGCCTTCAGTTGTTGGCTCGAGGAGCGCATCACTGACGGCTCGGAATCCATGTTTCTGTTCTGGGCCCACATATTCTCCGTCTTCCCTGGGGTACCGGGAGTGTTTCTGCGCCGTGCATACTACCGCTTGACCTTGGACCGCTGTGCGTCCAATTTCTACATTGGCTTTGGCGCGCTCTTCACGCATCGTTGTGCTGTTGTAGAGCAGAACGCTTACATCGGGGCATACGCCTTGGTGGGCTCGACTCATCTCGGTGAAGGGTGTCTGATCGGCAGCCGAGCAAGTCTCCTCAGTGGCACTGCCTTACACGAACTGGACGAGCAGGGTCGCTGGGGCCCCTGCGACAAGACGCGACTGCACCAGATCAAAATCGGGGACTACGCATGGATCGGAGAGGGCGCCATCGTCATGGCCAATGTTGGGGCAGGGACCATGGTGGCGGCCGGGGCGGTTGTTGAGCAGGATGCACGGGCTGGGATTCTGCTGGCGGGCAACCCAAGTCGATTCGTCCGACAACTCAGAGACGAGCTGCAGACGCAGAGTCAGGGCTGAACTGGTGGCTCAGGAGCAGACTAGCATGGATCGTCCACATATCCATTTCATCGATTGGATGAAGAGCCTGGGCATGTTCCTAATTGTCTTGGGACACGTCGCCACCGGTTCAATTATGTACCTGACCCCACCAATCTATGCCAAGCAGCTCGGTGTGGCGTTCTTCATCTTCGTCATCGGATGGGGATTGGCACGCGAATCGCGGCATCGCTTTCAAGTCGTCTACAATAGGTTATTTCCGGTCATTCTCGTGGGTCTCGGCTTTGCCATGGTGATGAGTGCAATCCTCTTCGTGACGCAGCGTGACTTAAACGAAAGCAACTATCTCCCCTTCTTCCTTGGGATCAATGTTCTGCTGGACTACTTCCCGGCCAATCCGACGACCTGGTATATCGGCACTTATATACATGTGGTCCTGCTCTGGGCGCTGGTGCTTCACAAAGTGCGCGTTCGGCTCTGGATGGTTGGCATTGTCGCACTGGGAGAAATCATTCTTCGAGCCGTAATGCTGGACAGCGGAGCCCTCTTCCGCACGTATATGATGCTTCCGAATTGGGCCACAGTGTTCCTGTTAGGTATGTACATGCGCGACCGAGAGCAGAAGGCAAACGACGCGGCCCTGCCCATGTACCTGTTAAGCCTAGCGACTTTGCTCATCGCCTGGACTCTTGGCATGCGCCAGGTTGTTCTCGATGAGGCATTCCCCTTCCGGAATTTTATTGGTATGGCTGGCTCGGCCATGGTGCTGACGCGTTCTGCATGTGTCACCTTCCTCTACGTTGCCTATACCTGGCTCGTCTTCGAGGTTGCCAGGCGTCTCCCTGCTTATGCTATAGTTGCGTTCTTCGCCCGTCATTCGTTATTCATCTTTATTGCGCATATGCCCCTGCTATTCGCGCTGCAGCCGCCGCTGCGCTATGTGATTCCCAGCTATTGGCCGCGTATCGGCCTCCTCATGCTTATTCTCTATCCAGGCCTCGCAATTGTCTCCGTGGTGGTCATGCGCTGGCTCCAGCCCACAAAGCTGCGGGACGCGCTCTGGAAACTCATCAATCAGCACCACAAGGCCGGCCAGCGCCGCGTAGAGCAAGAACTTATCTGACCACTGGTGTATGGCACAAACACGACAGCTGTGCGCCACAGTCCAACCAAAAAGCCGGACATCATATAACAAGTCGGGACTCAGCCCATGATCCCCAGAAGTCAACGTCACCACAAGAGAAGATATTATAGGCTCGAATCCAGTGCTTGGAAGAGAAAACTCCGTGTACTGTTCATTACAGAGTTTCTTCCATGGCCTCTCAACACCGGTGGGAGAATTCGTACCTATCACATCCTCCGACAAGTTGGGCTGCGCCATGAGGTAACACTCGTGACGCAAAAAGCTCCAAAGGACACAGAGGGGGAGGAGCAAATCCGCGCGTTGGTTTCTCAGCTCTATTCTGTTCCGTTAAAGCCCCCATCGGTTGTAAGTAAAATCCTTGACCCAGTGGCTTTCGTCGCCAGTGCCAGACCGTATGTGGCTGCATATAGCCATTATCGCGAGGGCTTGGCTCGTCTGATCAGCAGCCTTATGAGTCGTGAGTCTTTTGATCTTGTGCACTTGGATCACCTGGATGCTGCAGTGTATCTGCAGAGTTGCTGTCCAAGACCGGCTGTATATTTGGATGAGCATAATTATGAAACGAGTCTTCTGCGCTCAACTCGCGATAACACCTCGAAAGCACTTCTCCGCTGGTATCTTGGCTCGCAACTGCGAAAGCTCGCCCGTTTCGAACAAGAGACATTACAGGCTGTGGATGCCGTCGGTGTCGTCTCTGCGCGGGACGCCCATATGGTGGAGGCAGTAGCACCGCACACTGACCAGGAGGTCATACCGAACGGAGTTGACCCCGCCTTCTTCGACATCCCCCGTCGGCCTCGCCCTTATCGGGTAGTGTCGGTTGGATCACTCGACTGGCTGCCCAATGTCGAAGGGTTACTCTGGTTCCTCAACCAAGTGTGGCCGTCGGTGATGGAGGCGCGGCCAGACGCTACTTTACACATCGTCGGGCGTAACCCCCAGCGGGCGCTCCTGCGTCAGGTCTCTCGTGGTGTCAGCGTGGCCGCATCGGTCGCAGACATCAGAGAGCATGTGCGCGATGCGGCTGCCTTTGTGGTGCCCCTGTTGGCGGGTGGTGGCACGCGGCTCAGAGTACTCGAGGCGATGGCCATGCGGGTTCCCATTGTCTCAACCACAGTCGGCGTTCAAGGCATCGAGTGCGTCCACGGTCAACACGTCCTCGTCGCCGATGCGGCGGGGGATTTCGCGCAGCAGCTTATCGCATTATTGGATCGCGAGGAGTTGCGCGAACGCCTCGCAATGGAGGGGAGGCAATTGGTTGAGCGTCGTTACTCTTGGCAGGTCATCGGTGACACGTTAGACGCGTTCTACAGACGCTCAGTCGGCCGAGCCTAGGTGCCCGTGGAGACCTTTATTATGAACTTCAAAACTTTGCAGTCACCCAATTCTACGGTTCAGGTTCTCTGCTGCCAACCTGATGTGGAGGGTGAGTGGTCTACTCTCATTCATCAGATGGACGATGCCAACGTGGCACAGTCGCCGCGGTGGTACGCAGCCATCCATAGGGCCTATGGCCATACTCCTCTATACCTGCAGGCTGAGAATAGTACAGGGCAGATGGCTATCCTGCCGGCGTTCCTCGTCCGCAGCCGTCTATTCGGGACAGTGGTAACGTCGATGCCATTCCTTGACACGGGAGGCCCTTGTAGTTCCTCACCGGCTCTCAGCCGCATGCTCCTGACACGCTTGATAGAAGAAGCTGCACACCATGGAGCGAGGCTGGTTGAGCTGCGCTGCACTGTGCCGCTGGACCTGCCGGTCGCAGCCACCGGCGATAAGGTGAACCTCTTTCGGTCGCTTCCCAAGGATCCAGGGCGCCTCTGGAATCAGCTCGACGCCAAGGTGCGCAATCAAGTGCGCAAGGCGGAACGCTCGGGCCTGTCGGTGGAGTTCGGACAATCCAATAGGTTAGATGGCTTTTATGAGATCTTCGCCCAGAACATGCGCGATCTTGGATCGCCTGTACACGCCCGGGGATTTTTTCAGGCTATCCTCGAAGCCTTCGGTGACTGTGCCCGCGTCGTGCTCGTACGCAAAGATGCACAACCCATCGGCGGGTTGATCGCTTTGGCGTTCAAAAACTCCCTGATTGTCCCGTGGGCCTCTTCGCTACGCCAATACCTTCCTCTATGTCCTAACATGCTCCTCTATTGGGAGGTGCTCCGCAGCGCTTGTCTTGAGGGTTTCCTGCGGTTCGATTTCGGGCGCTCAAGCCGCAACTCGGGAACCTACCGGTTCAAGCGTCAGTGGGGCGCCGTTGAGGAGCCGTTATTTTGGTACACGATCCCGACCGTGGCCCCCCAATGCCTAAGGCTATCGGGCGCGGACCCGAAAGCCGTTCTACTGGCGCAACTCTGGAGATATCTCCCTCTGCATGTGACACGATGGCTTGGTCCTCATGTTCGAAAATATCTTACTCAGTAGACCTCATGGTCTTAAGCCGCAGGTGCGAGATAGTATGCTGCTTTCATCAAATCCCCACTTCACATGAGCTAGTCAGCGTTCCCAGTACTACCTACATATCTCTCGCAATTCATACCCATTCTTTCTAATAAAAGACTTTCACAATTTAACACAGATATTTTTCAACTTTATTGGGATTTAACTATGCTCCGTCCCATTATTGCTTTTAGTATGATAATCATTGGCACGTACTATGCCTTGCAAGGGCCATTTTATGCACTCCTCTTCTATTTGTGGAACGCATATTTCAGGCCAGAAATTTGGCTCTGGGACAATTCTCTACAACGTATCAACCTTTCCTATTTCATTGGATTCTACACAATAATTATAACATTACTATCCAGAAAAAAATTTGTTCTAAACACTCGTACTGTACTTATTTTCATTTTTCTAGTACAGACATTTTTTTCTATATGGGTATCATCCTATTATGAATATAGTTGGCCTTTTTGGAAAGAATTCTTAAAGATAAATATTATAGGTTATCTAATGCTTATTCTTATCGACGATTTTTCGAAACTGCGCCTGACGCTGCTCGTGATTGCCTTGTCGCTAGGTCTTGAGGGCGCCAGACAAGGATGGTTTGCTCTGCTTACGTCACCAGGATCGCCAAACGTCAATCCGCTACCATTCCTCGGCGACAATAATGGCGTTGCTGTCGGAATGCTGATGCTGGTGCCCGTCGTCGGCTTGCTCGCTCAATCAACAGCGTGGAAGTGGGTACGTCCAGCTTATTGGGCCCTGCTCATCGGGGTGTTCTATCGGGCCCTATCGACCTATTCCCGTGGAGGCTTTGTCGCTTGCATCGCTCTGGCAGTGATTTATTGGTTACAATCTCGCTACAAATTCCGCAACTTGATGGCTCTATTAATAGTCATGATGATCATCGTCGCAACGTTACCCGAGGCGTTCTGGAATCGAATGAATACCATCCAAACGTATGAAGAAGAAGAGGACGAATCTGCTCTGGGCCGTCTTCACTTCTGGCAAGTAGCCCTTGTTATGGCCCAAGCTCATCCCTTCTTCGGCATCGGTTTCAACGCTTACAATCAGGCCTACGACACCTACGACTTTTCCCAAGGTAGGTACGGACGCATGCGCTCTGTGCATAGCTCTCCGCTAGGTATTACCGCGGAGTTAGGATTTCTAGGCCTCGCCTTGTATGCTTTGATTCTCCTCTGCGCATTCCGCTCCTGTTCCCGCGTATCTAAGCTGGTTTCAGGTCATCCCGAGCTTATACACCTTGAATCCACAGCTATAGCTCTGCGATCGGGGCTTTGCGTCTACCTTGTTGGTGGTAGTTTTCTCCCTTTTCAATACAATGAAATGTTCTGGCACTATATTTTCCTTTCATTCATTGTCGATCAAGTGGCCCATCGAGCCGCCTTTGGGGCCATCAAAGCCCCGAGCCCTCCAACCATCGATCTTCCTTCCTCCTCTTTTCCCCTACCCAACATAGCGCCCTCCTGTGCGAAGACCACATAAGTCTACACCTCGGTCGGGGCGCAGATTGCGCCGCGCCACGAGCCGAGGACGTCAGGTAGACTCTACCTGGTTTTGCCAGAAGCAGGTAGTGCTCACCCCAAAAGAACGTCTGATCCCGCCTGTAATTGATTACTGCACTTTTAGCGCAGTGGGAGCCGCGGGAGGGGTAGTGTCGGCGGAAGGAGAGCCCACATTCACCTGGAAGGCATGGATGATGGGCTTACCATTATCTGCCAAATATTGAGAGATATAAATTCGCTTGGTGGCCGGGTCATATGCTGCACCGTTCAGCTCAGGGCGCCATGCTCCGCTTGCAAATGGCAGCGTGATCGTTCCGTGATAATACGGAGTGATATCCCACGGGTGTTTCGTACCGTTCTTTACCGCAACCATATCATTTGCATCGTACATCCATACATAATAGGCGTACGGATAAGAATGGGTGCCTTTCCATCCGACATAATTGGGGTCGTAGCACTGCGTCCCGTCTATATTGCTTCCGCTGGCTACGCCATCACCGTAACACTGACTGCCCATCCCCGTCCGGCCAAAAAACATGACGCTTCTCGTTCCCGCCGGAAAGACAATACCCGTGATCAGGGTTGAGATATTGTACACCGGATTGGCAGGCAAGGGATGATCCCATGTCCCAAGGGTGGGATGGGACGTGTTGTAGTAAACCACCGGTGTTGCCGGAACAGGGTTTACTGCCCCCAGCTTATTCGGATCAAAGACAAACGCGGACGGCCCAGTGGATTGATGGCTGATTATGGACGTGCAGCAGTGGCCGGTTAATGCAGGGCCGCCAAACGCGCTCTGCCATTCGGAGGGGATTGGCGTCATGTACCCGCCCACATATGCCGCAAAAGGCGCGGTGAGCGCATACTGGCCCTGATAGGTACCAGTTTGGCTCAGCGTGAGGCTGTGAGAGAAATGCGACGTCGTCTGATCTGCGCCGCCGTCGTAATACGCCCATTCCGAACCGATCAATTTGTTGTTGTGCACGAGGAGCCCGCCAATGGTCATGCCGTTGGCAATGCCCTGCGGGTTCAGATGATTCTCGGTGATGTCCGCGCAATTTTGACGCACCGTTCCGGTATTTAGGCTGCCAATATTCGTGCTGTTGACCAGCGCCGGAATGTTCATCTCCGCAACGTGCTGCTGGGTGGTATCATTCAGGTTGGCACCTTTGCATTTGATAAAGAGAGAATTGTTGGCGGAGTTGTAGGCGATGCCCTCATTGGCGTATTCGAAATAATCATTAGGACCGGGGCCGACCTGGCTGCCCGGTACGCGAAACGCACCCTGGTAGACTAGATCGCTCAGCGCCACACGGGGGAGACTTGTTTGAGCATATACTTGGCCACTAGACATATTCATGCTTCCGTGGAGGTGGAAGCCGCTCATGAACGCTATCAGGACAAGTCCCACGTACATGGTTTTTGATCGCATGATCTCCTCCTCAGTTTCACATTTTGCGTTCCGGTGTTTTCATTTCATGGATCCTCTCAAATGCAGCAATGGGAGTAACTGTAAGCCCAGTGGGAGCCGATGGGGGAGTAATATCTCCACCACCTCCGACAAATTCATCGGCGCCGATGTCGTAGCCGACTCCTAATGGACGAGTGTTGCCGTCGATGTCGTTCGTCACGCTACTCAACGCTGGCACCTGATCGATTACCGCTGTGGCGGTGCTCTTTAGATGCAGGTCTCCGGCGCTGGGGTTGACGAACAGGCTTGCCGTCGCCGTCAAGAGATTACCGCTTTGAGTGAAGGTGGCGCCATCACGCAGGCCGATCGGTGCGTCTCCCAGGTTATTCCTGGCCTCAGCCCCGGTTGTCGAAAACCGAAACTCAATGTCGCGGCCATTCACATATAGGATGCTGCTCAGGTTATATGTGCCGTTCGCCAGGACAATGGTATCCCCAGTCTGTAGATTACCCATGGCACTTTGAAGTTGTGCTGCAGACGCGACGTTAACGATTCTCGTCCCGGCCATCGCCAGGGTTGGTGCCGCTAAGCATGGACTCCCAGTGCTCTGTCCACGGGCGATCTCCGGCCCTACAAACATGCTCACAGAGAGTGCTCCGATCAACGCCATAAGCACATGCCAGACAGCGCGGTTGAGCGCACCGTCAGGTGTTTTCGCTCGCCTATGGTCGGCGGTCTTTCCATATGCGGGCAGGCTTTCCATCATTACCCCTTCCCATCACCAGGGACGAATGGTTGCCCTCGGATCACGTCTTCACCACCGCCAGACAGGTGCGGCAGAGTCAGCTGCCTGCCGAGCCCGCAGCCACACTCTGCCACGTTCGTCTCGCGGTTGCCCGCAGCTGGCCTCATGGCTCGCCCCACACGACTGCGGCGGTGAGGGACGCCTCATAGTTGAACGATTCAGGGAATGTTGAGGCTGACTCATCAGGGGGAGTCCAGCGGGGGAATTAATAACTATCACATCTATGTACAGCCGTCAAGCCAAATTGTCCCCCCCAATTCACACCGATCGGTGACGTCAGCGCAGCGCGATATAGCCCACCATCGCGGCGGGACGTCGTGTGCGTCGCCATACGGCCTGGCGTCGATCGTCACCTCGACGCCGTCCGCGCGCATGGCATCCCAGCGCAAGGTCAGGGGATGGCCGGAGCCACCTCCCTGGACCTCGGCGAGTAAAACCGGGGGGCGTCGAACGCGCCGAGGAATGCCAGAGCATGCCATTGCCCACGTGCGATGTCCTGGGCTCTCTGTGCTTCAAACGTTATGCCCTGCAGCGTGCCCGCTGACGGCTCCCAGGCGATGTAGGACAGCTTGGTATTGCCGCTGGCATGAGTCGTGGAACCTCCTCTGTACAGGTCAACACGGAGGTAGCTCTGCGTCAACACCTGGACACGACTGGTGACGGGCGACGGGCCCCACCTCATCGTCGCTCCTAACGGCGGTCAGCACCACGAGGATGCGGTTAAAGGGACGGCTGAAGGGCGTCCATACGACGCCCCGGACAACGTCGCCACAGCGCTTGCGGCTTCCACAAGGGTGCCATCTGATAGAGTATACGTCCCTCGTTCTAGCACCAGGAAGCCTGCGACGCCACTGAGAGGTGTTCCGGCTCCAGCGATCATTTGCTGTAAGCGAATTTCGAAACCTGAGGGCTCTACATGGCGAACGTCGATGAGTGCTGCGGCGCTCCCAGCGGTGCTTACGGCACAGGCTATGACGACTGGATTGACGAACGTTTCGCTGATCTCAATCCGTTGCCATTGCGGCGTTAATTGTAGCTCACCGACATCAACGAGATGCGGTTGGGCCTCTGAGGAGGCGCTTGCATCACGCAGACGTAGGTTTCGGTTGGTAGCGCTGTCCACCATAGACCATCCGACAGTCTTCTCTATGCCCGCACGGGCGTTACCACGTAATGCCTCCTCCAGCTGCATTGCTAGCGGGGTGTTGCAGGCGAGCGTAACCCTCCGGGGGCGACACAGGGGATTCATAGCCGTCTGCAGCTGGCTGGACGTTGGTGCGCGATTGTATACACGCACCTCGTCGATGCGGCCCTTGAAATAGTCACCCCAGACTCTGTTCCCAGCAATATGTAGCGGACTCCCTGAGGCCCTGATGCAGGCGGTCAGGGATCGACTCCCGACTAGCGAGCTGTTCACACACAACCTAAGCGCCGCCCCATCATAGGTAGTGGCCAGGTGCCTTCAGATGTTCAGCGGCAATTGGGCGTTTCCGAACACTCCCTGCTCCCCCCTGGTATAGACATATCCACTGGGACAATTGTGATCGGAATTGGCATAGAGGGCATAACCTAGAGCGGTTCCCGAGCAGCTGTATGGCATCCACCACAACTTCCCCTGGGAGACGGGAGTTTAGCCTCCAGTTGCCCCATATATCGGAGTGAAAACCGCTATAACTGACCCGGCGATTGTTTCAGAATGACGGTGCGCCATCCGTTCCTTGAACCCCCGCTCAAGGCGGTCAGATAAACTCAAGCCACTAGCGTCATTCCAGTGGTGAGGTCGAGGGAGGGCGCATCGTTCACGGTCACCCAATCGTTGACGCCACCAAAGATGAGAGCCTTGCCGTATCGTCCCGAATTGATCCAATGTGCCCCAGAAATGGTGCCGTGATTGCCGTTACCGGAGATATCGGTGAGTGTCGAGCCTGTTCCCTCATCGAAGCCATAAGCGGCCACCAGTCCTGTGCTTGGTGTGGGGAGGGGCAATGACGGTGATATACCCCTGCCTGGTAGCAGTCTTGGAACCACCGGGACCATTAATGGTAAGCGTCACAGCATAGGTACCAGCGCTGGCATAGGTATGCTGGGGGTGCTGCACGGAGCTGCCAGTGTTATCCCCGAAGCTCCAGCCCCATGTTGTGATTTGCCCCGTAGAGGTATCGGTGAACGTGACGGTGAGCGGTGCTGATCCTGTGATGGGCGTGCCGGTAAAGCTTGCCACTGATGGGGGTGGGGTATCACTGAGAGTCGTGGCACTTGCCCCGTCGGAGAGCCCGCTTTCGTTGCCAGAGGTATCATAGGCGGTGACTGCGAAGTAGTATACTTGACCGCCTATTAACCCAGAGAGCAGGTACGTAGTCTGGTTCCCGACATCGACTTTAAGTGTCAAGTTGCCGCTTGTTTGCCCATAGTACACCCGATACCCGGCTAGGTCGGTCAGGGGGGTGCCGTCGACATTGGTGGCCGGGGCAGTCCATGTAAGCTGGACCTCGGCTGCATGCAGCTGGGCACTCATCACGATGGTCATGAGCAGTGTTGCAATGGGGTTTGGGAAAACTCGCATCTTGCTCGACAGACGCCCACCCTTCCAATCCTCCCCGTCGTCTCGCAGGTTTCTAGCAGTGCTCTCGTGTCTCGGGTCCATCGCTTCTTAGTGTTTTAGACAGCTGCTATCGCTTTCAATGAGTACTCATAATAACATTAATTCATTAATATAAATTAATTATTATCTATAATACTACTTTGCCAATAAGGACGAGCACTTCTTGACCACCTATTTCGCCATCTCTCGCGAGCGGTTGAGCTTAGAAGTCCCCCTGGCTCACTCGACACCAGAGGGACGAGGCGTGCCAGCGCAGGGACCTCAGCGCTGGCGGTTAGAGGTAGTTCGGCAGGAGTAGGGGCAGCCTCCCTCACCCTCGCCCGCTCCCGGAGGGAGAGGGAAGTTTGTCGGAGAGCTGAGTTAACCGTTCCCGTATGGTCTAATAAGGCACCGGCCGAGGTGCTTCGCCGTTTGTGACAGCGCGATCAGCCATTCTTTAGCCTGATAGAGCTCAGCGAGCTGCGGGGTGAAGTGCTCCGGTTTCCCATAATCATACGGCTGGTCGGGGCGGGGAGCGAGCTCATCTGGGTGGAGCTGGAAGTATGTATGCCGAAACGCGTTGGTTATGAGTAACACAAGTGGGCGGGTTAGGGTGCAGGTGTCGAACGACCGCAAATCGCGGATACAAGCGTGGAAGAAGAAATCGGCTTTCTGACGAAAGGCTGTGTGGAGCGGTTCATCGGCATGCTTCGCCGCAACATCGAAGACATTCGTTTTCCTGATGTCCTGTGCCGGCCATGTTTCTGTCGGAATCTCGACCCGATCTAAGACCGTGGCATAGGGCACTTCATGCTCAAGCATCCAGCGAGTATAGTGGAGCAAACTCTCCCGACCATAGCCGTACATGAAATCGAGGGAATTCTGCTCGATCTTCACGTCCAGATACTTACCGAGGGCCTGCAAGAAGACCGTATAGGACCAGCGATGTTCCACATCGTGCAGATTTCTCGCCTGAATATTGTCGGCGGGATGAATGCACCGACGGATTAGCACCTCAGCTGTGGTCAGATACCGCTCCTCACGAGTCAGCAGGTAGGCATCGATCAGCGCATTGATAGAATTCCCAGCTCCGCGCCCGGGGCCATGGTATTGCCGACTCGTTGTGGCACTGGCCAGGCCAGTTGGACGTCTGTCGAACCAACTCAGAAGCGCTCGCCAGCCCTGATCCATCTTGATGACCCAATCGGCGAGGCTGCGAACGGCTTCACGTGCGCCGATGTCGCCAGTTATAAAGTAATAGTAGAGCAAACCGGTGGTGTAGTTGTGTTCGTTCGACGGCCCTCCGCCATAGCGACACCCTCCCTGCGTCTCCCGATTGGCCTGTGAATAGCTGCGGTGGCTGGCGGTGGCCGCATCGACGTAATGATCTGTATGCCAGAACAGACCACCGTTGTAGTCTGGACGGTCTTCCTGTGTATGGTAGATATCGATATCGATGACATGTCTTGCCAAATCGCGCATGAGGTGGAACCAGCGCACGTCGCCGCTTCTGAGATACTGGATCAGCATCCCATAGATGGCATCGTATTGATTGTTGTAATGCGAGATAAGCGGAAATGCCCTCTGATGGCCGACAGCTTCGTGATCGGCATAGAGGTCTCCAAAATGACGCCAGCCGTATTCATCGCTGATCTCTCGCCGCTCGAAGAACGAGTTCGGCCCGGCGATGGCGGTATCGATGAGGGCCAGGCAGTCGCGATGGTCATCCCGAGCTTGCGGTATGAGATAACTGATGGCCTTAGACTGCGCATACCATTCAGGCTGCGCGCGTGGCACCAATCGATCATGCACCCAGGTCAGCCCTGCGGCGTGGTGCCGATGCTGGCCGAATGTTAAAAACAGCGTATGTGTCTTTTGTTCACCCCCCTGTAGCTCATAGACATCGGCGGACTGGCGTGGGAACACCCCAATGGTTAGTCGATTGCCATGGACCTCAAGCGCCTTCGGAAAATTTTGCCAGAATCCCTCTACAGCACCGGCGATACTCCGGTGATCACTGGGATCATAGACGAGGATAGTCGGGGCGGCGCGCTTCCCCGCCGCGACCGTCATCTCACCGACCTGCACGCGATATCCCTGAAACCGCTGCATGACCCGACCATCGGCATTGACGTGATTGGTACTCTGCCAGTTCGTCCCACCGCTGGAGTCTTGATAGATCTCTACCGCTGCACCCGCGACCGCAACAAAGGGCTCTTGCGGCTGGGCGGTCCACATGGCGGCAGCCCTGTCTGTGCGCAAAGCGGTGTGCAGAGAGAGGTCTTTGAAGTAGATCGATCCGGGATCGCCAAGGTCCCAGACACCGCCCGGGTGTTTGGCGGCTCTGGGATTATGAATGGTCAACTTCAGTTCAACCACGCCGCTTCCGGCATAGAAGCTCAAACGGGCACTGTATTCTGCCAGAGGTTCCCGGCCTGGAGAGATCAATTTCCCATGTATGTCGAGGGAAAGCCTGAGCGGTCCAGAAGCCTCCACCGCGATGCGATCGATTTTCGGCTCGTATGTCTGGCCTTCCGCGTCGGTGAGCACAATCTGGCTCCCCGCAACCTCGCCGATCACCGCCCCCCCGCTGACCACTTCATCAAAGAGCCTGAGCGTGTGGGTATTCAACGTGAAGCGGGCCACACCGGTATCGATCGTCCAGGCGTCCTGAGCCTGCACCAGAGAAACCTGTGAATCTTGGACTGGCGGGGAATCAGGCGCGGACCGGAGGTGGTATTCCATGGTCTGGCCGGCCGCGACAGTGGCCTGGAAATCCAACAGTGCCCATCTGACACTACCGTCAATCCAGCGATCGAGCACCTCCACCTGCAACGGCAGTCGTTGCTGTTGTCGGTCAGCGATCAGCGATAATCGCTGGGTCTGCGATAGCACGCCGCGCGGAAATGGAAGGCCCAAAATTACCGGCTCGTCAAAGCGAGCGATTCCACTCTCTTCTGTGATGATAAGCGAGCACAGCATGCCGCCACCTCTGAAAGCCATCGCCGCGAAGGGTACCTTGCAAAACTGATAATAACACCTGATCACCCTCGGTGTCTCTGAGATTTAGGGTATTTATATATTTTCTGATCATCTCTGCGCAAAAATCTCTGCATCGCAATGCCACTCTTGTTATAATGCGGTGATCGCGGCACTGAACACGTCCGATCAGTTCGATCGGACCCCCATAACCTTGTGGCGGACGCAATGCACATCTTGACAATCTTGCGTTCAGCCTGGGACGCCCTCATTCATGGGTACTTTATGAAAATACTGTATCTGGCCCATACATGTCCATATCCGCCAAATCGAGGCGATCGTATCCGCTGTTATAATCTCCTCAAACATCTCTCCAAGAATTATGATCTGACGCTTGTATACCCAGTATTTAGTGCTGAACATTATGCATGCCAAGAACATCTGAGGCAATACTGCGAATCCATTTTTCCAATTAAATATAAGACCGTTGTTTCCTATTTATCTTGTCTTACATCTCTTTTTTCGAATTATCCATTATCCGTTGCATATTTTTATTCAGGAGTGTTAGCAAAGGTGGTGCAAAGACTTTCTCCAGATGTAGTACTTGCCGATTGCTCAACTATGGCTCAATATGCTCTCAATATATCTTCACCGAAAATTCTTGATTACGTTGACATTGATTCAAAGAAATGGGAACATCTCTCTTCGATGGCTCCCTTTCCTTATTCGATGATTTACCGGACGGAGTCTCGCAGGCTTTTTCGCTTTGAACAGTTCCTCTCTAAACAATTTGACCACTGCTTGGTAACCTCTCAGCATGAGAAGTCCCTGCTTGACAATAGTTCTCGTATCACCGTCCTCCCAAATGGGGTCGATCAACAGTATTTCTCCACAGACAATACTCCCAATGACGGCTCGATCATCTTTACTGGCGTGATGAATTACTTTCCCAACACTGACGCCGTCCTGCATTTTCACCGCTATATTTTCCCGTTAATTAAACGTGAGATTCCAGCTGCCCAGTTTATCATCGCGGGCATGCATCCGACCGCGCAAATTCGAAAACTGGCCGATCGCCATACGACTGTGACAGGTTTCGTGCCGGATATCCGCGCCTATCTCTCCAAAGCCGCTGTCTGCGTGGTGCCCTTACGTGTAGCCATGGGCGTCCAAAACAAGATCCTTGAAGCAATGGCTATGGGAGTTCCCGTGGTCGCCACCTCCATGGCGAATCGAGGCATTAACGCGGTGCCCGGCCAAGAAATTCTCATGGCGGACGACCCAGAAGATTTTGCCGCAGCCACCATCAGACTACTCAACGATGCAAGCCTGAGAGAAAGGCTTCGGAAGAACGCCAAGCAATTTATTGAGCAAAATTTTTGTTGGGAAAAGAATTTGCAGAGGTTTGATGAGCTGATCACAGAAATCACGCGATCTTCCGCCATGCATTGAGAGATATGTTCCAGTAAGGAAAGCTACTCGCCATGAAAATTCTCCATGTCATTCCATCATTTGGCCTCGGAGGGATGGAAAAAGTCATCTGTTCGATTATTAACCATACTTTTTCCAAATATCAACATATTATACTTAGTTTGGATGGAAACGATCGTGCTTTTCAGTGGATTAAAACGAATAACATCGAAAAAATAATCTTTCATAAAAGTAAAGATTTCTCTCAATACCTTATGAAGCTATATAGAGAAATCAAGAAAGTGTCTCCAGGTTTATTAATGACCTATAATTGGGGAGCGACGGATGCCATATGGGTGGGGAGACTAGCTGGAATTAAGAAAATTATCCATCATGAGCATGGCTTCAGTATTGAAGAAGCACGAATGACCATATGGAAGAGAGATGTTTATCGATTTATTGTGTATCGGATGGCATCCGCACTCGTGACCGTGAGCTCCAATTTAAAGATCTCTGTGCAGAAAAAGTATTGGCTGCGTGATAATCATGTTCTGATGATTCCCAACGGCATAGATTCGGACTATTATTCACCAGACAATCATATCCGTCGATGCATGAGAAAGGAATTAAATTTTGACGAAGAAGATTTCGTCATCATATTTTCTGGTCGCCTGGATCCGGTTAAAAACTTCGCACTGTTATTGGAAGTCTTTGAATACTGCTATAAGAGAGACAAGAAAACCAAATTGCTCATTATAGGTGATGGTCCAGAACGACGAAAGATAGAGCAGTTAAGCATTCAAAAAGACATTCATACAGGCCTCGTCATGGTGGGACAGCGCGTTGAGGTGCTGCCCTATCTCAGGGCAGGAGATGTCTTTTTACTCACGTCATTTACCGAGCAAATGCCTCTCACCATCCTGGAAGCTATGTCCGTCGGCTTGCCAGTGATCGCTTCAGACGTTGGTGAAATCCGCAATATTATCGATGATGGCAAGGATGGTTTCCTCAGAAATACCGGCGACGGAGGCGAGGGATTTGCCTCCGCGCTGCTCAGGCTGAAGGATTCATCGAATCTGCAAACCATGAGTCGCGCAGCGAGATCCAAGATCATCATGGGTTTCCAGGAGACCACGATGGTCCGCTGCTACCAGACGCTTATAGACACCCTTCTGGCGTGAGGTCCGGGCGCTGGGCTATGTCCACTCGGCTCGGACCGTCTCTTGTCTCATCACCGTCCTGCGGCACCTCTCACGTCCAGCGCATCGGCTGACCCTCGTGGGGCATATGTACCGCCCCTTGCCCCTCACGCGATAACGAACGGTAGCGCACAATAGTACGAATCGTATATCGCTGCGCGCCTGCAGCTCCTCACACTTATATCCACCTACAAGGCTTGGCTGTCCCTCGGTCACAACCCTCGCTGCTCTTCAAGCCTGCGCCAGCACAGGCTGCCTGATACGCTCTCGTCTGCTGGTACGGCCATGGCTGGCAACACGGCGCACGCGCTCGGTGGCTGCCCCGGCTATCCGCCGGGGAGTGGGTGACCACGACACCGGCAGCCTGCGCCCTTTCGCATGGCCCCCGTCAGTGGGGCATCACAACAGAATGGAGAGTACCATGAAGCAAGGAATCATCAGGTTGGTCCTGGCCGTCGGTGTGGCATCGGCCCTGGTTGTGCCGGCGGCGGCGCACGCGCCCTCGGGGGCGATTTTCACGACGCTCCCGGATGGCAGCGAAGTCAACTTCAATATCTACGATGACAAGAATGACGTCTATCTGGATGGCGGCCCCGGGGTCGGAGCGCCCCAAGACGCGGCAGGCCTCGACGATGGGACATACGTCTTCCAGGTCACGGACCCATCGGGCAAGACGCTGCTCTCGACGGACTTTGCGCGCTGTCGTCAATTTGTAGTGAGCAGCGGGGTTATCAGCAGTGTGGTTGACACCGACTGTGAGCATGCCACGGGAAATGATGTGGATCATCCCCCCGCAAAGACCGTGCAGCTGGTCCCCTATAATGATACCCCCAACCCTGGGGGCGAGTACAAGGTATGGGTGACCCGCCTTGAGGACTTCTTGCTCGGTTGCCAGGAACTTGGTAAGGCTGGGATCACGGGCTTGGACGAGGTAGACTGCGGTAACGCACCCGCGAATCGTCACGGCTTCATTCCTAGCCACAGCAAGACCGATAACTTCAAGGTCGAGGACTCGGACGTCCGCGAGATTGACACGCGGTTCTTCGACAGCAGCGGTAACCTCCTGGATGGCCGGGGAGTGACCTGGACCGACATCCACGGCGCTAACAACACCAAATGGTCCTATTACAAGCCCGAGCTCGTAATCATGCATGAGGCGCATGTGGAGGCGCCTGAGGTCGGTATCCACTACATCGCTATCGGCAACCAGGACGGCTGCACGGTCGAGCGCGTCTTGCTCGATGACGTCGAGCAGGGGTCGGGGCCGCAGACAGTGACCGTCCGCGTGCGTCCCCGCGACAAGAACCGCACTTGGTTCATCGACGTATACTGCCTCCCCTAGCGCTGCCCCACACCTGGGGTAAGTGAGGGGAGGTCATTGCGACCCGAAATGTAGCCGTCCCAGGCTAGCCTGGGACGGCTACGCGATCTATACAGCGTGACGGCCGTTTGACACCGCTAGCCCCCTCTTCATCGGCCTACCACCGCGGTGATCCTGCGTCTTACTCCACCCCTCTTATCAGCTCAGCCTCACTTCACCTCACCAAAAGTGCGGAAGATCGGCCACGCTTTCTGTTTGGTACTACCATCTCTTATTGAAGGACTTGCACATGAAAGAAGGACTTGCATATGAAAAACGTTAAGTCTACCTGCACCCCTTGCAGGTGGAATCCATTCACGATGGAGGGACCTCGCGTCGCGGCTGCTGCCGTGGTCGTCGTTTTGATCGCTTTGCTCGCGGGTCCTGCGACGAGCCAGCCAACGGGGCCTGTCGCGGCGTTTTCCTTCGATGAGGGTGCCGGCACCGTGGTAGGGGATGCGTCCGGCCATGCCCATACGGGCACGATCACGGGTGCGACGTGGACGACGGGAGGGATGTTCGACAGCGCACTCAGCTTCGATGGGCTGAACGACTGGGTCACCGTGGCCAATGCCGCTGACCTCGACCTGGGGACCGGCATGACACTGGAGGCCTGGGTATATCCCACAGCGCTCTCTGGAGGAGCCACCAACGGCTGGCGGTCGGTGATCCTGAAGGAAATTCCCGGCAATCTGTCCTATGCGCTGTACGCCAATGCCGACTCTAATCGCCCCAATACCTTTGTCAATACCGGGGTGGAACAAGGGATCTATGGTGCCTCTCAACTCCCCCTGAACACTTGGACGCACTTGGCCGCCACCTACAACGGCGTGACCCTCCGGCTCTACGTCAACGGCAGCGAGGTCGGCAGCAGGCCCCTGGGTGGCGCCCTTGTCGCCTCCACCATGCCCCTCCGCATCGGAGGCGACGCGCTGTGGGGCGAATATTTCGCGGGCCGCATAGACGAGGTCCGGATCTACAGTCGGGCACTGAGTCCGGCCGAGATCCAGGCCGACATGGCCACGCCCATCGGGCTGCCGCCGCCGCCACCCCCACCACCTGGGGCTTCCACGATCGGCCAGTGGTCGACTCCGGTCGAGCTGGGTCTCGTAGCGGTTAACATGATCCACCTTCACACGGGCAAGATCCTCATGTACGGCGGCGAGACCCATGGAGGGACGTCGGCCACCGTGTGGAACCCAGCGACTGGAACCCTCCGCCTAATCCCCGCCCCCTACAACGTGTTCTGCTCCGGCCATTCGGCCCTGGCTGACGGCCGTATCCTGGTCGTCGGCGGGCATGACAATGCTGGCGGCGTCCTCGGCTCCAACCAGGCAGCCATTTTCGATCCCATCAGCGAATCATGGACGTCGGTGCCATCGATGACATACCGGCGCTGGTATCCAACCGCGACAACCCTGCCGGACGGCCGTGTCCTCGTGACGTCTGGCGCGACCACCTGCTTCGAGTGTATTGCAGACATCCCGGAGATCTATAACCCCCAGACGAACTCGTGGACGCAGCTTACCGGCGCAGAACTGGCGTTCCCCTATTACCCATTCATCTTCGTGCTTCCGGACGGTCGCGTTCTGAATGCGGGGGCTGGAGAGCAGCCGGCCCCCGCGCGCACGCTCAACCTTGCGAGCCAGCAGTGGACAACCGTGGATCCGCTGGTCGTCGATGGGGGCAGCGCCGCGATGTACCGCCCCGGCCAGGTGCTCAAGTCGGGCACATCGGCGACGACAGACGTCTCAAATGACCCCGCCGAGGCGTCGACGTACGTCCTCGACATGACCGAGCCGTCGCCGGCTTGGCGGCAGACGGCCCCAATGGCCTTCCCGCGCGCGTACCACACGCTGACGGTGCTGCCGGACGGGAACGTCCTGGTGACTGGTGGCGGGGTCACGACCGAAGGCAAGGACGTCTCAGCCGCTGTCTTCGAGGCCGAGCTGTGGTCGCCGGCCACCGAGACGTGGCAGACCATGGCCGCTATGCAGGTGCCGCGGCTATACCACTCGACGGCCCTGCTCCTCACCGATGGCCGCGTCGTCGTGGCCGGTAGTGGGGACAGTTACGGTGGGCCGGACCAGACGACAGCGGAGTTTTACTCGCCACCCTATCTCTTTAAGGGAACTCAGCCCGCGATTGCCTCCGTCCCCGCGGTGATCCCCTACGGCACCGCCTTCGCCGTCAGCCTCTCCAACACCGCGACCGTTGACGCGGTAGCACTGCTGCGGCCAGGCGCGGTGACGCACCAGTTCGACGAGGACCAACGCTATCTGAACCTCGCGTTCCAGCAGAGCGGCAGCACTCTCAGCGTCGATGCGCCGGCAAGTGCGACCCTCACCCCGCCTGGCTACTACATGCTGTTCGTGCTGAACACGGCCGGCGTGCCGTCTGTCGCGCGCTGGGTCCGCCTGCCATCCCCAACCGAGGATACAACGCCGCCCGGACCGCCGGTCGCCCTCACCGCCGCCGGCGACGTCCAGCGCGTTGTCCTGAGCTGGAGCGCGCCGAGCGGCGCCGGGGATGTCGTCCGCTACCACGTGTACCGCGCCACCGCGGCCGGCTTTACGCCCTCGGCCGCCAACTACATCGCTGAGATGACTACTACTGCATACACGGATGCTGGGCTCGCCCCAGGTACATACTACTACCGGGTGACCGCCGAGGACGCGGCCGGCAACGCGAGCACGCCCTCGAACGAAGCGTCAGGCACCGCGCTCCCTGACACCCAGGCACCCATTGTCAGCATTACCACGCCTACAAGCGGCGCCACGGTGTCCGCCACGGTGACCATCGCCGCCACCGCCTCCGACGATCAGGGGGTGGCGGGTGTGCGCTTTCGAATCGATGGCGCGGACCTCGGGGCTGAGGACACTGCTGCCCCCTACAGCCGTTCGTGGGATACACAGACCTTCCCGAACGGCACCCACGTCCTTACCGCAGTCGCCCGCGACATAGCGGGCAACCAGACCACGTCGAGTGCCGTCACGGTCACCGTATCGAACACGGCTCCACCACCGGCGACAGGCGTGGTGGCAGCCTATGCCTTTAGTGAGGGAAGTGGCACTACGACTAGCGACCGTTCAGGTAACGGTAATACCGGAACGCTTTCCGGCACGACATGGACCACTGCCGGGCTGGCTGGTGTGGGCCTATCCTTTGACGGGGTCAATGACCGTGTCGACGTCAATGACTCGGCCTCACTCGACCTGACGGGAGGGATGACGCTAGAGGCCTGGGTGTATCCAACGGTCCTCAGCGGCTGGCGCACGGTCGTTCTGAAGGAGCGGCCGGGAGGACTGGCCTATGCCCTCTATGCGCATGATAATGCGCCGAAGCCCGCCGCTTACGTGCGGATCGGTAGCGCGGATGTGAGCGTGGTGGGCGTCTCGGCCCTGCCCCTACACACCTGGACGCATCTGGCGACGACGTACGACGGTGCCACCTTACGCCTGTACGTCAATGGCATAGAGGTCGGCAGCCGGGCGGTCACGGGCATTATCCAGGTCTCGACCGGCCGCCTCCGGATCGGCGGCAATGCAGTGTGGAGTGAATGGTTTGCGGGCCAGATCGACGAAGTCCGGATCTACAACCGAGGTCTGAGTGCCGCCGAGATCCAGGCCGACATGGTGACACCGGTGCCCTAGCGCATAGATCTCCATCCGCCCCTGCCGGCAGCTGGCCTCGGCCCGCCAGCTGCTCTTCGCCTGTCGTAGTCGGACGCCCCCCGCCCTGTCTCCCTAATTTACACCGACGGGCTAAGAACGGTTCTTAGGCTCCAAGTATGGATTAGGAGCGGGCTCGTTCGTGCCACCGAGTGGGCCGAGGTGGTCGGAAGCCTGTCATCCCATTGAGGAGGGATGCGAATGATGGGGAATTGCACGGCAGCGTATCGTTTATCCCGGGCCAAGTCGAACAGGCATTCAGTTTGGATGGAACGGGTGAAGTTTTGGTCACCGGCAACCCGAATTTGAATGTCCAACAGTTCACCATCACCGCATGGGTTTTTCCAACGCTCCTCGATGCTGAATAGAGTTCATCCCGATTAAACCATCGGTTGCCATGGCAGCAGACGGTAGGGTCGAGGACTGGCGCGCCTGCTGTAGGTGGAGGGTTTCCGGTCCCGCTCTTTCAATTGCGGGGTGGGTTCACAATTCCACCATGGCTACGTTTCCAACCCCCGCCACCTCAAACCGTACGTGCAGTTCTCCCGCATACGGCTTTCCGACAACCTTCTTCCAGAGGCTTTCAAGGTCGCGTGCCGCATCTTCCTCGCGCTGAGAAGGATTCGAGTCCACTGGTGCTGAGCAGAGCCTGGAGTTGTCCGGCGGTTGCCGCTCGCTTCAGGCGTGCCCGTTCCCACTGTCCCACCCGTTGCCGCACATAGCGGTCCAGGTCCTGAAACTTCTTGGTCGAGTTGCCCACACGGAAGTAGTTGCGCCACCCCCGAATGATTGGGTTGAGTTTTGCCACTATTGCCGTAAATGTGCCCCTCAAGCCTCGTCGTTCCGTCTGTTCCCGAATTTGGCGGCGTATGGCTTTCATGGCTTTCTGGCCAGGCCATATCAGGGGGATCAGCTTCCCTGACGTGCGTGCTCTGCCTTTGTGACAGTGGAACCCGAGAAACTCAAACCCGGCGCTCTTCACGTCGACGATGCGCGTCTTGGTGGGATGCACCGTCAGCTTGAGTTTCTGCAAGCCCTGCGTGACGGCTTGTAGGGCTTGCTCGGCCGCCCCTCGCGTGCGACAGACGATCACCATATCGTCCGCATACCGTGTGAGGTGTCCCAGCGCGCTGTACTGTTGTGTCCAGTACATATCGAGCACATGCAAGTAAATATTGGCCAACACAGGGCTGATGACGCCTCCCTGGGGTGACCCCATCGTGGTCGGGTGCCACTGGCCCGCTTCCACCACACCCGCCTTCAGCCACTGGCGTATCAGCTTTAAGACCCTCCGGTCACTGATCCGCCATGCGACCAGCCGCATCAGCAGCTCATGGTCGATGGTGTCAAAGAAGCGTTCGATATCGACCTCGACTACATAGCCGTTCGATATGAGTTGTTCTTTGACCACCTTGACCGCTTGGGTGGCGCTCCGCTTCGGGCGAAAGCCGTAGGAAGTGTCTTGGAATTTGGCTTCAAAGAGCGGCTCGATCACGATCTTGCACGCCTGTTGAACCACCCGGTCTCGCACGGTCGGAATCCCTAGTGGGCGTTCCCGTCCGTCCGGTTTGGGGATATAGACCCGCCGCACCGGCTGCGGTCTGTAGCTCCCAGCCCGCAGGTCTTGTTCAAGCGCCTGGAGAAAGACGGTTACCCCCTGCCGCTCGACGTCGTCTATCTGCACCTCGTCGACGCCGGCACTTCCTCCATTGGCGCGCACTTCTCGCCAGGCCCGCCTCAGAATGTCAGGCCGGAATATACGGTCGTAGAGCGCATGGAATCGGCGATTCCTACTCCTCTTGGCCGCCTGGTATAGCTTGCGCTGGAGTTGTCGTGATGAATCGAACGGATGTGGTTGGCCCTGCCGGGCATGCATCGTCACTTACCCCCTCGCTGAGCTTGGTTGAAGCAGAGGTCCTTCCCTCCCAGCGAGTTCTGTTGTCTCGCTGATCGACAGTACTATGACCTCCTCCGACTCCTCAAACAGCATTCCCTTGGACTTCGACTGGTGTCTTATACCAGGGGTTACAGCGGATGTGGGCCACTGACTGCTTGAGGTCTCCCTTGTTCCACCGTTTCCTGTCCCAGCATTCCGTTCGCCCTACGCCGGAGAGTTCTTCGGGGCTGCGCTTCCGGATTCTTCACCCCTTCCCTGGCCTTCGCCTCGCGTAATAGGCTCGGCTCTCCCTTGTCCCTTGCGGGTTAACATCACGGCGCTGCAGGATTCACTTGATGTTACGGACTGCTGGTTTGCTCCTCTTTCTCAGAGGGACACGCCGCTTCAGCACCCTCGGTCCTCCAAGAGCACTGGGCGCCTGCTACGTGGCTCTCCGGTAATTACCACGGCCGGACTTACACCGGCAAGCAAGCGGTGACTTTCAAGGCACACCACGCGCTAGTTATGCAGCGCACAGCAGACTTCCATGACCAGGTCGCGAACACCCGCCTTCCGCAGACGGTTGGTGTCGTGGACGATGCGACAGCGCTTGACACTGCTGTTGACGTGCTCAATGCGCACACGGCGACGCGCGATGCGCCGATTGGCGGCTTTTTGGGAACGCGTGAGGGCGCGGCCTCGCGGCTTCCGGGTCGGTATGATGATCTCCACCTGGTCCAGCGTAAACGCCAGGAAGCCCCGATCCTGGAGCAACCGGCTCCCTGCAGGCAAGGGGTACGGGGTGGCATCGGCAATGCGTTTATCGTGGGTGCTGCCGGCATAGGTCTCACGCAGCAAGAAGATCGTGAGTGCCGCGTTGATCAGCAGCACGTTTTTCACCGTATGGTATGTTTTCTTGCCGCTATCATAGCGCGTCTGCTCAGTCGGAGCCTGGGGGCGCTCGATGCGCCGTGCGGTGCCATCGTGGCTAAAAGGGGGGAGGCAGGCACCGGTACCGCTGCCGCCGTGGGCAGATCGGCCGGCGGCGACCCCGCCGTCGGCTCGACCATGGCCGCCACTGCGGCCTCGGCCACGCCGAGGCGCGTCGCCAACTCCGTCAAGGACCGGGTCGGGGCATCCCCGAGCCCGCGCAGCGTCGCCCGCAGCACCACCAAGAGGGCAGGAATCCACTGATGGGCTTGGCTCTGGCCCATCCCGAACAGCCGCCCCTGCACCACTTGGAGGGGAGAGGTCTTCAGGTAGACTAGGATACACAGCAGTCGGTCCTCGGGCGTGGGCAGCGGACAGTTGGTGTAGGTCGTGTAGCGACGGGCCGTGCACGGCTTCGCGTCAAGGCGCCAGGCGGCCATATGGGCTTGGAACGCGGCCTCAAAGGGCGGCACTACCTGCCGAAACTCGTCCACCGTGAGACTGGTCAAATCGAGCACCTCTGTCGGGCGGGTCTGCCGATCGGCGAACCGTCACGTGCCCATGGCAATGGCCTCCTTTCGTTGGAGGCCCAGTATACTATAAATCGAGATTAACGCTTATGTCTATCGCTGCTAGCGCACTGGAGCAAGCGGTAGCATCACATTCCTACTTTGCCACCACGTTCTGTAACCTCTTGCATCAGCAGCGCGTGCAAGCGCGCAGTGGCGGCAGGCAATCGAACCGGCTATAATTCGGCAGCATTTGGTATGTCAGAGTGGAAAACCTTCAGGATCGCCTGATGTCCAGAACATGCAAGGTTCCGGAGTCCACTCGTACGGTTGTCCGCATCTACTTCTGGGCCAGCTTTCTCTGCCTGGCGCTTTTGCTGGGCGCGACGGGGGAAGGTGGCGCCCCCGAGGAAGCCCCAGCGCCCGTCGAAGCCGTTCCCGTCGCCCCCGGCCCACTTCCCCCTCCTCAGGAACAGATTCTGACGCCTATTCCGAAACAGTTTGACTGGATGCGTCGGACGGTCCGCTCCAATCCTCTCCTCGAATCCCTGTTGCGCCTGCGAGAGGTGACTCCTCGTCTGCTGATGGCAGTCTCTCTCACCGAAGAGTACTCCGACAATTTCTTCTTGTCGGATAGCGATCCCCAAGATGTATTTCGCACGAGTTTGAACCTCGGGACGGTGTATCGCGTGGAAAGCGGGCGCGGCTTCGTTTCGTTGGCCAACTCGCTGCGTGGCTCATACGACATTGGGGCAGGGCAGGGTACCTTCGCTTTTGCGAATCTATCATTCACTGCGGGGTATGAGCTGCCGCGATTGTCATTATCCCTCAGCGAGAGCTTTATTCGCAGCGATGAGCCCGACGAGGCCACGCCCATTGGCGTTAGGCGTCAACGGCAGCCTTTTTCGCAAAACATCGTCAGCCCCCAGCTCCGCTATGCGTTGACACCGACCACCGCGCTTACTTGGGCGTATACCAACACCTTGGTATGGAATGGCAGTGTGGAACAGGACAATACGGATCCCTCAGCAAGCAATCTCGGTGGTGTTGTGGGAAACAGTGTGACTAATGCCTTGAGTGCTGGGCTTCAGCATTGGTTCAGGCGTGATCTCAGCGGTAGCGTGGGCTATCTCTTTAGCCTGACCAACAGCAAAGAATCTGGCGATACCCAAACTCATGCCGCCTTAGGCGATCTCGCATACATCATCAGTCCCAGGACAACGGCCTCGTTCCGCGCATTTGGCACACTGATCGATCAGCACCAGGGGACCTCGGACGTCAGCACAAGCGGGGACGCCCAGATTTTTGGCGTGAGTTTTGGTGTGCGTCGGCAGCTCACGACCCTCCTCACTGCGTTCGCCTCGGTTGGCCCTACTGTAGTCGACCGCCAGCGCCGCCCGACGCGACTATTCGCCAATTGGCAAGTGAGTTTGGATGGCTCTATACCCCTGACACAACGCACCAGTATGAGCTTGTCTACTCAACAGAATATCAACGATACCGCAGGCGATATCAACGATGTGGGACTGGTGTTAAGCCAATCGGCCACGTTGACTCTGACTCATACTGTTTCTCGTAATCTCTTCGCCTCGGTATTCGCCAATTTCGGCCGCACGCAAATGCTCGAAGACATCGCTACAGACGGTTCCACTCAAGACCAAAACCTCCAAGACTTCACCTACTGGAGCACCGGTGCCAGTCTTTCCTATGCGTTAAGTCGGCTCTGGTCGGTCAGCGCGGCATATCGTTATCAACATCGCGACTCGGACGTACCGAGTAGCAATATTGGTGACCCTAGCCTAGGAGGCAAATACAGCGAAAACCGGGTGATTCTTTCCCTATCCGCAGCATTTCCTGTTTTTTGAGCTGCCTTATCACTATGCATTAAAATAACTAACTTTAACATAAGTTACCTCAAATAGAGAATAATTGGGCAAGCGAGGCTCTTGCACGGGGGCTCACCTCAGAAGGCGACCGCCTGTTGTTGGAGGAGTTCGCCATCGCATGCCGCATTCTTGGAATCGAGAGGAAGCCCGGGTGGTGGCGCTCCTGCTATATCTGCTTACACGAGATTGCTACAGGCAGCTTCGCCGAAAAACGGCCTGAATAGGGCCTTGGTAACTCACGTGTGCTAATGTCGTGTGGCTCGATAGAGAACAGGCCTGCGGTGCACAGCTCACGGCCCAGGCCACAGGTACATTCATCCGAAGTTTCGACGCCAAAGCTCTGCGCAAGCGGACGCTTATTTATACCTCGTAAGCGATTCAACAGATTTAGAATTATCACTGCCGCAAGCATGCACGCCCTAGAACTGTCGGTAAAAGTAACCATGAGGTGGGCTGGGCCTGAGGTGGCGATGGCGGTGAAGTTTGCGGCTAGAGTCCTATCCGGAAAGGGCACTTCCGCCGAAAAACCGCTTTCATTCCCCGAGGTCTCGTAGGCTTTGACGGCAATGTAATATTGCGTGCCGTTTGCGAGGCCGGTGAGGGTATAGGTCGTTCTGTTGCCGACGTCGATCGACGTACCATAGGTCCGGCTCGTCACGCCAGAATAGACCTTGTACCCTGCGAGATCGCTCAGGGAGGTGCCGCCAGCGTTCGTCGTCGGGGCGCTCCATGAGAGAGTGGCGCTTGTGCAGCGTAAAGCTCTGAGGCGATGAGGAAAAGGCTCAGGACAGTCAACAGCAGAACAATGGACTTTCGCTCGGTCATCACGCTCCCTCACATCGTGGGTCTGCACGAATTCCGGTGTAACTCATGCTGTCGGGCGAGTAAGAACACAACCACTAGGGGGACGGCACGCATTCATCTCCATCTTTCTGGGGGTAAAGCGTGTCGGCTCGCGTCGGCAAGCGACACGACCTCGCAAAGATACAAATGACACAGAGGGCAACAGGGTGATCGTCTCGCGGAGGGAAGATACTTAGGGGGAAAGAAAAACCTCAGTCGTATACCAGAGCGATCGCCAAAACGTTAAGTCATACAATCCGCGGTAAAAGAGATCGCCGATAAGTCGACCATTAGCACAGATACCATCAAGACCCACTTGTACCGCCGCGACGAGAAGCTCTACGTGGACAACCGTATGGCCTTGCTGCGCTATACTCAGGCAAAGGGAGTAGTGCGACCCCAGTTTATTGAGCCGTTGGACTTCGGGCTCCCATCCCACCGTGTGACTGCGCGTCAAGCCGGTATGCCGTAATGGCTACCGCCACTCCCATGGTATTGCCCTGCCGTTCGAGGCGCACCACATGGCCACGGCATTGCAGACGCACCGGCTGTCTTGGATCGATGTATTCTAAGACAAGGGCAAACTGGATGACCTCCCCGAGGGCGAACATACGGTCCGTCTCAAAGAACACACCACCGGCGTTGAGGTCACGCGTGATGCCGGTTCCTTCCAGCAGTTCCACGGGTAGCGCGACCCGAAATCTGGGAGTTTTCCGCATGTCTGGAATCTTCGATGTATCGGCCATATGTATAATCTACGGGATATACTACACGACGACACTATAGCACCAGATATATTTTGATCGTCTCGCATCATTCCATGTCCTCGCAGTACGCCCCGCCATTTCGATTCCTGATACAAAAATCCCTTTAAACGAAATCTGTTAAGGTAGATTCATGCGGAACGCCGTCAGGCTGGTTGTTTATCCATAGTTATAGAAAAATGTATCTGCTGTTAAATTGTTGCTCCTACCGGCATGCCCTACATTTGTACCCACAAACAGCGGTGGAGTACTTTCACCGCACGCGTCAGCCTGGGTGCGAAGCTATGCGCTACTCACCTATGGTACGCAACTCGAGACCATACAGGCACTGCTACATGGGCGCGGGAAATCTGAGTCGCAATGATCTAGGCATACGAGGGAAAACGCTCTCGAGTGCCATTGTCGGCCTGCTACAACTTGCCGCTGGCCAACACATACTCACCTGGGCTTGAGGGGCGGATGAACCCCCGGGAAAGGGGAGCGAAACCGAAGGGGGCGAAGCCCCAGCATTGATCCTTACAGTATTCTTCGTCAGCCTGGGACCTTCATTACCTACCCACCTCTTTCAGAGATTCGTGGAAGGCTGTGTCCGGTGATGTTCGCCTCTGGCAGCGACAGGGTGCACACGGCAGGCTGACCATGCAGATGGAGTGCACTCCGCAATCGTGTACGGCATGCCCCCTTCCCGAAGCAGCCTGGCACTAGATCCTGGCTCTTGGCTCTTACTGTTTCCAACCCGTCCATGCTCCGAGTCGGGCTGCCAATGTCCATCAATGCGCTTCACGCCGACCTGCACACCAGGCAAGACTCCGCCATCCTAGCTCCGAAGTGCGGGGGTTGATTGCTCCATGCGGTCCCACTTGACGAATAAGCCGTGCCGATGGCATCCCTATTATCACGGCAGATCATTGTGTCCACGATGGACGAGTCGTTGAGCTTTCCACCATCATCGTTGACACCAGAAAGGCCACCCATGATGCCGTTCGGCACCGGGACAGAAGCGGCAAACTGTCATAGGGGTTGAAACAATGCGACGAGTTGAGAGGGTATTGAAGTGTGGCATGCTGATCCTTGTGCTGGCGGGGGTTGTAATGGGATGCGCCTCCCAAGGAGGCCAAGTGACCTTGATCCCTCTCACCCCGATGGTTTCCCAGCTTCCAGCCTCACAGAGCGATTACATCGTGCAGGTGGGTGATACATTGAATATTAGATTCTACTACCATCCGGACCACGACCTGCGGGATCTTATCGTCCGTCCGGACGGCAAGCTTCTATTGCCGCTCATCGGAGACATCCAGGCCGCTGGCTTGACGCCGGAGCAACTCGCCGAGCAGATCGCCCAACGCTACTCCTTCACCCTACGAGAGCCGAAAGTCACCGTCGACGTTAAGACGGCGAAGACCGGTCAAGTCTATGTCGGAGGTGAGGTGCAGCGCCCTGGAATCATCCAGCTAAAGCCGAAGATGAACGCCCTGCAGGCCATCGTTGAGGCTGGGGGGCCCAAGAACACGGGCAACGTCGAACGGGTGGTGCTGCTACGATCCGCCGGGGACAATCAGTTTGGCTATCGCGAGCTCAACCTCACGAAGATCCTGGCGCACCAAGACAGCGCAGATGATGCCGTGCTTGCCCAGGACGATCTAATCTTCATCCCGCAAACCGGCATCGCCAAGGTCAACGTGTGGGTCGAGCAATATATCCGGAATATGATGCCGTTCGGGAGCCCTATTCGACCGATAATTCCATTTGGATTTTAATGGTCGACATGGCCGGGCGAGTTCGGCAACACGAGTTCGATAGCAACGGTAGGGGATAGCACATGGCTGCGCGAGAACATTTTGCGATAGGGGATTATTTGCGGGTAATCTTCAAGAGAAAAGCGCTCATTGCCGGCGTCTTTCTCGCCGTGACGGCGGGAATCGGCATCACGATCTTCCGCCAACCGATCATCTATGAAGTTTCAGGGAAACTCCTGGTGTCACGGGCTCGCGCCGATCTCGTGCTCTCACCCGCGGTGAGCGGGGGTGCCAGCCCTGGGTTCATCTTGCCGCAGCAGCAGGACCTGACGGCAGAGGTCGAACTCCTCAAGAGTCGTGCCCTCAGCAAGGCGGTGGTCGAGGGCCTCGCCCTGAACCGACCGACCCAGGCGTCAGCCAACAAGGCGCCGGTCAAGCTCTCCGAAGACGATCATCCATTCGTAGATCATCAATCCGTCACATCCCTTTCAAGCTACCGACCCGCCGGGAAGCCCTCCCTAGTTGTTGGCTGAACGCTGAATAGAAGATGTCCCTCACAACGATAAGCCCTCTGCTCGCATTGTCCTTCTTTGCTATTTTTTCCATCCTCGCTTTGGATAGCGATCTTAAGGTAGAGCATGACAGCGGCGTCTATATCGCCCTGGGAAAGTCGCTTGTCACCGGTCAGGGATACAGCTCGACCTATCTCGCCGGGCATCCACCCCACACCAGATATCCTCCCGTTTTTCCCTCCTTCCTGGCTCCCCTGATCGGCCTCATCGGTTTTCATGTTCTCGCCATGAAGCTGCTCATGGTGGCCCTCGCCATGCTCACCTTGTACCTCGTCTATATCTTCCTTACTGATCTCGCCGAAGAGCCGATGGCCTTCCTGGTGGTCACCTTCACGGCGACTTCGCATGGCATACTGTCTTATTCCCAATCCATCATGGCGGAGATCCCCTACCTCTGCCTTTCACTCCTGGCCCTGCTCTAGGTCCATCGCTGCTCGAGACGAGTAGAATGGTCGGGGAGAGCCATGGCCATGGCCGTAGCCCTGATCTCGCTTGCCTACCTCACACGACTCGTCGGCCTCTCCCTGCTCTTGGCAACCGTCGTGTACCTCGTCTGTGACAGCCCAGGAAGGCCTGAAGTCAAGATAAGGCGGGCGATCACAGTGGGCGGCGGCGCGGCGATCCCCGCCATCATCTAGTTTTTACGCAATTGGTGGATTGGTGAAAGCGGCGGGACCGCTTCCGCGCGCTCGGCGGCTTTGACATGACCTTCAGAACGTCAGAGGACCGCGACCTTTGCGACCGCTGGCTACACCACGCCTATCGTATGACCTACGCTCCGGAAGTCATCATGTCCCACGTGTATCCACTGACGCTGCGCACTTTCTGGCGGCAGCACTTCAACTATGGCCGCGGCGCCTTTCGCTTCCATCGGGCATGTGTGCGGCGTGGCTCGGGCTTTTTCAGGTCGGATTTCGCATTTTACGCGCGGCTGCCTGACCTACTGCGCTGGGGGTTTTCAGAGCGGCCGGGCGCCCAGGCGCTGCGCCTGACCGCGTTGCTAGGGGTGTGGCAAGGGGCGAACTCCGTAGGGTTTTGGTGGGAGGCGGTGCATTCTAGGCGTGGGTTGCGAGCAGACGTAGGGGGCGAACGACGGCTATCAAAACGTCCCCGTGAATTTCGCGCATAACCCCCCAGAACCCCCACTGTGCACTTTCGGAGTGGCATACTTCAGGCCTTTCCCTCATGACAGCGTCGCAAGCCTGTGACATACGCCCGCAAACACCTATGGCCTGCCGTCGATGCGGCCCTGCGCAAGCGGGCACATCTCTATATCCCGCAATCCATCCACCACATGTGGAATTATCAGTGCTGCAGGCTCGTGGAGACAGGGTCATAGCCTAGGATGCACTCCCAGCCTACCGCATGCGACACACGTCGTGGCCTGTTTGCCTCTGTAGCCTCTGATAGCTCTGCCTCTCTGCTTCGAATTACTGATCTCGCCCCCCAGTCCATGGGATTGCCCCGCAGACGCTAGTCTGTCACCAAGTCCCTCCTGGTTACCTAGAGCTCTTGTCCTCCACCCCAAACATGCTTCACTACGGTCGATAGGTCCGCTTGTGCCCCTGCGCAGAACCCTTTCCAGAGGAACGGCGCAGAGAGGGGTATGGCTGCGAGGCAGGCGAGTCACGTTTGCGTATAGCACTGCGAGAGTGTAAAATTCAGGTATTTCAGGCTTTAAGGGAAGCCATTTTTCCTTCGCGATCAGTTGCTGCTAGGAGCTGTTGATGCCGTTTACTGTGGCGGATTTTCACGATTTGATTCGCCTCCTCGAAGAGCATCCAGATTGGCAGACTGAGCTACGGCGGGTGCTTCTCTCGCAGGACTTACTCGATTTGCCGCGTACTGTACAGGAATTGGCGACTGCCCAACGCCGCACGGAGGAGGCCATAACGCGTTTGACCGAACGTATGGAGCAGGGCTTCGTTGAGGCCGCAACCGAACGCCACGAGTTACGCCAGGATCTCACCCAACTAACTGGGCGTGTGGACCACTTAACCGACCGTGTGGAGCAGGGCTTCACCGACGCCGCCGAAGATCGTCAACGCATTCGCACAGACATGGCGCAGGGCTTCACCGACGCTGCCGAAGATCGTCAACGCATTCGCACAGACATGGCGCAGGGCTTCACCGACGCCGCCGAAGATCGTCAACGCATTCGCACAGACATGGCACAGGGCTTCACCGACGCTGCGGCCGACCGGCGTGACATGCGACGCGATATCGGACAATTGAAGGGATTAGGGCAAGAACAATTCTACCGCGACCGGGCAGCTGCGATCTTCGGGCGCCTTCTGGTGCAAGGATACGATGCCACCAACCAGGTGGCCGATCGTCTCCAGGAGGCTCGCCAGACCGGTGTGATCTCCGATCGCGACTACCAGGAAGCGCTAGCAGCCGACCTCCTTTGGGGTGGTCAAACGCGTGACAGCCGTCAGCCTATCGTGCTTGTACTAGAAGCCTCCTGGACAGTAGGACACATCGATGTCGACCGTGCCGCTAGATGCGCAGCAGTGCTGCGGCAAGCTGGTTTGAGGGCTCTGCCTGTGGCCGCGGGTCAGGAATGGCCACCCAATATGCAAGACGATGCCCGACGGTCAGGAGTGGCCATCGTCCAAGATGGGACAGTGGATCAAGAAAGCTGGGAAGCAGCGCTTACCCAGGCGTAACGGTCCTATGGGCTTCTCTTTGTCTGGCCCTTCACCACGTTGTACTGTGACATCATCGCCTCATCACAGGGTTGATCCATCTGCCCGAAAGGAGCATCCCATGCCCAACTCACCCTGGACCTCACACGCCCAATATGGCTCCGATGTCATCGTCGATCTCTTGAAGGCCCTTGGCATTGAGTATACGGCCTTCAACCCCGGCTCAAGCTTCCGCGGCCTGCACGACTCGATCGTCAATTACGGCGGCAATCGCCTGCCTGAGGTCATCGAGTGCGGCCACGAAGAGGTCTCGGTGGCCATCGCCCATGGGTATGCCAAGGCCACCGGCCGCCCGATGGTGGCCATCGCCCATAACATCGTCGGCCTGCAACATGCCTCGATGGCCATTTTCAATGCCTGGTGCGATCGCGTGCCAATGCTTGTGCTGGGAGGCACCGGGCCCATGGATCTGACCAAGCGCCGTCCCTGGATCGATTGGATCCATACGGGGCTCGTCCAGGGCAACCTGGTGCGTGATTATGTCAAATGGGATGACCAACCCTACACCCTCGCCGCCGTGCCCGAATCTCTCCTGCGCGCCTATCGAACCGCGGTGACCGAGCCACAAGGTCCGGTCTATGTCTGCTATGACGTGGAGTTGCAGGAGAGTCCCGTCACCGAGCCCATCTCGCTGCCGGACCCGCAACACTACGGCCCACCCACGCTGCTGGCCGCCAGCCCCGACGCCGTGCAGCAAGCGGCCGAATGGTTGGCGGGCGCGGAGCATCCGGTGATCATCGCCGATGCCGTCGGACGGCATCCCGGCGCCGTGCGCACCCTCATCGAACTGGCCGAATTACTGGCCATTCCGGTGCTAGATCACGGCGCGCGCTTCAACATGCCCAATACGCATCCTCTCGATTGTACAGGCGCTGACGCCGAACTCTTGCCGCGCGCGGATGTGGTGCTGGCTCTCGATGTGGTTGATCTCTTCCGGTCGTTGAACCGTCTGGATCGTCACACCCGCACCCTGCAGTCCATCGTCTCGGATAACGCCAAGATCGTGCATATCTCCCTGGGCGATTTCGCCATCCGCAGTTGGGCTGGGGATTATCAGCGCCTGCATCGCATCGACCTGCCCATTGCCGCCGATACCTCGGTGGCCCTGCGCCAGCTTGTCACTGCCTGCCGCGACCTGCTAGGTCGCACAGCCACCCAGAGCGAGCGCTTCATCGAACGCCGGGCGCGCCTCAAGGCCATGCATGAAACACAGCGCCAGGGCTGGCGTGACCGCGCGCAGCAGCTGGCGGACCAGACGCCAATGGCGCCCGCCACCGTGGCCGGCATCGTCTGGGAGGTCATCAAGGATCG
>JBKPCR010000098.1:0-12141 GCA_046727435.1 bacterium | reverse complement strand
CAAGTGGGTCACGCGCGGCATGGTCTGGGTGCCAGCCGCCGCCGGGATAAAGCCCAAGCTCAGCTCGGGGAAGCGGAATTGCGTACCCTCGGCTGCCACGCGCATGTCGCACAGCAACGCCATCTCCAGCCCGGAACCGATGACGTAGCCATGCAACGCCGCGATGGTGGGGATCTCCAGGTCGTGCAACAGCCCCCAGACATCGCGGGCCCAACGCACCGTGCGGGCGACTGCGACCGACGGGGCGGTGCCAAACTCGGTCAAGTCGGCCCCGGCACAGAACGTACGCCCCGCCCCATTGAGGAGCATGGCACGTACGGTGGGGTCATCGCGGATAGCGCAGAAAACCTCCCAGAGCTCATCGCGCATCCGCGTATTATACACATTGAGTACTTCAGGGCGATTCAGGGTTACCCGCGCCAGGCCATTTTGCTTCTCATAGAGCAGTGTGTCAAAGGGCACTGTCAGCTCCCCTTTTCTCACCCTCTCCCAGAGGGAGAGGGAATTAGAAAGGTTTCTCATCCTACGCCAGCGGCGAGGTGCGTTGCGGCATAGGCTTCGCCTCTGAGAGCGTTTGCTGTTGCTCTCCAGGGGCGCGCTCGACCATAGGAATCTCGCGCAGGAAACGCTGCGCTCTGGCGTACTGCGACGCTTTCATGACAGCCTCCATGGCATGCCGAAAATGGTGAGCCAAGAGCAGCACCCCTTGCGATTTGCCCCCCTGTTGTTCGACATGGTCGCGAATGGCGTGCATCGTGGCCCGCCGACAAATCGAAGCGATATCCCCACCCATAAGACCCTCGCTGAACTCCGCCAGTGTGTTGAGATCCACATCCGGCGCCAGTGGTTTGCCCTGGGTATGTACGGCGAAAATCGCCCGGCGGGTATCACGGTCCGGCACTGGGAGGTCGACCACCAGGTCAAAACGTCCCGGGCTCAGCAGCGCGGGATCGACCATGTCCAACCGATTCGTTGCTCCCAGCACGACCACCCCCTTCAACTCCTCAATGCCGTCCATCTCGGTGAGAAATTGGCTGACGATGCGGTCGCCCACCCCAGAATCGCTACTCCCCGAGCCACGTACCGGGCAGAGGGCGTCGATCTCGTCGAAGAAAATGATACAGGGGGCCGCTAAGCGCGCCTTGCGGAAGACTTCCCGGACCGATTGCTCTGACTCCCCGACCCATTTGGATAGGAGCTCTGGTCCCTTGACGGCGATGAAGTTGACGCCACTCTCCTTGGCTACAGCTTTGGCGAGCAACGTTTTACCGCTGCCAGGAGACCCCGAGAGCAATATGCCCTTGGGAGGCGTGGTGCCAATCTGCAGGAACAGATCGCCATGCCGGAGCGGCCATTCGATGGCCTCGCGCAGCACTTGCTTGGCTTCATCCAACCCCCCCACGTCGCTCCAGCGCACGTCGGCGACGTCGCGAAACACCTCTCGACCCGTCGATGGCTTGATGCGTTTCATCGCCTCGGCGAAGGACATATTGCCCACCTCCAGCCCTTCAAGCATTTCCTCGGTGATGCCATGCTCGGTGTCGAAGTTGGGCACCAATCGCCTCAGGGTGATCATAGCCGCTTCCTGGCAGAGCGCCTTCAGGTCGGCCCCGACGTAGCCGTGGGTGGCCTCAGCGATCTTGACTAAATCGACATCTTTGGCCAGGGGCATCGTCTGGGTGTGAATCCGCAGAATCTCCAGGCGTCCCTCCCGGTCGGGCACCCGCACGGAGATCTCGCGATCAAAGCGTCCTGGCCGCCGTAGCGCCGGGTCGACGGAGTCGGGAATATTCGTCGCCGCCACCACGATTACCTGCCCGCGCGATTCCAGGCCATCGAGTAGTGCCATCAACTGGGCCACAATCCGTTTCTCGACGTCGCCGCTGACATCCTCGCGCTTGCTGGCAATGGCATCGATTTCATCGAAGAAGATGATCGTCGGGGCGCGGTCGCGTGCCTCCTTAAATACCTCGCGCAAGTGGGCCTCACTATCGCCGTAATAACGGTGCACGACTTCAGGGCCGCTGATGTGAATGAAGTGGGCCGACGTTTCACTGGCCACGGCGCGCGCGGTCATGGTCTTCCCACAGCCAGGGGGACCAAAGAGCAACACCCCTTTGGGGGCATCGATGCCGAGGCGATCGAAGAGTTGGGGATACTTCAGGGGAAGTTCGACCACCTCGCGCACCTGTTGCAATTCGGCGTTCATGCCCCCGATATCTTTGTAGGTCACCTTGCGGGGCCCTTGCGCCGTTCCTGGAGCCGGTTTGATCGTCAAGGTGGTGCCGGTACGGATGATCACTGCGCCCTCGGGGACTGTTTCGGCGACTGAAAACTCCCAGTTCTTAAATCCCGCCGTGTTTGGCCGGACCCTGTCGGCTCCGACCACTGGCAGCCCTTCCAGAAGACGCAATAGCTCTTTCAGCTCCTCATCGGTGACCTTGGCAGGCACCGCGCTGACCGGCGATAGGACGACGCGCTGTGCCGTCTGCACGTCGATCTTCTGCACCGTCACCTGCTCGGCCAGGGCGGTCTGCGCATTGGCACGCAGCACCTGATCCAGCGCGATGAACCCTTTATTGGTATCCTTCACATAGGTCCGCATGGCCTTCGCCACCGTCCGCCGCTTGCCCATCAGACTGATCATGTCACCGATGGCCAGGCCCAATGTCTCCAGATCTTCCGGCGCGAGCTTGGCGATGCCACGTCCGATATCCTCAGGCCGCGCATCGATCACACGCAGCATCAGAGATTTCCGTCCCTCCTCCTGGGTTGCCACGCCGCTTTCCCTCCACTTTCAGACGCATTGAAGACGACATCAGAGAGCGCCGCACAGGCCCCTTCACCGCCTGCTACACGCTTGAAGCCGGGGCATGCAGATAGGGGGCCATCAGATTCTCTCCCCAGCACTCCGCAAATATTGCATGGCAAAACACGCCGCCGTCGCCCCATCGCCAGCGGATGAGATCACCTGCCGAGCCGAATGCTGACGCAGATCACCGGCGGCATACAGCCCGGGGAGCAGCGTTTCCATGCGCTGGTTGACCGGCACATGCCCGCCAGCATCCAATGGCAGCACACCTTGCAAAAATTCGGTGTTAGGCTGTAGGCCAACATAGATAAACACCGCAGCCACCGGCAGGAGCGAAGTCTCGCCCGTATGCACATCGGTGAGTCGCAGCCGCTCCACCTGCTCGCTGCCCTCGATCCCTTCGACCACCGTATGCCAGCGCCAGGCGATCTTCGGCTGGGCCATGGCCCGCTCCTGCAAGACCTGTGTGGCCCGCAGCCGGTCGCCGCGGTGCACGACGGTCACTTTCGCGGCCAGTTCGGTGAGATAGAGCGCTTCGTCCATGGCAGAATCCCCACCCCCGACCACAGCGACCTCCTGGTGGTGGAACATGCCGCCGTCGCACGTAGCACAATAGGAAACCCCGCGCCCTTCAAAGGTCGATTCGCCAGGGACATCGAGGCGCTTCAGCGAGCTCCCACAGGCCAGGATGATGACTTTGCCGGTATAGGAGCCCAGGCCGGTGACCACGACAAACGGCCGTCGGTCGACGTGCAACGCTTCCACCTCGGTAAATGCCGTTTGCAGGCCATAGGGCTTGATCTGATCGAGCATATTGACAGCCAGGTCGATGCCACGCATGGTGGCGGGGAGGCCAGGGTAATTCTCGATCGTTTCGGCGTTGGCGATCTGACCGCCAAAGGTCATGCGCTCAATCATCAGAGTCTTAAGCTTCTCGCGGGTGGTGAAGAGTGCTGCCGACAGACCAGCGGTGCCGGCGCCGATGACGATCACATCGAAGTCTCGATCCGTGGCCATCATACATAGTCTCCAGACGACCTGGTCGTCTCGTAAACATGCTCAATCATACACTGGTCGCGGCTTCAAATCCAGTCCGATGCCCAACCCTCGTCATGATTCTGGTGCCGGCTGTGCATCCTTGCCTGTCCCCTCCTGCGTCGCCGACGTGTCCACGCCATTCGCCACCGTCTGGGCTCCCCCAGGCGTCTCGCAGAGCTCTTCGCGAAAGGGGGTGGCTGCATCCCAGGCCGCTTGATACGCCTCGGGAGTGAGGCGTCCACGCATGAGTTCGATGCGCAGGAACAGGCCATAGGTTTGGATGACATCTTGGCGGCAGTAGGTATGGATCATGCTCAGCTGACCCGCTTCCCAGAGCCCTTGAATCATCGATCCATCGACCCAGGTCTTCCCCGGCAGGCCGATGAGCCGGGCGAGCAGGTTAAATCCGCCACGAATGCGGTGCACCCCAACATTGGAGAGAAAATCGAACAGATCGTAGTGCCGCTCTTCTGAGTAGCGGTAGCGGTGGCCATACTTCTCGTTGAAGTACCGGGGGGCCTGGCATCCATAGCGCAGGGCCTGCATTTCCAGGACCGGGAGATCAAAGGCACGCCCGTTGAAGGACACCAAGGTGCCAGGAAAGATTTCGACCCGCCGCCAGAACTCGCAGACAATCCCCTCCTCGCTATAATCCTGGGCGCACAGCACTTCCACGGCGGTCAGGGCGTGGTCGCCCGTGACGTTGCCGACGACGATGGAGATCGGGACATGAAACGCAATGGGCAGAAAATCGCTCCGGCTGTCGCGCTCTTCCCTGATCTGCTGCCGAAAGCGTTGATAGGCTTCCTCCTCGGTGACATCTTCGTGCGGATACATCACCGACTGGATCAGCGCTTTATCGATGCGGGTTTCGATGTCAAAGATCGCAAAGTTCATGAGCTAGCGCGCGCCCTCTCCATTGCACCACCCCATCCACCATCGTCATGCCCACTGGGATATGTGGAATGTCGGCCACCGGCACGCGCGTCGGATCAGCCGCCAAGAACACCAGATCAGCCCGCTTGCCGCGCCTGATCGACCCCAGCTCCGACTCCAGGCCGCAGACCCAGGCCGCGCCTTGGGTATACAACCACAATGCCTCTTCCACGCTGACGCGCTCGTCTGCTCCAATGATATGACCATCGGGCGTCTGGCGAGCCACCGCGGCATGTACCCCTTCCAACGGCAGGGGCGGGACCACAGGCGCATCCGAGCTGCCCGCCACTGGCACACCGTGAGACAGCAGGCTCTTGACGCGATACAGCCACGGCTGCTGCTCAGCGTCGATCTCAGCCGCATAGCGTTGGCCATGATACCAGAGAAAAGCTGGCTGGGTGACGACTGCGACGTGGAGGTCTGCTAATTCATCGATACAGACCTCGGGACAGAGCGCGGCATGCTCGATGCGGTGGCGCAGGTCGGTGCTGGGCAGATGCGCCTGGGCCAGTCGGATGGCATGCAAGGCCGATACTAGCGCCGGCAATTCGACGGCGTGAATGGCCACCGGGAAGCCCTGGCAGTGAGCGTTCCATACCTGGGCATTGACCGTCTCTGGCAGCGGATAGAGCGCACCACTGGCTTCATCGAGACGAATCTTGACGCCCTGAATGCGCAGGAATGGTGAACCCTTGCCTGGTTTGAGGCCAGCGGCAATCACCTCTGGGAGCGACGACACGCCTATCAGGAGCATCACCCGCAGGCGCAGATCACCGTCGGCGATCCAGGTGCGAAAGGCCTCATAGGCCGCCAGGTCATTCGTCACGCTGGCATCCTGAATCGTCGTCACACCAGCAGACAACAAGGTCTGGCTGCTCTGCCTGAGGCCGCTTCGAAACCGCTCTCGAGTCGTCAGAGGCGGCAGATGCTGACGCACGTAGGCATCCATATCGATCAGCAAGCCAGTGGGCTCACCGCTGGCGGCATCGCGTTCCACCCATCCCCCGGCTGGCGCCGTGAAATCCCTGGAAATACCGAGCTGTTCCAGCCCCAAACTGTTCACAACCCAAGCATGGCGCGAACGGTGCGCGAGGCGCACGGGATGGTTCGGTATCGCAACATCGAGGTCCCAGCGCGTCGGATGCCGCCGCTCGGCTAGCCCAAACTCGTCGTAGCCGTATCCCATCAACCATTGCCCAGGTGGCAGGCGATGGCTATGTTGCTGCAAGACTGCCTGCAGATCTATGAGGCTTCGCACTGTCTGTGGCCGGCAATCGATCCCCAGGAAAGTTCCTGCATAGGCCCGCACATGCAAGTGGGCATCGATGAAGCCCGGCAGGATGACAGCACCTCGGCAGTCGATGAGCTGGGTGGCGCGGCCACGCAGCGCCAGCACCCCGGCGGTGGCGCCCACGGCGACGATGCGCCCCACCCGCAGCGCGATGGCCTCAGCCCGAGGCCGCCTGGGGTCCATGGTCAGCACCGTAGCATGGTAGAGGATCAAGGTTGGCGGCTGGCATGACATGTGGGGTTACCTCGGATATGGGTTCCCCACGGAGCCCTCCCCGTCGAGGGAGGAGGACTCGGGAGGGGGATGAAATGGCGGCACATGCAATTTAGTCCGAGGAGGGAAGCGGTTTGGCCTGCTTCAGTCCCATCTCTTTGCCGCAACATTGCAGGCCTCCTGGCCCAGGCTTTGTACACAGCACCTCGGTGCCGCAGACCTCACACAGATACCGACGCCCTAACTCCATCGTCATGACCATCGCGCTCCTCTGTTTACGACTCTGCTTGCAGATCATGGCTGCCACCGGATTGATACATGAACTGCAGCCGATCACGCTCGATCTCGAGGATCTGAATGCGGCGGTCATAATCCTCGATCGCGGCTTCCTTGGCTGCTAGCTCCCGATCCGAATAACAGCCTGTTGCCTCGACTTGCTGGCGTTCCTTGCGAAGGGTTTTGAGCTCACTATCGAGGCGTTTGATTTGACCTCTGAGCGAATCATGTTCCGACAGCCACATGCGTGCGACCCTCGTCATCCTTTCTCTCCCGCCCCGCCCTTCCCCCCGATGGGGAAGGGTTCGGGAGGGAGTGAAATGCTGGTGCCTATTACTTAGTCTCTGAAAATGACGATCTGGCGTCCGGGGGTGATATGTGAGGTACTCGCGAGTTTGTTCCATTTCATGATCTCGCCCACGGAGGCATCGTATTTGGCGGCGATTTTGGCGAGCGTGTCCCCCTTCTTCACCTCATACCGCAGGCTCTTCCGCGTGGGGGGCGCCTCTTGGACCGCCGGGGGCGGAGGTTTATAGCTGATGGGTTGGCTGGGTGAACTCGCCACTAATGGCTCTGGGTCGTAGGGTTCCTGGAAGTTGGCGGCAAAGATGGCCGCACTGCCCTTGGGCACAAACACCTGGTGGACGCCCCGCGGCAGGTAGCGCTGGCGCAATTGCGGATTGAGCTGTTTGATCATGGCGAAATGGGTGCCTGATGCCTCCGCCACACTCCGCAAGTGCAGGCGACCGCCACTGACGCGCACGGTGACGATGTCAACCTCCGACGGTCGATAATATTCCTGGGCGTCGATGTAGATCCCATAACGCTCCGGATTCGACAGGATGATCTTCACGGCGACGATCTTATAGACGAAACGCTCGGTTTCGGCCGGCAGCGCCAGATCGTAATAGCTACTGACACGTTGCTCCTGGAGCTCGTCTAGGACGCGCTGCTCACCAGCATTATAGCCCGCCAGCGCCAGTGGCCAATCATTAAAGAGAAGATACAACCGCCGCAGATATTGCATCGCCCCGTCGGTTGCCTTACTGACATCCATGCGCTCATCCACCAGCGCATTGCTGTCCATATCGAAGCGCCGGCCGGTCCCCTCGATGAACTGCCACAACCCGCCGGCGCCGGCCGAGGACACCGCCGTCGGGCGCAGGGAGCTTTCCACCACGGCGAGATATTTCAGATCATCGGGCAGCCCATATTCTTTGAGGCGTTGTTCGATCAGGGGCATAAATTTTCCCATGCGCTTGAGCCACAGCATGATCTGTCCTGGACGCCCGATGTAGAATAGAAATTCCTGATCGAGCCGTTCCCAAACGTCGCGCCGTCCGACCGGGACGGATTGGCCGGCAAATTCCACCTGGGGTGGCAGCCGATAACTGACGGCGGTGAGGCCTCCCGCTGCCAGCGTCTGCAGTTGCCGACGTAAGTCCTCCACCTGTGCCAGTGCCTCTGCCTGGGACTTCTTCACCGCGCGTAATTCTTCCATAATGAGCTTCATCCCACCGGTGAGCTCCTGGCCCCACGCCGCTGGCAGACACCATCCCCCAAGCAAGCATCCCATCATGAGGACCACCATCCATCGCCACGATGCACAGCGCACGCTTCTCCCCCCGATGGTTACCTGCCCCTGACAACGCCGATGCAGCATACACTTGCCTCCCCTATCTGGAACACCTGTGGGACAATGCCTCCACCACTGCTAGACGATTCCCCCAATTATCTCTGCCGCCGGGACGTAGGCGCCAGGATAAGGGGCTAAGTCGACTCAGAAGAAGCCTACCGGACCCCTCTCTCGCCGGGAGAAAGTTCGGGTGAGGGCAGCTGAACGCATAGGGTTGTAGCAAAACTTCCGCTGCAAGGCAACTGTTTTCCTGGGAAAGTCCTTGCTAAGCCGGGTACCTTCCGCTACAGTCTAGTCTGGCAGCGCATGAGGTTTGTTCCCCAGAGTGCGCATGATCCGGGGCCATCATCTATGCCAAAGAAATTACTCGGCGGCCTGGTATTGGTCGTGGTGTTGGGACTCGCTGGCTCCTGGTTTTATGCCCAAAGAGAGTCAAATGGTCCTGCGATCGCAACACTCCCGCCAGCGCAAGCGCTCGGATTTTTCGCCATGCCTGGGCTGCCACAGGCCTGGGCAGATGTCCGACAGTCAAAGTTCTACCAGCATGTGTCGTCACCCACCTTCTGGCAACGGGCGCTGGGACCTGAGGGCTATCGGCGCGTCATGGCAGAGAAACAGGGGCTCGAGCAACATCTGGGACTGGCGCTGACCGAGCCGACCCTCAACCTTCTGCTCGGCCGGGAGTTTGGCTTGGCCCTCGTCCCGAGTCAGAGCAACATCGTCGATGTCATCGTCTACGCGCGCGTCTCCGGCGCCGAGAAGATCGCCGAAACCCTGAGCCGCACCTTTTCAAGGACCATGCAGGATGCCGTGCGGCAGACCCAAACGGTGGACGGCTTTGAGATCGTGACGCTGCTCCTGAAGGATGCACCGACCAGCGTGTCGTATGCCTTTCTCGGCACCCTGGCTGTGCTCTCCACCGACCAGGCCTGGGTCATCGATGCCATCAAGGCCCACCAGGGGATAGCGCCTGAGCGTCTGCACACCACCCCTGCCTTAAAAGCCCTGCAACTCGAGGCGGCGGCGTCGTTAATGGCCTATGGATACTATGACGTCGAGCGCGTCCAGGCCAACACGCTGGCCGAGTTCCCCTGGGCCTCCCACGCGACGTCGGTGGCCGCGCTGCAGATGCTGCAGACCACTGGGAAAGTGACGCTGAGAGCCAGGCGTGCCGGGGCTGGCCTTATGGTTGATACGATGGCGTGGTATCCTCCTCACGGCGTGACCCCGGCGTTTCGGCAGGTCGACCGCGATGGCGCCGTACCGCCGTTTCGAGGCGTGCCGGCCGAGACCTTTTATCTCACTCACGTTGACCTGCTCAATCTCCAGGGCCTGTGGCAACTGCTGACACAGCATGCGGCTGTGGGGTATCAGGATGGCTTGCAGCAGATGCTAGCCCAGTTCCGCGCCTGGGCAGGGGTGGATCTAGAACGCGATGTCCTCCCCCTCTTCACCGGCGTGGCTGGCCTCGGCATCACCGCACCGTTCGGCACACCCCATGGCAGCCTGATCGCCCTGCCGGGCCTGTTTCTCACCCTCGGCCTTACCGACGAAGCAAAAGGGCTGCAACTCATCCAGACCATCGGGGCGCACGCCGGTGGCCCACTCTTTTCGGCATTCCTGCAGCGCCGGCTCCACGACGGCCAAACCATCTACTACCTGAGTAACCCCATGCTCTTTCCCAATCCGGGCTACGTGATCAGCCGCCAACAACTCATTCTGGGGTCTGATGTCAGTCTGCTGCAACATATGTTGGATGCCGCCTCCGGCAAGACCACTCCTCTCACTGACACCAATGCCTACCAGGATGTCCGCAAGCATTTTCGTATCACCGGGGGTAGTATCACGTTCGTCGATGTCAATACGGCTGTAAAGGAAGTCCGTGACATGTGGGCGCCGCTCAACGTCTGGATTCGAGCCCTGACGCGACTCGACCAGGAGGCCCCTGCCGTGGGGTCGATGCCGGCTGATCCGGGGGCCCTAGTGGAGCTGCTCCGCCCCATCCGTTTCATTGGTGTGGCTAGCCAGGCCGAGCCCCAGGGCGTGCGGACAGAAGCGTTCGTAGCCATTCAGGATCTGCAGTAGAAAGCCACCCGATATTAATTTCCCTTGAGAATTTGTATTCACTAATATCTCATACTGTCTATGAATGTCATATGATACACCAACATATGCGTCAACCATTTTTGGTCGCTTCCGATCGGCTGCCTCTCTCGCAGGGGCGGCTGATAGAGACAGGCAGGCAGTAGGAGGGAGGCATATGGCTGAGCAGGAAATCACCAGGCGCGAGGTTATTCAGAGGGCGGTCTATGTGGCTCCGGCAATCTTAACCTTGGTGGCCATTCCCACGTTTGCCTCAGCAGGGTCCGGGGCAGAATCTCGTCATCGGGGTGAACGGCTACGGGAGCTTATAGAACAGCTGCAAGATCGCCGACACTAGTATGCCGGTTGAGCCTATACATCGGACCTAGGCAGATGAACGAGCCTCCTGATCACCCGAAACGAAGGGTTGATGTCAACGTTCGTATGGTAGATGGTGAGGTCGTGGTCCTTGATCGTCAGTCCGACCTCATTCATCAACTGAACCATACCGCCAGCTACATCTGGGACCGGTGTGACGGCCAATCCACAGTGGCTGAGATCGCCAATCAGCTTGCCGCGGCGTTCCATGTCGATGCCGACACAGCAGTACAAGATGTCGCGACAACCATTAGGCAACTGCATAGCCTAGGGCTGCTGGAATCCTTGCGCAACTTGCCAGAGAACCCATGAGCCTCACGTTGGACACACTCTCACTGCTGGTATTGGGGTGTCATGTTCGAGTGCAGTGCCAGGACGCTGAAATCCGGGCACTCCTTGTGGCCAACTATGGGCATATGCAAGGCAGCCGAGGGCCGGCAACGTTGCAATATAGCGTCGCCAGGCAAGCACGGTCGGGTGGCTTTTTGGTCAGCAGAGCGGGATGGGAACTGTTATGGGTGACGCTACTTTCACCAGGATCGCCGATTCACAACCTTATCTTGGTGATACGGCATTTCTTGCGCCTACGAACGCGATTATACAGCCTAAGAAGAATCTGTGAACTAAGGCGGTAAGGTTGCTCTACGGTGATTTACCCCAATGCCGGCATAGCATCGCTGCGGTCATCAGGCCCGCACAGGGCATGACGAGGCGCGGGGCGACCTGGCAATCTGAAGCTTGGTTTATGCATTTTGTGGAACAGTATTAGAGACTAAACAGCGTACGGACCCCTAGTCCGCCAAGGGGCAAACGCTTCCGCAGTTCGACGATCAGTTCGCGGTGCCAGTCGAAGTTGGCCTTGTGCCGAATCAGGTCTTTGAGCCCATTGCGGGCGATGTAGTGTAAGATCCCATCCATCCGGCGGTCACCAATCTAACTGTATAGCTTACGAAACGACAGCCCCAGCGCCAATTCGTCGGCCAGGAGGGAGCGCCAGGCGCGTTCGTACCCCTGCAATGTCGGTGCGGCGAAACATCCGATGGCAAAGGCCTGACTGATCGTGTCAGCGGCCAGGCGTGCCGCCAACAACCCATAATAAATGCCGCCGCCGGTGGTGGCTTTCACCTGCCCTGCTGCCTCTCCGATAACCAGAACCCGCTCGGCATAGCTCTGACGGAGGGGCATCTGCGCAATCGGCTTAGTGGCAATCTCAATATCCCCCCATTCCCGCCATTGCGGTGCGATCGTGTCGAGAAAGCGTTGCAGTGCTCCTCTAGCATTGCGTGCACACATGAGGCCGACCCGTGTATAGCCACTCTGCAGGGGCACGAGCCAGGCGAAGGCTTCCCGTGAGAATGTTTTATTGAGGTGCACTTCAGTCCATTCGGTCAACGTTTGCGGCACCTCAGCCTGGGCGCCCTGCAAGAACTCGCATGGGATCCCCAGGCCCAAGGCCTTGGTTAAGTGATAGTGCACCCC
>JBKPCR010000097.1:0-4405 GCA_046727435.1 bacterium | reverse complement strand
TCGGATCGCCGGCACGATCTCGTCTGGCTTCTAGATGCGCTCGGCATAGCCTCCCATGGCGCGCCCCATGTCGGCATAGTTGCCGCCGATGTCACGGGCGCGGTAACGCTCGTGGGAGATGGACAAGGCGTGGCGCTCGATCGCCATCGACGAGTTGTTCAGGACGATGGTCGTAATCGGGATGCCGGTGCGGACCGCCGTCTCGAAATCCAACCCCGTCATCCCGAAGGCCGCGTCCCCCATGAAATTGACGCAGAACTTATCGGGCGCCGCCAACTTCGCGCCCATGATCAGGCCAAGCCCGGTCCCCAGCGCATGCGACTTGCCCCAGCCCAGATAGCCGCGGGGTGCGGTGGCGCGGTAGAACGGCATCAGTTGATCGCGCGGGCTGCCGGAATCGTGGGTGACGATGGCATCTTTCGGATCCACCGTCTGCATGAAGTCCCACATCACCCGGTATGGATTGAGTGGCACCTCGTCCGAGGCCAGCTTTGGCGTCCATTCCTTCAGCCATTCCTCTCGCACCTGGGCGATCTCAGTGACGACTGCGCCATCACGACGTTTGCTACCGAGCAGATCCTTGGCCGCCTCGATGAACTGGCGCAGCACCAGCTTGGCATCCCCAAGAATAGGGAACTGTGCGCTGAAGTTTTTATTCAGATCGCGCTCGTCGTTGGTGACGTGGATGAAGGTCTTCCCAGAGGGCATCGGGGTGGCCATGCCATGCTTCGTCAGGCTGGTACCCACCGCCAACACCACGTCAGCCTGGCCCAGGAAGTGGACGACCGGCCGGCTCATGACCCCACTGCCGCTGCCCAACGCCAACGGGTGATTCTCAGGAAAGGCGCTCTTGCCCTCCATGGTGGTCAGCACCGGCCTCTGCAGCAACTCCGCCAACTCCAGCAGCTCGTCGGTCGCCTCGGCATACAGCACCCCCTGTCCAGCATGGATCACCGCCTGGCTGGCTTGGAGCAACGCGCGCGCGGCCTCGGCCACCTCCTGCGGGTTGCCGGCAGGACGACTGGCTTTCACCGGGACATACTGTACGGCGGCTTCAGACACCTCCTCCAAGGCCACATCGGCGGGGATCTCCACCATCACTGGTCCCGGGCGTCCCATCTTCAGGAGACTAAACGCCCGGCGCATTACCTCCGACACTTCATGCGCCAGGTTCAGCGTTTCCACTGATTTGGTCACCGAGGCATAGGTGCGCGCTGAGCTAAAGAGCGGGAAGACCTGAGCCCGATCGCGCTGGTGTCCGAGCGGCAACACTAGCATGGGCGTTGAATCGGAATAAGCCGTAGCGACGCCTGGAAAAGCGTTCTCGGCGCCTGGGCCATATTGCATGGCGAATACGCCGATGGGCTTGCCGTTGGTGACGCGACTATAGCCGTCGGCAATACCGGCTCCGACGCGCTCCTGCCGGCAGAGATAGGGGCGGATGCCAACCCCAGCGCAGGCTTCGATGATCGGCGTCGTCGGGTAACAACTGAGGAATTGCACGCCTTCTCGCTTCATGATCTCAGCGATGGCATCGATCACTTTCATGCGCTCTCCTCCTTTCGCATGAGTGAGGCGATTCCTCAGAATCGCCATAACCGGGACAAAACTGTCCGAACAGGCTCTTGTGCGAATCTATGTGGTACTCCCTCACCCCCACTCACAAGGGTAGGGTTTTCGCAGAGACGACACTGACCTTGAAGTCTTGCTCCCTCTCCCACCGGGAGAGCGAAAGAAATATCTACCCCAGAAAGCCCTCTTCTCGGAGCGTGTCTGAGTTCTCATGATGTGCGGCGATTATATACGACAAGCTCAGGAGAGTCGAGGGGCAAACATTCCCAGCAGCGCGTGGTGGTCCTGTACCTCTACACTGCGGATAATTCCAGTCACGCTCAAACCCGATAAAATGCCCCCATTTCACCACTGTCAGAGGGGGCATGGCCATGATACCGAGCCTGTTTCTCTACGAATTCCTGTTGGTCGTTCTGGTGTGACTCTTCCTCATGCTCTATTGGCTGTGGCCAAATAACTCCAGCGCCCCTTTCCAGGCGATCCCTACCCTCAGCCACCCCGGCACAAGCGCTCACGAGAGCCCAAACCGTTTGTGAGTCTCAGCCAAAGGCCACCCTCGGCTCAATTTGGACATCCGCCAGCGTGTGGCGGCCGTTAGTCGTCGGGTCCACACGGTGTGCAAACATGACGCAGGGTTGCGTCAGCAGCTGGCGCTGTTCCACGTCTGTCATCACTTCTGCTTGCCCCGCAGCAGCTTACGCCTGCCATTACCACAGCCCGAACCGACCAACGGCACCGGCTTGGCCAAGCAGTCGCGGCCCTGTACACCGGCGATGGCCGCTGGATTAACCGATCGGGTGTGAACACTCAGAGAGGGGTTGAGGTTCCGTGTGCCACCGCGGCCACAGCTGCTGTGAGGGGATGGCGAAGATGCTGATCGTGACATGACGTGAGGGAGGTGCGCCCGCGAGCAAGCAAAGAGGGCTCAGCGAGGTCCTGAAACGCCATTTTGAGGTGGCACGACAGGCTGACTTGACCGGTGCGAATGACTCGGGACAGGTCCAGAATAATTATCCGCAGTGTAGAGGTACAGGACAGTGCTTATCATTTGTCCTCCCTGGAAGGTCTCCATCATGCCTACAAGCCCCACCAGAGACAAGGGAAACAGCGGCATTTTCTCTTGACACCCCCCTGAAAAGACGCCACAATCGCAACCGTTAGACGAGTACATTGGAGCCATTTCACGGGTCTCAGGTGTGGTAGACACCTGTGCAGATGTGAGCGAGGCCAACCATGAGCAGCGCGAGTGAAGAAGTGATCTCCGGACTTGAAGGGGTGCTGGCGTGTGAATCCAGCGTAGCCTTTATCGATGGCAATATCCCTGAGCTGTCCTATCGCGGCTATAACATCCATGACATCGCGGAAACCCTTACCTACGAGCAGGTGGTGTATCTCTTATGGCATGGTGAGCTGGCGTCGGCCGACCAGTTACGCATATTCAATGCCGATCTCGCCGCACGGCGTGGTCTCCCATCGGTAGTCATCGACCTCTTGCGCTTGATGCCGCCATCGGCACATCCGATGGCGGGGCTGCGTACAGCCGTGTCACTTCTGGGGACGCTCGATCCGCAGGCCGATGACAATAGCCCCACGGATTTACGCCGCAAGGCCGCTGACTTGACGGCGAAAATGCCGACCATCGTGGCAGCCCAGGCCCGCGTGCAGATGGGGCAAGCACCCATCGAGCCTGATGCCTCGTTGAGCCTGGCCAGCAACTACTACTACATGCTGACCGGCAAGCAGGCCGACGCGACGATCACCCGCACCATCGACACCAGCCTGCTCTTGTACGCTGAGCATGAGACCAATGCCTCGACCTTCACCTGCCGAGCCGTCGTCGGGACCGAATCCGACTTTTACTCAGCGGTGGTGGCGGGCATCGGTGCCATTAAAGGCCCACTACATGGCGGGGCGATCGATGAGGTAATGAAGACGCTTTTGGAGATCGACCAGCCCGAGCGCGCTGCCGCCTATATCGATCAAGCACTGGCCGCGAGGCGCAAGGTCGCGGGGTTCGGCCATCGCGTCTATCGGGCCGGTGATGCCCGTGCCCCCCATTTACGCACCATGGCGCAGCGGCTGGCGGAATCGACTGGCGACCGAAAATGGTTCACCATCGCCACCACCGTCGAGCAGCGCATGCGGGAGGCCAAGGGGATCATCGCCAACGTCGATTACTACGCCGCCCCTGTCCTCTACTATTTGGGCTTTCCCCTGGCGCTGTTCACCAATTTTGTCGCCAGCGCGCGCATCAGCGGGTGGTCGGCGCATATTTTCGAGCAGTATGCCAATAACCGCCTCATCCGCCCTCGCGCCTTGTATACTGGTCATCGCGGGCGTCAGTTGCCAGCGGGCTATCGCTAGACCCTGCACGGCTTCATACTGCTAAGCCCCACTCCCATCGTTCCCTCTCCCTCTGGGAGAGGGCGAGGGTGAGGGAGCCTCTGGATATCGTGAAATAGCCATCACTTGACCTTCTCCCAAGAGGAGAGGCAGAACACAAGGAGCACCATTCATGCAACTGAAAATCCCGGCATCTTTTTGGCGTGGCGGCACCAGCCGTGCAGTGTTTTTCAAGGAAGAAGACCTGACTTCCTATGACATGCCGACGCGCGACCTGATCATCCTGGCAGCATTGGGTAGTCCGGACCCATATGGCCGGCAGGTCGATGGGTTGGGTGGCGGGATCTCATCACTTAGCAAAGTGGGCATTATCGGTCGTGGCGCCGACGCTGAAACGGATGTGCGGTTCACCTTTGGACAGGTGGATGTCGAACGACCATTTATTGACTATCTGGGTACCTGCGGTAATATGTCCGCTGCCATCGGGCCA
>JBKPCR010000096.1:0-8242 GCA_046727435.1 bacterium | reverse complement strand
CGCTCAGCGAAAACCCGCGCCTTTCTGATAGCCATCTCCGAGCGTGCTCGAGCGTGCCGCTCGACCTCGGGGATGCGAATCGCGGGCACGTCATCATCGGGCAGTTCATCGTCCGGCGGAGGCAGAATCATGTCGGCCGCCGTCACCACCACCGCCTCGACAGCCGCGCGCAGCCCGGCGCGCGTCAAATCGTTAAGCGCTGCATCAGAGCACGCGGAGCCGTCATAAGCGATTAATAATTTCGAGACCTCGTTCATCTTCCACCTCCTTGTGGCAAGCAGGGGTCGGGCATGCCATCGTACAAATGCAGCCGGCAGCGTGGCGCTGCCTGTGGGAGCTTTAACGTGAACGGGGGCAACAGCCCGTCCCAGATAAATCTCCAGGAGGCGACGTTGCGGAGGCTTAGGGCACAGGCTTGACGACAGAAGACGCTCAGGTTGGGATTAGGGAGGAACAGTAACGAGACGGACGGAGCCGGGATAAAACCGCCGGTATTCGGAGAGCGGAGAAGCTCGAACATCCCCCAATCCTTTCGCGCGTCAACGCAAGCGTGACTTGCCGCGGTCGCGCCAAAAGGAAAAACCCTCTGCGCGCCGCGAGAGCCGCAAAAGGTCTTGGTCGTCGAGCCAGCTACGCTCTACCCGATGCGCCGGGTGCCCCGCGTCGGGCACCGTGGTGACGGCCTCACCGGACCCCTTGAAGGTGGGTGACCTACTCCCCTTTCGAGTGAAATCATTCTACAACCAACCACGCGGGGATTTCAATCGCTATGTGTCGCCTCATCTAGAAGTCATGAGGGCACGACCCCGGAATAGTTTGCGCTAATGGGGAAGGCGCGGGAACCTCTGCGAGAGGCGGGGGTACCAGGCGGTGTCCCACTCGGTTGAACTCTCCGCTGCCCGCGTCTTGCGGAAGCTCGCCTCGCGCATCCGGCCGAACGTCTTGGCACGCCCGATGCCAAACATCCGCCTGTCACTACCATTGCCCTCTCACTTGTCATATCATTTGCTTCACATATGCTTACGCTTCTCTACATCATAGTCGTGTTGCTGTTAGTCTTGGCTAATGGCTTCTTAGTCGCGTCGGAGTTCGCGCTCGTCGGGGTGCGCCGCTCGCGCGTCGAAACGCTGGCCGCTCAAGGCAACGGCAGCGCGAGCCGCCTGCTCGCGCCTGCTCAACCACCTGAGCGCTTACGATCCGTGAAGCCTACGCACAGGCCCCGCGCCAATGCTACGTCGACGGCAAAGAGGTGGATGCCGATGAGGTTTCGCCCCGATCCGTTGAGCAACCCACAGGCTGGGACCGCCGTGGCCGTAGCCGAGGTCTACCAGGGTGTGTTCCGGCCCCATGTGCAGAGCGCCCACCAGGCGCTGCAAAGTCGTGCGTGAAATGTCAATTCCACCCTACATATCACCCTACGTTCGTAGCATCCGTTTCCACAGCAGTGGTTGACGGGCTTAGGCGGGGTGACTATAATTCTAGTCACCATGGAGCAGAAGCAACCGTTCACGATTACCTATGCCCCGATCACCCGTATCCATCTACGAGCGATTGCGGCCAACTACTATTCTCTCATTCGCTCGACCATTCAGGAACGCTTGTCATATGAACCGGATGTCACAACACGTAATCGAAAACCTTTGAAACGGCCCGTGTTCTTTGAAGCGACATGGGAACTTCGATTCGGACCCGGGAATCGGTTTCGGGTGTTCTACGACCTTGACCACCAGCAGCATGTTGTCGCCATCCTCGCGATCGGCATCAAACGCGGCAACCGGCTCTTGATCGGGGGTGAGGAGATACGCCTATGAAAATTGCCTCGATTGCTGAAGTGAAGGCCAATCTGAGTGCCTATGTCAAAGCCTCTGAGGCGGAACTGGTCGTCATCACGCGGAATGGGAAGCCGGTCGCAGTTCTGCTGCCCATGGAGGATGACGAGGAACTGGAACGGCTGGCTCTCGCCTATTCGAAGCGCTTTCAGGCCATCCTGACCGAGGCACGTGACCAGATCACCACCACCGGCGGCATCTCCCATGCGGACTTCTGGCGTGAGATGGAGCCTGAGCAGGTGGAGCCAGGTACGCCTCCTGCGGGTAGCCGTCACCAAAAGCCGCGGCCTAAAACCCCTTAGCATATTCCATAATTCAGTCACAGCTTATTGCGGGGCTGTTCAGACATATCTGCAAGATTGGAAGCTGTACCCTCAACAGTCAGCAGGGTCTATCAGAGGTTTACCTGAACAGGAACCGCCTTGCGCGGACATGCAGATCTACCCTGCTGCCGTCGCCAGAGAGTGTTGTGGGGACACACTGGTGTGTGCGGTTAATGGAGGCTCTCCCTTGACACCCAGTCCCGGTCACAGTACGCTGTGGGTGGCAATTAGAGCCAAATCGAACAGCGCCAGCATTACATGAGATGATCTTTGAGGAGTGATGCTTCTGTGGTATTTTGGAGCGGTGGACGGGATGAGAGAGATGCTATGGAAACCCTAACAGTTCACGCTATCTATGAAAATGGACAACTACGTCCGCTGGAGCCGCTGCCCCTTCAGGAACAGGAAAACGTTCTGCTGCAAGTGATCCGGCAGAGTGCTGTGCAGGAAACCGCGGGGATCCTGCAGGGCCTGAGCCCCGAGGTTATCCGGGAGGTTGCCGAAGGGGATGAGTTCTCCGTCATCACTTAAAGATCTAGCGACTCTCCCATCTGGTCGCCGCGTCTTTATCGACGCCAACATCTTCATATACCATTTCAACCAAATCCCCCTGTCAGCCTCATGTACAGCATTTCTCCGCTGGGTGGAAAGTAGCGACATCCATCTGTAGTGCCTGGACTGACGATCTGGCGCCCGGGCACATAGACCGTCTGCCAGAAGCCAGCCGACAGGTCTATGTGCCTCTTGCTTCCCCATCACTCCCCGCAAGGGGGTATACGGTACGGACCCCGGCATACACATGAGCATGCAGGTCGATGAGGCCAGGCACGACCACTTTGCCGCTGATATCTACCACCCGCTGCGCTTCACGCGGGTCGATGTGCGGTGCAATCTGGGTGATCTTCCCCGGCGACACCGCGATATCAAGCCTGCCTCGCAAGCCCTGACCTGGATCGAGTACCTCTCCACCCTGGATGAGTATGTCTGCCATAATACTCTCCTCTTTCCTCCACCCACCCCGCCCTCCCCCGTCGAGAGGGAAGGAGTGAGACACCTTGTTCCTCGCTCCTCACTCTGATACAATCGGGCTCAGCTGGGTTGAGCGCACTCTGAGCACCGCAGCGCTACCGACAAGGAGATGGGGCGACGGCGTCCGAATGGATCAGCATCTTCGTTGATGGACAAAACATGCGCATCTATGTGTCACAACCGGAAACTACGGGCAAGTTCCCCGGCGTCATCGTCATCGTGGAGACCTCGGAGGTCGACAAATACGTCCAGGAGGTGACCGACAAACTCGCCAGGGAGGGCCACGTGCCCGTGGCGCCGGTATTATATCACCGCGTGGGTTTCAACCCATTATTCGGCTACACGGGGGAAGATGCTGACGTGTGCACCAGGGCGATGGGCGACCTCAAATCTACCCCGGCGCCGACCACGGTTTTTATGGCGATGAGTGCCTGAGCTATCAGGCTGAGGCGGCGAGAGACGCCTGGGGGCAGCCGCTCAGTTGGTTGCAGACGTTCTTGCAAGCTTAAACGATGTCGCATCTGAGGAGTCAAGGCGCCTCGGATGCAGCTGGCGTGGCTGTATGTGTGGCGTCTATGGTGTGTCGAGCGGAATTGACTGCTGACCCAGCATGGCGCGATCGAAGTGAGGAGGCATTAGGCATCTATGGAGGGATCAGCCATGGCAACAGCTAGCTCACAGTCCTACGTGTACATTGGCTTGGCCGGAGAAACCGTGCCTGGACGCGAGGTGCGCACTGGCCTATATCGAAGCCTGGCAGGCGAGAGCTCCTGGGAATCGATCACCGCCGGCCTGCCGTCTGAGCCACAGGTCCGCGCCCTCGCAGTCCATCCCAAACAGCCGAATGTGGTCCTGGCCGGTACCCAGGATGGCGTCTATCGCAGCGATGACCATGGCGGGCACTGGGAACGCCTCAGCGCCCCGAAACCGGGCCTGGCCGTCTGGTCACTGCAGTTTCATCCGCGCGATCCCGATGTCATTTTTGCTGGCTATGAACCCTATGCCATTTATCGCAGCGACAACGGCGGCAAACGCTGGGATCGGCTGCCGATGGACGTCACCTTCCCCGATGTCACCGTGCGTCCCGTCGTTTCCCCCAAGCGCATTCTTGGCATCGCCATCGATCCCGCCTATCCTACGGAAATGTATGCTGCCGTCGAGGTGGGTGGCTTGTTGCGCAGCCTGGATGGCGGAGAGAAATGGGAGAGCGTCAGCGAAGGCTATTACGTCAACGACGACCCGGTGGATATGCATGGAGTGGCGGTCAGTGCGGCGCAGCCACGCACGGTCTTCACCATCAGCCGCATCGGCATGTGGCGCAGTCCCGATCGGGGCGAGCATTGGCAGCATGTGCAGTTGGAGATGCTGTCACCGCGGGGTACGTACTGCCGGGATATCCTCGTGGCTCCGGACGACCCGCGCACGATGTACTGCGCGGCGGGCCCAGCCTTCCGAAGCGAAGAGGGGGCGCTATTCCGTAGCCAGGACAGCGGCCAGAACTGGAGCCGCCTGGACCTTGGCGCTAAGCCCAAGAGCACGATGTTCGCGGTGGATATCGATCCACGCAACTCCACACACCTCTACTGCACCACCAGCGGTGGGGAAGTGTTCTATTCGCGTGACCAAGGGGGAAGTTGGAAGGCGAACCCGATCCTAGAAGGCGCGACTCAGGTCTACAGCATGGCGGTGGGGTAGCTGCAGCAAGACAGGTAAGGCCGTGGCGTGTCTCCTGAGAGGTACGTCCGCGGCCTTCAGCACTCCAATAGAGCAGCGCAGTATGGCCTAGATACGCGCTGCTGGCGCAGTTATCTCCTGCACTGCCGGGGCTACCGATCTCTCGCGGGCAACAGGCTCGCGATGTGCACGAGAGCTATGGCGCGCGCACTTGACAATCCTCGGTCAGATGCAATATTCCTGGCATAGCTGCTGGCGTAACTGTGGGGAAGATGACTCGAAAACCGGGTTCCAAAATCTTACCCTTCTTGTTCTGTGAAATTTCAGATGTTCTGACCTCCTCTCGTCTTTGGGCCAACAATCGATATATCGTGAGCACCGCATCACTGGTCTGCAGGCGGTTTTGACACTGATCCAAAAGGCGGACTGCCCGCGCCCGGTGAAACTGGGTATTCCGACTCGAATCAGTGAGGTTTGTTAAAAGCTCTTGTGCAGCTTGGTCTTCACCAGCTTGTGCCTGAAGAGACGTTTTAAAGGTTTCTTTCCAATCATTATCCATCTTGATAGGCACCATACTGAGTAAGTGGCACCGTTCTGTTGAGAACAATGGGTTCGTCAGATCAACGGCTAATACATCACTGGCGAATTCCTCATCGATGATGTTTTGTTTGATGAGCGATTCGATGGTCAGTGTGTCAGAAAGCGCTTTCACCGGGGTCAGCCATGCATGGTCCGCATCAGTCCGCTTGGTTTCGGGAAACGATGCCTTCATGGTGGCCAAGGCGGCATCGTAGTGGCCGCGCTGAGCCGTTAAGGAACTCCGAGCGAGTAGTGGATGTACAACGAAGGCCGAGGGGATTTCGATCGTGGGACTTTTCTTGTCCAAGGGTGTGGGATCTGACTCCAGATTGAGCTCGACAGGGCAAAAAAGCGGCCGCAACTGTTCCTGCATGGAGAGAGTCTTACTTGTCTGGCGAAATTTGTCGCTTTCCGCTAACATTGACAACCCGACTTTGACGCTTGCCGAGAGTTCGCTGGCATCCACGAGACCCTGGAAGATCCGGGCCAGATCGGCATCCGGTTTTAACTTACCTAGAGGAAGGGGCCGTTCAGTTGTCCACCAGTCATTATGAGGTGCGGCAAGTTCCTTCATGATCGGGCCACCCGCTGTGTGGCAACCTGAACACCTCAATTGACCTCCAAATTTGGGTTGCCCTGGGTCAGTGTGCCGATGCAAGAATGTCACATCAGCCTGGATGTCCAAGGAGTCTCCTCGGTAGAACCACTCCCCTTTCTCGCCATTGCCAATCAATTCATAAAAATTGAAAACCTGTTTTCCCGGATCCCAGGCAATCAATTCAATCATGAGAGCACGCGGTTCGGGTCGTTGATCTGCCACAAGCGTGTTTGCCCCCGTTATTGCCGTAAAATGCCCGAAAAAAAACTCTCCGTCCTTCACATCAATCCCCAGGGAGCCGAGGTGACCTGAGACGATTTCAAACAGCATGAAATGCATGGCATCATGGTTTGTTTTTGGATTATGAAATCCTCTGTTGGCGACCAGAGTGGTCTTGATGGTGGCGCCCGCAGCGAGGAGTTGCGAGCGCAGGTCAAACATATTGGTTGGGCAAGTGCGGCTCGCCAGCAAGAACTTCGCCAGTGGATCAGCATTGTCGAGCACAGGTGCTCCTGCGGAATTCCGAATGGTGCATGCCGCTGTAGCCTGAGCGACAATAATGAAGTTGCTTGCCTCTCCGTGGACCAGTCCACGCAGAGAGGGGTTTGGCGTAAGACTTCCGATATGTGAATCGACATCAGCCCTGGCAAAAGGTATTTTGGCCAGAGCTAACCCTAAGAGAATCACCATGACGGCAACCGTATTTCGCCAAGAGCCCCTACGATCTTGTATCATGACCTTCCTCCCTGAGGATTTGGAAAAACCCTCGGCCTTTCGATCTGCGTCTGAAACTCCCGGACAGAGCTGCTGAGAATCTTTGAAACCCCGATGTACAGGCAGATAAGCGCACAGATGCTACCGAATCTGCGCGTCAACACGTTGCGGCCTGGTCACGGCGTGATCAGTGGCGATAAACGGGCAAAGAGAAGTACCAGGAATATCCCTCTCCGCTGGGAGGGGTGAGACGCGGGTCACGAGTTGGGGCCTCACCAGAAACCGCGATGGCACGCGGAGGCGCACCAGAGATGAGGATTTCGAGCACACGTAGAGACGAGCTAACGGCATCGGCATGCTCCTTGTCCATCGCGATAATTGCAAAGGAGGCTATCAGGCGATTTCGTGCAACGACGCAGCTTTGTTCATGGGCAAAATCTGCGCCAGAGTGAGCTATCGAAGGTAAGTGTCTGAAACAGCTCAGAAGAGTAGGTATCCATGATGATAATGTGGCGTAAAGCGACTATGCGGGATTACACAACGGCAATGCGTCACCGGCAGGGGAATCGCTACAGGAATTGAATTTTCAAGAGATTTCAGGATCTGTTCGGACTTGAACGGGATTGGTTGAATCTACACGTATAAACACTAGCATGAATTATGTGACAGAGCTTAAGGATGGACAATTCATCGCTTCTCGCTACCGACAACAGATCATCGAGCAGCGGGTTCGACGACACGAACTAACAGACCTCGACCCGTTCATGCTAAAATACGCCATGGCGGCAGGGGTGAACGCAGTGCAGGCACACAGCGAAAAGGAGCGAGTATGGCGCGGACCTTATCGATGAGTTTCAACTGGCAGGGACCCATGGACTATGAACAAGCCTGCGCTCGCGTGCGTCTGGCCGAGGAGGCTGGGGTCGATACCGTATGGGTAGCTGAGGCCTGGGGTCGCGACTGTTTCACGATACTGACGTTACTGGCACGCGAGACCACACGCATCAAGCTCGGCACTGGCATCGTCAATTGTTATTCGCGCACGCCTGCAGCACTGGCCCAGCATTTTGCCACCCTCGATGAGTTCTCCGGCGGCCGTATGATTATCGGTCTCGGCACCAGCGGCCATCGAGTCATCGAGCATTTTCACGGAGTGCCATTTCAGCCGTCATTGACGCGCCTGCGGGAGTACGTCGAGATCATGCGCATGATCCTGGCTGGCGAGCCCCTCAAATATCAAGGCAAAGTCTTTCGTCTGGAGCGTGGCTTCCGTCTGCGCTTTCCGCCGGTACGCAGCAGCATTCCTATCTTCATCGCCTCCTTGACGCCGAAGAGTGTGGCGCAAACTGCGGCCATCGCCGATGGCTGGATGCCCGTGATGATTCCGCTGCAGCATCTGGCGCCTGAAGTGGCCGCCTTTCGGCAACTCGTCCGCGACGCCGGACGCGAGCCCCAGAGCATTATCGTGCGCTCGCCCGGCGCCGTGACGGTGACGC
>JBKPCR010000095.1:0-12764 GCA_046727435.1 bacterium | reverse complement strand
CTTGAACACCAGCTCGAACTTGTCACCGGGATTCACCGCCGCCGCTTGCCGTAGGCCATCGTCGGCCATGGCGGCCTCGACGATCTGATCCAAGAATAGCTGGTCGGCCTGGTTGAAGTCGGTGCCGAAACGCTCGTTCAGGAGGTCGATCAACTGCGACAGCGGAACCGGCTGCGTGCGGTCCAGGCCGCTCCCCACCTCCGTCGGACCGTCGAGAGGCCGGGCGTCGCCATCCCGCAGGCTGATCGATCCCTCGCTGATCTTCTGCAGGCGGTAGTATTCCAGCCGCACCTCGTCGTCGAACTGATAGTCAGGACCGCTGCGCCGCCGGGGCAGCTTCGTGGCCAGATGCCGGAGGAACACGTACAACCGTTCGAGGTCCGAGTCCTGGTAGGGAATCACCTGGCTCAAGAAGCCGTAGAGGTTACGGAAGGCTTGCACCTTGCCTCGCCACAGCTCCGCTTCCTCCTCGTGCTCGTTCTGCAACACCGTGAAGCGGGAGACTGCCGGGTCGAGCGCGGCGTGCATCGCTTGATGATCCATTAGGCTCTGCTTCGGCTTTGGCATGAAGTAGACTGCGCAGAACCGCTCCACCTCTTCGGCCAGGTAGACGCCCGATGCATCGAGCTCGCCCTTAATTTGGTACATGTGCGCGGGATCGACTTCCTCGCCCATCTCCGCGCCCTCGTAGTAGGTCTTGAACGCCTCGCGGATCTCCTCACGGTCGTTCACGAAGTCGAGGACGAACGTGTCCTCTTTGAGCGGGTGGATGCGGTTCAGCCGTGACAGGGTCTGCACGGCCTGGATGCCCGCCAGCCGCTTGTCCACATACATCGTATGCAGGAGCGGCTGATCGAAGCCGGTCTGGTATTTCTCCGCCACGAGCAGCACCTGATACTCCTGGGTGGCGAACTTCTCGGGCAACTCCTTCTCCCGGATGCCCTGGTTCATGCCCTCTTCGGTGAAGGTGACGCCGGCAAGCTTGTTGTCCTGAACCGTACCGGAGAATGCCACCACTGTCTTGATGGGATAGCCTTTGCGCTGGATGTAGCGATCGAAGCTCTGCTTGTAGCGCACGGCTTCCAGACGTGACCCCGTCACCACCATCGCCTTGGCCCGGCCACCGATCTTGTGGCGCGTCACGGTGTTGAAGTGCTCGACCATCACCTCGGTCTTCTGGGCGAGGTTATGCGGATGCAGCCTCATGAAGCGCGCCAGCGCCTTTGCTGCCTTCTTGCGCTCGACGTTTGGGTCGTCGTCGCAGGCCTTCAGGAGCTTGTAGTAGGTGGCGTAGGTCGTGTAGTGCTTCAGCACGTCGAGGATGAACTCTTCCTCGATCGCCTGCCGCATGGTATAGCGGTGCGTCGGCTGCCCGTCATGGCCGAAGACGGCAAGGGTTTTGTGCTTGGGCGTCGCCGTGAAGGCGAAGAAGCTCAGGTTCGCCTGCTGGCCGCGCTTGGCCATGCTAACGAGCAGCTCTTCCATGTTATCGAGGCCTTCTTCTGCCGCCTGCCGCTGGGCCTCCTCGCGTAATCCTGCACCGCCTAGCACCTCCTTGAGGTCAGTGGCCGTCTCGCCGCCCTGTGAGCTGTGCGCTTCGTCGATGATCACGGCGCAGCGCCGCGTTGGCAGCGTGCCGCCGCCAGTTGCGCCGCGCTCCTCGGCCATCTTGAGTAACTGTCGCGACACGAATGGAAATTTTTGTAGTGTGGTGATGATCACCGGCACCGCGTTCTCGAGCGCCTCGGCCAGTTGCCGCGAGCTCTCGTCGATCTTCTGCACCACACCGCGCTTGTGCTCGAACTGATAGATCGTGTCCTGCAATTGCTGGTCGAGCACCACCCGATCGGTCACCACGATCACGCTGTCGAAGACCCGCTGATTCGCGGCGTCGTGCAGCGACGCTAGTCGATGCGTCAGCCAGCCAATCGTGTTGCTCTTGCCGCTGCCTGCCGAGTGCTCGACGAGATGGTTGTGGCCGACGCCCTCGCGCCGGGCCTCGTCCACCAGCGTGCGCACCGCTTGAAGTTGGTGGTAGCGCGGGAAGATCATCGTCTCCGTTTTCACCTTGCGGCCCTGGTCGTCGCGCTTCTCGTCGATCTGCAGGTGGACGAACCGCGCCAGTAGGTCCAGGAAACTGTCCCGCTGTAGAACCTCCTCCCACAGATAGGCCGTGCGATAGGTACGCCCCACCGGGTCGGGCGGGTTGCCAGCGCCGCCATCGCACCCTTTGTTGAAGGGCAGAAAGTGAGTCGCCGACCCTGCCAGCCGCGTGGTCATGAGCACCGCTTCGGTGTCCATGGCGAAATGGATCAAGGTGCGGCGTTTGAACTCGAAGATCGGCTCGCGTGGATCGCGACGCCGGTACTGCATGCGCGCCTCTTCCATCGTCTGGCCGGTGAGCGGGTTCTTCAGCTCCAGCGTGGCAACGGGGATGCCGTTCAGGCTGAGGGTGACATCGAGCGATTGCTCTGAGCGCGGCGAGAAGTGCAATTGTCGGGTCAGTCCCAGGCTGTTCGCCGCAAAGTGCGCCTCCAGCTCTGGGTTGAGTTCGTGTGCGGCCTTGAAGTAGGCCGCGTGCAGCGTCCGCCCATAGCACTTGAAGCCGTGGCGCAGTGTCGCCAGCGCACCGTTGGCGTCCATCCACTTGCACAGGTCACTGAGGATCTGCTCGCCGGTCTTCTTCCCATGCAGCGCCTCCAGCCTGGCCCACTCCTTCGGCTGGGTCGCGCGAATGAAGGCCAGCACGGTCTCGGAGAAGATCGCCCGCTCGCGGTCGAAGCTGTCCCGGTTTATGGTCACGTAGCCGTTGGCCAGCAGATGGGTTTCGATGACGGTTTCGAAGGCGGTTTCGCTATGGTGCTGGCTCATACCCTGGCTCCATCTGCAAGGCCATCGGGATTCCACTGGCCTACTGTCCTATGCCTTCAGCAGACATACAAAGCCTGCCTGCTCAAAGTGGTGGTCTGTTGTGAAGGCTTCTTGGAGTCCACACTGCTGCATGACCACGAAACTTGCACAATCGACCAGACTCCAATCCTTGTCTGGGCGCTCAGTAAATAACTGCCACGCCTGGGCATGCAGTGTCGGGTCTATATGCACGATCTCAACGTGTGGTGAAGCTTTCAGTCCTGCAATAAACGCAACGATTTGCGGGTGAGGAATCCGGAGCGGACTGAGCAGGAGCGCGACGAGCTCCGTGAGAATGTAGTTTGTGGTAATGAAGGTGCGTCCCTGTTGGCGGGCACCACGGTAGATGGTTGCCGCACGGTGGTGATACGCTTGTGTGGCATCAACAAGATGTCCCCATCCCGCGGTGTCAGCAAAGATATCAGGCATCGGGCTGACCTTTGGATGTTGACGGGTCCATGGACCCCTTGACAGCCTTCCCCAGGTACGCATCGTGCTGATCGGCCCAATCCACACCATGGCCGCGGAAGGCACCAATAAATTGGTCTAGCGGGTCGTCAACCCGGTGCTGGGTAGCCGTGGCTAACAACTGGACCGCGACATCTTCGGGTGGTTGGCCCGTCTGCTCGGCCTGTTGGATTAATACCCGATACACGTCTTCTGGTACGTCTAATGTGAGCGCGTGACCCATCCGGCTTTCCTCCATAGAGGTTTTTATCCGTATAACGATAGCATAGGAAGAAGCGTCGAACACTCCATTTTACCGCCATGCTCCTGGTTGGGATTGTCTGGGATGGTGTTGTGCTTGCCGCCACCCGCCCAGTACTCGAAGAGATATAGGTGGCCCCGCTGGGTCAGGCGGGTCGTTGGGGCCACCCTCGCACCCTTTGTGGAGGGGCAGGTTTCGCACGTCGGCATTGAGGAGATAGGCCATCAGATATGCACCCCGAGGCTGTGCCCGAGATCGCGAAAGGTCGCCATCTTCTTGAAGCCAAGCAGGCGGAACGCTTCCATAAAGGACAATCGGCCCTCCAACGTGCTGACCACGAGTGCACGAGCGAACCGTTTACTCACGCTGGCGCCGAGCGTGAGGTAGAAGTCACCGCCGCTTCCCTTCCGGACCTCGTGTAGTCGTTGGAGTTCCACCTCGTATGCCTTCCAGAGCTGCTCACGCGTGAGCCCGCCGGCGTCGTGGATCCGGCGCAGGATGACTAGCGTGCTCACTTTGAACCGACGCGCCAGACGGTCGGTCTCATGGCGTAGGTCGGCGCGCTGGTCGTACTCGGCGCGCAGAACCTCCAGCGGGACGAGCAGCTCGGCTGCGACCCGATTGCACCAGCGTTCGACCTGGTGTTCGGGTGCCAAGGACGCCTTCGCGTCCGAGACATCATGCACCCAGGATGCCTGCGCGTCGGAGACAGCCGATTGTCCGAGCCAGAGGTGGGCCAGCTCATGCGCCAGCGTGAACATTTGGGCTGCCTTGGTGTCCGCACCATTGATGAACACGAGCGGCGCCAGATCATCGGCTAGCGCGAAGCCGCGGAACTCCTGTGGGTCGAGCTTACGTCAATTGTTGCTGCCGACAACGCCACTCACCATCATCAGGACGCCCATCTCATCTGCCTGCTCGATGAAGCGCCGAAGGGCGTCGGTCCAGGTTGGAATCCGCCGACGCTCGTCGACGTCGAACCCTAGAGCGCGGCGAATGAGTGCGGCCATCTGTATCACGTCGCCTGTCACTTGCAAGGAGCCAGCGAACGCCAGCAGTTCATCTCCTGCCAACCGGGCGAAGTCTCGGTACCATTCCTGGCGCTGCTGGCAGAGGTATATAGTGTCAAGCAGGTCCGGGCTCGGGCGTTTGATATGCTCGTTACCGACCGTTCGAAAGTCCGGGATTGGAAGGCGCTCGACAGGCGGCTCCTGTAGGAATAGATAGCCGATAGGTGTGTGCGTGGCCTTGGCGAAGCGCTCGAGCTGCTTGAGCGTCGGACGCTCTGTGCCGCGCTCCCACGCAGCAAGCTGCGGAAAACGGTGGGTCACCGCACTGAGACTCAACCCCGCACGCTCACGCGCCCAGCGCAGCAACTCTGGTCTCACCTCGACCCTCATCATCGCGGCCTCCTATCCCGGTGCCCATTAGTCTGCCACAACGTCGAGGTGGCGCTCTGCTCCTTGCACGTCAAGTCTTCCGGTCACTGCCACGGCGATGAGCGCTGCGCGGCGCTCTCTGAGCAGGGCAATGGTACGCTTTGTCGCCGCGCACAGGGCATCCATCTTAGCTGTTTCTGCAGTGATGTGGGCGACGATCTCGTCCTGTTCGTCGATTGGCGGTAGGGGCATCCTCAGCGCAGCAACCTCTTCACAAGTGAGCGCACCCTTGGTTCCCCCAGCATCGTCACTGATACTGCGTAAAAAGTTGTAGAATGCCAAGAACATCCATCGAAGAAACCAAGGGTCGGCCACACCGTCCTTGGGAGTGATGAAAGCCAAGTGCTGATTTATTGTGGCCTCAATCGACAACACGACGGCTTGGCCGCGGGTCTTGCCCTGGCCAGTTATGCCGAGAAGAACGCTCCCTGACTTCACCAGCGGCAAATGACATTCACGGAACGCGGCCTTGGTGACGAACTGGTCGGCTTTTGTCACTTCCTCCTGATTGACTACCGAGCTGTTCAGCCAAGGAATTAGCCCATCCGTCCAATACTCCGCGTTGTCGCGATTTGGAGTCGAACCGTTTCCCACGATTGCGAAGTGACCAACCTTCCAAATGCTCCAATGAGCCGGTATCTCGCCGAGCCAGGGGATGCCGGAGTCGCTGAGGGGAGCATGTGGGTCGAGGCCGCGGGTTACGGTGCGGGTGATGAGTGCCCGCCGCTTCTCCGCCAATAGCCCAAGCAGCCGTTCCTTCGCCGCCACAAGCGCATCCAGTCGCGTCGTCTCCCGGTCCAGGTAGTCGGCGATGGCACGCTGTGTGGCGAGAGGCGGAACGGCGACGGGAATCGTATGGATGTCAGAACGATCAATGCCAGGCACGGCTGACTTTGCTGCATTGAGATGAAACAGTGGAGCAAGCGGCTCCAGCATATACCGTAAGAAACCGGCATGGTTGCCATGCAAATCAATGCTATAGAGAGAGGTGTTGAGCGGCCAGTAATCTTGCTCAACTAGATAGAATTCACCAATGGTGCCGTAGCGCCCGGTCACGATGCCCGGTCCCCTTGCTTGAGCGACGTTGTGCCAACCCGCAATACCGCCGCCTGTGACGACGGGGACAGAACCTTCTTGGCGGTCTTCAGTTGGTAGATCGTGACCACGCTGAAAGGTGACAGCCCATTTCAGCTGCTTTAGGGACCATCCAGCAGGAATAGTACCTTGCCAAGCTTCATCAGTTGTGACTGCCATTGGGGCCGCTACCATTACGCCGTCACCTCACGCAACAGCCGCATGATCTCTTCCTCTGCCTCTTTCAGCTCAGCGTCGATCTCTTCCAGCGGACGTGGCGGCGTGTAGTGGTAGAAGTGCCGGTTGAAGTTGATCTCGTAGCCTACCTTGTCCTTGCTGCGGTCCATCCAGGCGTCTGGCACGTGGGGCCGCACCTCGCGGCCGAAGTAGGCGTCAATATCGTCCTTGAGCGGCACGTTTTCGAAGTCGCGCAGGTCGGAGTCGGGCTCATAAGCGAAAGCTGCACCCTCATCCCAGCCCTCTCCCAGTGGGAGAGGGAGGGTTTTCGAGGGGAGTCTTACCGGCTCGGCCTCGGGGTCCTTCTGGGTGAAGACGCTGCGGAACAGCTTCTGCTCAGTTACCTTCCAGCGTGACTTACGTTCGAGCAGCAACTCGCTGATCTGGGCCCAGACGGCGTTCCAATCGCGCTGCGGCCCGCGGCCGAGAGCCGTATCGATGGCCTGCATGTCGTCGAGCAGATGCGGACAGGCGTCGAGGAAGCGGGCCTTATCCTCGATAGTCATCTGGTAGCGCAGGCGCAGCGGCCGCTCGACGGTGACGCGGGTGTAGCCGAAGTCGGCGTTGTCGAAGATCTTCGACGTGTCGCCATCACTGAACCGGCCGTAGAGCTGCACAATCGCGGCGATCTGGTCGCGCCCGTCTTCCTTCTCGCCGATTTTGCGGCGCTTCTCGCCAAGGCTGCGGCGCATGGGAATGTAGAACTTCCGGGCGTCGAGAAGCTGGATCTTGCCCTTGCGGTCCTTCTCCTTGCGGTTGGTGACAATCCAGACGTAGGTCCCGATGCCAGTGTTGTAGAACATCTGCTCCGGTAGAGCGATGATCGCCTCCAACCAGTCGTTCTCGATGATCCATTTGCGGATGTCGCTCTCGCCCGAGCCGGCCCCGCCAGTGAAGAGCGGCGAGCCGCTGAAGACAATGGCCAAGCGCGAGCCGTGCTTGTGCTGATCGGGCGACACGGGTTCGAACTTACTGATCATATGCTGCAGGAAGAGTAGCGAGCCGTCGTTCACACGCGGCAGCCCGGCGCCGAAGCGACCGGCGAAGCCGAGCTTGTCGTGCTCTCTCTGAATGTCCTTCTGCTGTTTCTTCCAATCCACACCAAAGGGCGGATTGGCGAGCAGGTAGTCGAAGGTCTCGCCCGGGAACTGGTCGTCGGTGAAGCTGTCGCCGAAGCGCACGTTATCGCCGCCGCCGTTGTGGTCGACCTGTTTCATCAGCATGTCAGACGCAGCCGTGGCGAAGGCGCGTTTGTTGTAATCCTGCCCGTAGACGAAGAGCCTGGCCGCCGAGTGGTGCTCGCGCAGGTAGTTCTGCGACTCGGCGAGCATCCCGCCCGTGCCGCAAGCGGGGTCGAGCAACTTGCGCACAGTGCCGGGCGTGGCGAGGAGCGGATCGTCATTGATGAACAGGATGTTCACCATCAGCCGAATGACCTCGCGTGGGGTAAAGTGGTCGCCGGCGGTCTCGTTGGCCAGTTCGTTAAAACGGCGGATGAGATTCTCGAAGATCAGCCCCATCTGGTCGTTCAGCACTGTACTCGGGTGCAGGTCAACATCGCAGAACTTGGAGACGACGAGATAGAGGATGTTCGCCTCGCGCATCTTGTCGATTTCGGTATCGAATTCGAAGAAATCGAAGATAGTGCGGACATTGGCCGAGAATCCCTGGATGTAGCTGACGAGGTGCTCTGCGATGTGGTCGGGGTCGCCCTTGAGCTTCTCGAAATCGAGCGGCGAGTGATTATGGAAGCGTTGGCCGGCAGCCCTGTTCAGAATCCTGTCGAGCGCGTCGTTATTGAGCCGGCCGCCCTGGCGCCTCCCATGCTCGGCGAGGACCCTGGCCCTCGTGGGAGCGAGTACGCAGTCGAAGCGGCGCAACACGGTCATGGGCAGCATGACGCGCTCGTACTGTGGTGGCCGATAGGGTCCGCGCAGCAGGTCGGCGATCTGCCAGATGAGGTTGGCGAAATAGTTATGATCGGGCATCGAGTGCCTCATCCTGCATGGCTGAAGTGTGCGCTGGGTCCTGCCAGAATTGGGTTTCAGAGCCCAGCGTCGCGGCAGTCCCTTCGCTGTTTCCCTTCTGCCTCGCCATCAGTCGTTCTCCTTGCCCTGGTCGACGTCATCCTGACCGGCGCCTCCCCACCCGCTGAGCGGGCTGCCCCTTGGTCTCGATCCTTCGGTGGACCGAGTCCTCCGCACGCTGAGGATAAATGGGAATTTTAAAGCATATTTCCCATGGCGTCCACCCATAGCTTACAGTCGGGATAGGCACCGTGAGCGACCTCTGGTGAGTTTCCCGCTATTGGATCGGCTGCCTCAGTCCGCGATCCCTTGAACTCGTTGCGACGATAACAGTCGAGGCAGAGATTGTCGGGTGTTGAGGAACCCCCACCGACGAGCGGGATGATATGTTCAATGACCATCGGAATCCCCACGATCGTCGGGCTTCGGAAGTATGCACAACGCGACAGATCACGTTCCGTGATCTGTCGGCGTACGGCTGCCGAGATGCGATGGCGCCTGGGCATGGACTACGTATCTATAGGAATGGTATGCCCGTGCCACTTTAAAAGCGCCAGGGCATAAGAGCGACGGGTAACAAAGCGGTCGGCTGCCGCACGCAGTTCTGCCAACTCCTGGTGCTCAGCCGTTGACAGAGAGCCCTCTTGCCCCTTTCGCAGCAAACGTTGGTGGCGGCGCCATTGGGGTTGTGGTAACCGCTCCTTCGTAATCGCCCCCAGGGCCTCATCACTCATCTCCTGCAGATCGGCAACGACACAATGCCACTCGGGACTGAGATCGTCGAGTGAAGGAGGCAAATTGCCACGGATGCTCTGCAACAGAACCTCCTCGATGGAGTGATTCGTGGCGTGGGCGACCTGCTGGAGACGTTGGTAGATGGCATCAGGGAGTTGGAGAGGTATGGTCTGATTCGGCATGGCCTCGTCCTCCGCTTACTTGTGTTGAAGGCATTATACATAGCCTATAAGGACAGAAGCAATTGACGCTCTCGACTGGCGCACACGCGAGAAGAGACGTGCAGTAGAGCCAGAAACCGCTTGAGATGGCGGTCTAGGGAGAGGCCAGTGCGAAGCGGCGACGTGGTGCTGGGTATCGGCTCTGGCGCCGGCAGCGATTGCCCGCTGGCGGCGCAGAAGATAGGTCCTACTACTTTACCTGAAACGCCGCGGCCACTGCGGCATAGTCTTCGAGGCGCGGCAGCAACAAGGGTAGAGCAACGCCCGCGGCACGATACTCGGCCAGGCGTTCCCGGCATTGTGCCGCTGTGCCCACCAGATAAAACGCTTCCACCATGGCATCGCTCACCCACTTGGTGGCATCCGCATTACTGGCCGCAGCAGCGCGTAGTGGCTCCAAAATCGTCGCATCAAACCCGCCGGTCTCCAGGAGAATTTCGCCCACGTGGGGCTCTGTCAGCAGCCGTACGAGACGCTGCTTGAGGCTCAACCGCAGAGGCTCCGGCTCATCGGTGAGCCGCACCACCAGCATGCAGGCAATATCGATGGCTGTCGGGTCCCGTCCAGCCAGGCGCGCTGCTTGCTGGATCTCCCGCACGGCGTAGCGCACGTAGCCTGGAGGCGTGTAGGCATTGAGAACCACGCCGTCGGCTAGCGCGCCGACCAGGCGTAGGGCCCTGGGACCCATGGCCGCCAGATAGATGGGGAGATTTGATTGTACAGGGGTGAGGGCTAGGCGCACGTCGTGCGCCTGGAGAGCCCCGACTGTGGTATTGACCCGGCCACCGGCGAGCAATTCCCTGATCACGGTAACCGCTTCAGCCAGGGTAGCGCGCGACCGACCATAGGGAATACCCATACGGCCCTCAATGACCTGGCGCTCGCTTCGGCCCAGTCCCAGGAGGAAACGGCCGCCGCTGATACGGTCCAACGTGGCACTTGCCATAGCCAGCAGCGCCGGGTGGCGGGTGTAGGGGTTGGTGACGGCCACCCCGAGTTTGATACGCTGTGTTACCCCTGCCAGGAAGCCCAGCAAGGCAAACGTCTCCTCGTGGAAATAGCGCTCCGTGACCCATAAGGATTCAAACCCAGCCATCTCCGCCAGGCGGGCGTATTCTTGCAGTTGGGGGCCGCTCTCGAGGCCGTGATAGAGCACCATGCCAAGTCTTGCCATAGCCAGTCTCCCAAGCAGAAAATCGCAAAAGGGGTTTGACGTGGGACGCGCTTCCCGGTATAGAGTGCCATATCCGGGCGACGGTCGCCAAGCATTTGTGACACGCCGCTGCGCTATTGTCATCGGTCAGGGTGGCGGTATCCGGGCTCATGTACTCAAGGGGTTTTGAGGAAACGACGCGGGAAAATACGACGAGCCAATTTTTGCGCATCGCATCCACCGCGAGCCTCGGAACTCCTCCGAGCTCAGTGGCCCTATAATTCGTCCGGGGAGTGGCTCTTTGAAAGAACCACTTTTGCACCGACGATGCGGTACAGCATCACTAGAGAATCACCGCTGAGGCAGATCACCCGCAGGGAGTAGACGTTGTCACCCACACCGCAGATGCTTGCGCTGGCGAGCGCTTTGTGCTCTGCCGTCGCCACGATGCTGATCCAGCGGGGGTTACGCCACGCCAACTTCTATGCTGGCTTCTGGATCAATATCGTCGTCGGGATGATCGGCTTATGGTCCGTGGTCCTCCTCATGGTTCCTCGCGACGCCTACCATTGGAGCGCGGTGCCCTACTTTGTCCTCTCAGGGGTGGTCGGCACCGCGGCGGGCCGGCTGTTCCGCGTCGTCGCCATCGAGAAAGTGGGTGCGCCCGTCGCCGCCTCCATCAACAACTTGAGTCCCTTCATCGCCACGGGCTTGGCCATTCTCCTCTTGGGCGAGCGGGTGACGCTGCCGATCCTCCTGGGGACCCTGGTCATTGTCCTGGGCACGATCCTACTGTCGCAGAGCGGGAGACACGTCGGCTTTCGCGTCCATCATCTGCTCTATCCCCTACTCTCAGCGTCATGCTTTGGTGTGGTGGCGATCCTCCGGAAACTCGGCCTCGGCCACGCCGGCCCCCTCTTCGACTCGGCCATCAACAACACCGCGGCAATGGTCGCGGCCACCGTGTTCGTCCTCGCCTCGGGCAAGCGGGAGGCGCTGGTCTGCAATGGTCGCAGCTTGCTCTATTTTATCGGGGGCGGGATTGCGGAGAATACAGGTGTCTTCCTAGTGCTCGTGGCCCTCGGCTTTGGCGAGGTCAGCGTGGTTACCCCCTTGTCCGGGACGGCCCCGCTTTTCGTGCTGCTCCTGACCGTCCTCTTCCTGGGAGGCGAGCAACTCAGCGGGCGCATCGTCGTGGGGGCTGTGCTCATCGTGCTGGGTGTCTTTTTGCTCACCGGCGCTAACCGTCTGCTCGCAGGAGGATGATGCGGAGGGTGCTCCACAAGGCAGGTGCTACGGAAATGCCGATGTCGCACCCCCTCTCCCATGAGGGCCTGCGATACGGCGGAAAACCATGCTGTGACTGCAGAGGTGTACCCGACCTATGACGCACCAAAATCCAACCAAGATCGCTGGTAGCACGCCGAGGCTCCATTACGCTTGGGTCATCGTCGCGGTCGCCTCGATGATCTGTATGATCACCTCCCCCGTGCGGTTTGCCATCAGCATGCTGGTCCCCTACCTCCAGAGCCCCCAGGGGTTCGGCTGGAGCTACTTCGCGATCTCCATCGCCTTCGCCCTCCAGTGGCTGGTCACGGCGCTCATCAGCCCGCTGGTGGGCTGGCTCGGGGATCGCTATGGGGTCCGCCGTACCATGCTCTTGGGGGCCTACTTGTTCATCGTAGGCATGGTGCTCACCGGTAGCATGACTCGTCTCTGGCATTTCTATCTGTCCTTTGGCATCCTCCTGGCCATTCCACTGACGATCTATCAGGTGCCTCTGGTGGCCGGCATCTCCGTCTGGTTCAGAACCCATTTGGGTGTGGCGATGGGCATCCTGCAGGCCATGCAGGGCCTGGGAACGGTGGTCGCCACTCCCCTGGTCTCTCTGCTGTTCGCCCATTTCGGTCTGGCGTGGACGTTTTGGGGCCCCGGCCTGGTGGGCGGTGTTCTTCTGCTCCTGCTGATCCGGCTTTTTTACAATGAACCGGCGCAGCTCGGGCTGCGGCCACTCGGGGCCTCGCTGGACGAGCCCATCCAGCGGCTACATGAGGGCCCTGTGGCGCACATCCGGGCCCGGGTCTTTCTCCGGCAAGCCCAGCGCACCGGGGCGTTCTGGAACCTGATTGGCATTCACTTCTGGGGATGCGTGGGCCACAATAGCCTCCTGCTGTTCTTACCGACGATCGCGATGGCACATGGCCTCGCGCCGGCTCTGGCTGCCGGAGTCTATGCCGCCCTCAATGCCAGCAGTCTCCT
>JBKPCR010000094.1:0-13284 GCA_046727435.1 bacterium | reverse complement strand
GACGCCCTTCACGCCGGGCAACGACGGGGCTGGTGTCGTTGAAGCCGTGGGTCCCGAGGTCAATCAGGTGACGGTCGGCGATCGCGTCTATATTGCCGGCTCGATTAGCGGCACCTATGCCGAAAAGTCCCTGTGCCTGGCCACGCGCGTACATCTGCTTCCCCCACAGGCCTCATATGCCCAAGGCGCAGCCATCAACATCCCCTATGGCACGGCGTATCACGGCTTAATCCAGCGTGCACGGGCGCTTCCCGGCGACAGCATCCTCGTCCATGGCGCCAGCGGGGGCGTGGGCATCGCGGGCGTGCAACTCGCTCGCGCCGCCGGTATGACAATCATTGGCACGGCCAGCACGGACAGAGGCCGCAAGCTCGTGCTCGAACAGGGGGCGCATTACGTCCTCGACCATAGTACGCCGGGATATCTGGACGAGATTCTGCCCCTCACCTCAGGCCGCGGTGTTGACGTCATTCTAGAGATGTTGGCGAACGTGAATCTGGGGAATGACTTGAACGTCCTGGCCCGCGGTGGTCGAGTGGCTGCCATTGGCAACCGGGGTCCGGGGAATCAGGGCACGGCTACCATCAATCCCCGCGCCATCATGAATCGCGAGGCGGCAATTCTCGGCGTCAGCCTCGGAGGTGCGTCCGAAGCGGAGGTGGTGAGCATGCATGCGGCGCTCGTCGCCGGGTTGGCGAACGGCTCACTACGGCCGGTCATCGGCCAGGAGTTCTCCCTCGTGGAAGCTGCCAAGGCGCATCATGCGGTCATCGAGTCGCGAGCCTACGGCAAAATCGTGCTCCTTCCCTGACACGACGACCCCCTCTCCCACTTGGAGAGGGCAAGGGTGAGGGAAGCCCAAACGCTCGATCATGCCCTACCGCCCTCATCCTACCCCTCTTCCGGAGAGAGGGAAGACCGTCTTGGCACTTAACCTGGCGCCCACGCCTGACTGAGGAGGGATATCGATGAAATTTGGCCTGCATTCCGTGAATCTCCACACCTGTGGCTACCCGGAGACGGCGGCGCGGCTGGCCCGGACGGCAGAAGCCGCCGGCTTCGAGTCATTGTGGGTGGCCGACCATGTAGTGCTGCCCGATCCGCCAATGCCGCAGCGCCCGATGGCCCCTGATATGCGGCTGCTCGATCCCGTGGTCATGTTGACGTTCTATGCCGCGCTGACCACGCGTATTCGCCTGGCGACGGGCGTCATCGTGCTGCCGCAACGCCAGCCCCTGGTGCTGGCCAAGCAGCTGGCTACCCTGGACGTGCTGTCCAACGGACGGCTAATGTTTGGGCTCGGCGTCGGGTGGTGTGAGCCTGAGTTTCAGGCGCTTGGCGTCCCATTCGAGCACCGTGGGAGCCGTGGGGATGAATACCTCGCTGCCATGCGTGCGATCTGGACCGAGGAGAAACCCGCCTACCACGGCCGCTATGTGACCTTTGCCGGGGTCCAGGCACAGCCGCAACCGGTGCAGCGACCTACGCCGCCGATCATCGTCGGCGGTCGCGCGCCCGAGGCTTTCCGGCGTGCTGTGGAGCACGGCCACGGCTGGTATGGGTTCGGGATGAATGTCGAGCAGGCAGCACAGGACATCGAAGCATTGCACAAGGCGGAGCAACGCTACCCTCGCCCGGCCGACCTCGGCAAGCTGGAAATCAGCATTACTCCCCCTGGCTATGACATGGATCCGAGCACCGTGGAGCGCTATGTCGCAGTCGGCGTCGATCGGCTCGTGCTCCGACCTCAGCCCACGCTCGATGCTGCGGGTCTCGAGCAGTTTGTGGCCACAATGGCGCGGACTCTCGGCATGTAAGCCGTGTGGTACAATATAGAGCAGCCCAGCCAAGGGGAAGACATGAGTCAAAAAGGACTCATTTATCTGGAGGCAGCAGCTCAAAGCCGGCTGCTACCCTCACTAGCGAGGAGATTCAAACCATGATTACGATAGATTCCACCCCCGAGTTTGCCTCCAGCGTTTACGAGCGGATGGACCGCACGCTGGCGGCTGTGCGCAAGCATCAGAACCGGCCGTTCGGGCTGGCGGATAAGGTCTTGCTGTCGCACCTCGATGACCCGTCGACCACCGATCTCGAGCGTGGCACGAGCTACATCCTGTTGCGGCCTGACCGCGTCATTCTCCAGGATGTGCTGGGACAGACGGCTATGCTGCAGTTCATGCAGACACGCCGCACCAGGACGGCTGTACCCACCACCCAACATTGCGATCACCTGATCCAGGCCAGAGTGGAGGGATCGTCCGACCTGCGCGAATCGCTCGCCGAGAACCAAGAGGTCTACAATTTCCTGCGGGCGGCTGCTGCCAAGTACGGCGTAGGCTTCTGGGAACCTGGGGCCGGCATCATCCATCAGGTGGCCCTCGAGGAGTATGCCTTCCCTGGCGAGATGATCATCGGCACCGACTCCCATACGCCGATGGCCGGAGGACTTGGGTCCTGTGCCGTTGGCGTCGGTGGTGCCGATGCGGTCGAGGTCATGGCTGGCCTGCCCTGGGAGCTGCTCTATCCGAAGTTCATCGGCGTGTACTTGACGGGTGAGTTAAACGGCTGGACGGCGCCGAAGGACGTCATCCTCAGGCTGGCTGGGGAGCTGACCGTCGCCGGTGGCACCAACGCCATCATCGAGTACTTTGGTCCCGGCACTCGCTCCCTCAGCGCCACCGGCAAGGCCACCATCACGAACATGGGCGCCGAGCTCGGCGCCACCACCTCGATCTTCCCATACGATGAGCGCATGGCAAAGTATCTGGCAGCCACTCGTCGAGGGGAGCTGGCCGTGCTTGCGAGCAAGTACGTGTATCTCCTCACAGCGGACGAAGAAGTGGAAGCACATCCGGATGATTATTTTGATCGTGTCGTGCGCATAGATCTGTCGACGCTTGAGCCCCACATCGTCGGGCCGCATTCTCCAGATCGTGCCCGTCCGATCTCGCAGCTCGCCGCTGAAGTGAAGAACCCGAGTAACCAGTTCGTTGAGGAGATCTCCAGCGCGCTCATCGGCAGCTGTACCAACTCATCCTACGAGGACATGAGTCGCTCGGCGGACGTGGCCGAGCAGGCGCGTGCACATGGCGTCGAGGCAGCGGTACCGTTCATGGTAACCCCCGGCTCGGAGCAGGTTCGTGCCACCATCGAGCGGGATGGGCAGATGGCGTCGCTCAAAGCGATCGGCGGCACGGTGCTGGCCAACGCCTGCGGCCCCTGTATTGGCCAATGGCGCCGCTCCCAAGACGAGGCAACCAAGCCGAACACCATTGTCACGTCCTACAATCGCAATTTCCCGATGCGCAACGACGGGCAGCCGACGACCATGAACTTCATCGGCAGCCCGGAGATCGTCACGGCGATGGCGCTGGCAGGCAAGCTCTCGTTCAACCCGCTGACCGATACGCTCACTGGGGGCGATGGCAAGCCCTTTAAGCTGGAGCCTCCCAAATCCGCCCCAGAGGTGCCCGCCAACAACTTCGACCGCGGGCACTCGGCGTATGTTGCGCCGCCTGAGGATGGGAGTAGCATCGAGTTGGCGGTGTCTCCCAACAGCGAGCGCATCCAGCTGATGGAGCCATGGCCTCCCTGGGATGGCGAAGATTTCCGCGATATGCCGGTATTGATGAAAACCAAGGGCAAGACAACTACTGACCACATTTCCCCAGCTGGTCCTTGGCTGCGCTACCGCGGGCATCTGGGCAAGTTCAGCGAAAACTTGCTCATGGGGGGGACTAATGCCTTCACCGGCGAAACCGGCAAAGGCTTGAATGTGCTGACCCGCGAAAAGACTCAGATGATCTCAGCGATCGCCAGGTCCTATCAGGCGCATGGCCTCAAGTGGGTCATTGTCGGCGATTTTAACTACGGTGAGGGCAGCAGCCGTGAGCATGCCGCCCTGATTCCCAGGCTGCTGGGTGGTGCGGCGGTGATCGCCCGCAGCTTTGCACGCATCCACGAGAGCAATTTGAAAAAACAGGGGTTGCTGGCGCTCACCTTCAGCGACCCGGCGCACTACGATCACATCCGGGAGGATGACCGCCTCAGCCTTGTCGGCCTGAGTGACCTGACTCCCGGCAAACCCGTGACATGTCTCGTGCAGCATGCCGATGGCACCTCGGAGACGCTGTCGCTGAATCACTCCTACGCAGCCTCTCAGTTGGAATGGTTCAGGCGCGGCTCAGCGCTGAACCTGTTCCATGAGACGCCGGCGTCATAGGCGGGGCCGAGCCGGGAAAAAAGATATGATGCAATGAGGGAAGGGTGGAAGGATCGAAGGGGCGGGCCGATCACCCGCCCTTTTCGCTGCTGAAGTCCTGCTTGGTTGGGTGTTGGCATTAACCAGCGCGGAATTGATTGGCCAGACCCGCCGGCGTCATATTCTCGCTAATGGCATCATGTCGAATCAGGAGATAGGTCCATGGCTTGCCACCATGGCTCGCTGAGTGGGCCGTGGCGTGATCGCACCACTGCACAGCGGCGTCTTTCTTGGCCTGCACCTCGGCATCCTGCATGTCGTTGCGCGCTTTGGCTTCGAGCATGTAGATGCGGTCCGCCGTTTCCGCCACGAAGTCCGGCTGGTATTCCTGATGGTCGGGCCCCAACTTGTAATATATCTGGAACTGTCTCATGGCTGGTTTGAACCATTTCAAGGCTTCTCGATCCAGGATGATCGCCAGCTTCCTCTCGGAGTCGGACTGAAACTTCTGGATAGGATAAAGGCAGCGCTGAAAGCCGCCAAACACCATCTGGGCGATCCTGCTCCGATCCTGTACTGTCTGCCGAAAATCGTGAACTGGCTCGCGCGCAGGCGCCGTGAAGTCGCTTTCTCTCAGCCTCGTAAACCCCTTGCTAACCTGCATATCATACCCTGTTGCCTTCTCCCAATAGTGGGCCTGCATCTGCACATGGATGAACTCGACTAATTGCGTCTGGTCAGGGGTTACGCAGAGGCGGTGAGATAGAATAGAGTTCTCGTCCAACCGTCACGAAGGAGAGAACTCCATGCCAGAGCTGATTTGGCGCTACCTCACCGCGGTGCTGTATTATCGCACGATCGCAAGTTGCGTGGCCTTGTCAGAGGCACTGAAGACGGTGTCACACGACCGTTTGACAAGATTGCTGCAAGCCGACTGGTCCGGGCACACACTCCTGGAATTGGCATGTCGCACGCTCTTTATCTGGGAACAGGGGTATCTTGTTATTGATGACACGGTCATTCCCAAGCCCTTTGCCACCGCGATCGAGGGCCTCGCCTGGGTTTTCTCCAGCCAGGAACGCAAGCCTGTCTATGGCCTCTCCCTGGTCTTGTTGGTCTGGACGAATGGGACGCTCCGCGTCCCGCTGGATGTGCGCCTGTGGCACAAGGGCGGCCCCTCGAAGTATGCGCTCGCCTTGGCATTGCTCAGCTATGCCCACAATCGCCTCCGTTGTCACCCTGAATACGTGCTGTTTGATGCCTGGTATCACTCAAAGGAGTTGCTCAAGCGCATGCACGACTGGAAGAATCACTGGTTCAATGGGCATGCGGTTCGCTACCATCGACGGCATCCCTACTGGTCCGAAAGCGGTTGGTTGACAGGCGGCCTGAAAGTCTTGGTCGTCAGATACGGCGCCAAGTACTATGCCACCAATCGCCTGACGCTGTCCGCAGCGGCGGTCCGGCGGCTATATCGCGTCCGCGCCCAGATCGAAGAGGTTATTAGAGTTTGCAAGGACCAACTCAGCCTGACCGGCTGTCAAGCGTGCTCCGAGCGGGCCCAGATCCATCATATCACCTGCTGCCTGGTCGCCTTTTGTATGCTGGAGCGGGAACGGCATGCTCAGCACCTTAGTATCTACCAACTCAAGCGCCGGCTCAGTTTCCAAGGTCTTAGTTATGCGCTGCCAGCCCTAGAGCGGCTGAAAAGAGCTGCGCAACTCCCGAATCTCTATACGGGTCAGTAGGTTCCATGGTTCTCCTTACTAATCTGTGTAGATAATTTTGACATTAATTGATAATAAATTATAATCGAAGCAGAAACAGTGGATAGCAGCTGCGCAAAGCACATGTTTCGGGCAAATGCGCGCGCTATTAACCGTGGAACAAGCCGCCGCGACCCTGTATCTCAGTCTGCATTCCCGCGCGAGTGATTCCCCATCGCGATCGCTGAAGGCAGGGCGCAGATACAGGCAGACTGCACAGAGGCCCCTCTCGGCCATGAAATGGCACCATTGGAACAAAGGTGACAGCCCATGCTAGGGCTCCAGCGGTCTGAGGTCAGTGGTGCCCTTGGCTATCTACCAGGGCTCTGGCGGTTGGTGCAACAGAGCTTTTGCAAGTCACTATGGCTGAGGGGGGTAAACTCGATCATGGGGACATTCAACAATCAGCCGTCCCATAGCAAGAACCAATCCTTAGACGGCAGGCATCTGTATGGCAACGCAATGCGGGGTGTCTGGCTAGTAATTGCAACGCTGGCGCTCGGAGTGCTTCCCACCCACGCCCAGGTTCCCCAGACCCGGTTTAACCCACCAAAATGTTCGGGGGCAACAAGAAGTACCGGAGGACAGATCGAAGGCCTCGTGCCTCTGGACATCGATCTTAGTGATGATACGACGGCGCGTGCGATTGTGGCACAGGGATTCGTCCGCTTGCGGGAGGCATGCCCCTCAAGGAAGGGCCTGACTCAGTATTGGGGGGTGTTTCTCTATCACGGGAAGATAGTTAGACCGGGGGACTACGCAGTAGAAGCGGCTTCCACCTCCTATGCAGGTCGTGAGGCAGAGGTTCTGGGCCCAGGAGAAGAAAGATATCGGAATAAGGTTGCAGATGAACGGAAGCGGCAGGAGGAGAAGAAAAAGCGTGAGGCTCTAGCTGGAGAACGCACGCGTAAGGCCGAAGCAGAGGCGGTGCAGCGTGAGCAAGCACTCGCGCAGGAGAAGAAAATCCAGGAAGCCATATCCAAAGACTTCAAAGAGAAGACAGGTCTTGATTGTAAATATAAAGATGAAGGCAATAGATTCGGAAAGGAAATTATAGTCAGATGCGATGTCGCGCCCAACGTTGATTTGAGTCGCGATGAAATAGCTAGAGCTATGTTTACCAAGATCCAAGAACAAACGAGGCATAAGTATCAGGTAGATCCATTTCGGGTTATCTTCAAGCAGGACGGTAAAATAGCTATAGAAACCTTAACAAATAGTTTTACTAATTATGCCCGAAAAAGGCGAGAAACGGCTGAGTACCACCAGTATAGACAAGCTTTTCTTCTCCAGCACAAAGTGCTCGGTTCTATCATCCAGAATATTGATGGTTTTATGGCTAATCCCTTTGCCTACGAAGGGAAAAGGATAGCTCTTCACGCAACCTTATCAACAATGCTCTCTCCCACAGATGGCGTGTTTCTTGCCAGGATTAGACAAGAAATGCCAGAAGAGACGGATGGTATATTGTATCGAGAGCTCTTTGTTTCATCAGACGAGTTTTTTTTCGTGTCAGAAATACCTAAGGGGTCTATTACTTCGACAGATGTAGTTCTAATCGTAGGAGAAGTAATAGGTAAAACAACATTGGAGAGGATGGGTAAAAAAGTTTCAGTCCCTCACTTAGATTTTGTGGGGGTCGACAAATGTACCCTCGATAAATGGCAACACCAGAAATGCAATTAACCAATTCGGGTTTCTGAAAGGTCAGGCGTCAGGATCTAATGAAATGGACCCCGGCTTCTCGCTGCCGCCCACTCAGCCTTCGGTCGGTCGCAGCACATCTGGGCCGATAGGGCGCATCGGGTCCAGCTACTCCGAACGTGAGTGACAGGGGAGTGCGGGTGGATCTTGGACATCGTCGAGCGCGCTCGGCGATGGGGCTGGTATCCCATAGGTGTCGAGCTACCACCGATGCCGGCCTTCACCGTATTGCCGCAGCGCTGGGTTGTCGAACGCACCATCGACTGAACTGGGCGCTATCGTCGCCTGCGCGAAGATTTTGGGTATCTCCCTGAGCGCAGTGAAACGACGATCTACCTGGTCATGAGCCGGCTGATGCTGCGCCGTCTCGCCCCTCAAGCCCCTTATGGCGTACCCAGTCCACAGCGGCAGGGGCTGAGAAGGCTTGCCCGGCCTTTCTCAACAACCTCAAGGGATGGGGGGACGAAACGGCGTGAGGTTGTGGAGCCATTGGTGACCCCCAGGGAGGCAGGCCCGAAGCCTTGTATGATGCCTATGGCGGTGACGATTTTTTCATCATCGCTGACATGCCGGACAGCGTCGCCACGAGAGCAGTCTCTCTGACCGTCAATGCCACAGGGGCCGTGAGTTTTAAGACGATCGTGTTGATCGCGCGTGAAGACGTGCATGCGGTGGCCAAGAAGCATGTCAGCGACCGCGCTCCAGGGCAGTAAGGTCAAAGCGAATCCGGAAGCGGTGTCGGCGAGCCTAGCCGGCATCAGGCCAGCGACGACACGCTGGGAACGTGTGCCCCTCACGCCGCTTAAAAAAGGTTCCATGGGACAGCTCCAATGTGCGGACGATTCACGTGTCGACTGACTGAAGCCTTCTATGCGCGATTCGAGATCAGCACTCGTCTCGATGCGCCGATGCCCCGCTATCACACCGCCCCCGGACAAATGGTGCTGCTGCTCATTGCCGGTGGTCCTCGTCGGATCGTCCTCATGCGCTGGGGGCTCATCTGTGCATTGGGCGAAAGACGAAAAGACGGCTTACATGAGTGGGCCTATCGCCGAGGCGTCAACCTGGCGTGCAGCCGGCCCGTGCCATCGCCAATGGCGACCAGAACGCTCTCAACACGGTCCGCAATCAGTGAGCCATGGGCTCGCAAACCATGTCGATACTGTTGGCGAATGGGTCATTCCGACGCCAGAACCGGAAGCGGGAGGTCCGGGTCTTCGCCTGCGGGCGCTCGTCGAGCCAGACCACAATCCGATCTATGTTCATAGCGGCGCATGTGGCCGGATGTTGTAGAGGAACCACTATGCCTAAGCCAATCGTGTTCTTTTCGCGCTGCAGGCCGCAAGATGCAGACTTGATCAACATCGTACTCCAGGTCAACAGAGCTTTCATTGGTTGGCCAGCTTGGAGACCTGATCGTAACTATACGTCTGGGTGCCTGAGGGATTCTATAGTCGACCTCGCCTGCTCGGAAGAAGAATGGCAGGCTCTTCTCCCTCAATTTGGCAAAGACCGCGTGCGATACAGTCAGAATCGCAATCTGGTGCAGAAGGTCGTCGAAGGATCGATTCTCCTTGTACCGAGACCGAGACTTGGGGTCGTGTTCGCCGGACGGGTAGTGGGACCATTTGAACTCATCAATGATCCGCCATGGGCGCAGGATTACCTTCGGCTTCGGAAAGAGCAAGGCCTGCCTGCTGAGGATGAAGCTTCTCACGTGGCTGATATCGCCCAGTCTTGGCTAGTCGACGAATTCAGACCGGTGCCATTTCCCATCGTGCCAGCCTGGATCCGTGCTTCATTGTTTGGCCGATCAACCTATGGACAGATAAAGCCAATTGAGGAACTCGGGCTCGACCCCTATACGGCGCTCGATCAGCTTATCGAACACCCAGAGCAACTTGCGCTGCCGTGGACCACCGATGAGTCAGAAATAGAACGCCGGCTCGTTGCCCACATTGGACCATCTACATTTGAACACCTCTGCGTCGCTCTTCTGCAATTGGAACATCCGGACGAGATTTGGGCGCACGTTGGTGGTAGCGGTGATGGCGGAGTAGACGGGACCGGAACCGACGAACGCGGACATGTAACGAGCCTTCTTCAGTGTAAGTGGCGGTATCGCGGAGGACAGGTTAGCCTGTTCAATCCTTGGGGCGGAACAGGGGACGCCAAGGAACGCCGCATTCTAGCGGCTCTACTCCACGGGAATAACGTGCCCATTCCAGATGGTGTCTCGTTTTGGTCACGCCAACAAATTGTGAAGCTTATATCAAAGCATGCAAGCCAACTCCCTCTCACATTATCCATGAAGGTTGGAACACCTAAAACTTTGTCGCAATCTCACTTTCCTTATGCTTGAGTGCTACAGCGTGTTTATCGAACAATCTTACCTAATGGTAATAGCCTAAAGGTATAAGACCCGTCTACTTCTATAGCAAAAACGGCCTGATACTATTGACGAACTTCTTTCAACACTACCAAGCAGAAATTTCTTCAGAGGTTGCTCCAAATCACTGAACCTTCCAAGGGGGCATATGCGAGGCGAAATTTCGGAGCTTCCGAGTTCGCTAATAGTATCGATGTCGCTTTTGAGCCTACAATCAATGCACACATCAGAGGGCTCCAAGCCACAATCGCTGTCGTTGATGGCCAGGAGTTAATTCGGCCACTTACCTAGCCCTTCTATTGGCCTCGACCGCTAGGCGTGGTCTCGACCTTCGAGTTTGTCCGCCAGGCGTTCAAGCCGTTCCACCTGCAGACGTTACGCAGCTTGTCTTAACCGCTCTAGACTTGGGAGTGCATGAGAGCGTCCCTTGAAACTGAGCTGGCGCTTGAGTTGGTAGATGCTGAGGTGCTGATCATGCCGCTCCCGCTCCAGCACACAAAACGCGGCCAGGCAGCACGCGAGATGATGCCGTTGCGCCCGTTCTGAACGGGCTTGACAGCCGGTCAGGCCCAGCTGATCCGTGCAGACCCTGATGACTTCCTCAATGTGGGAGCGGACGTGGTACAGGCGGCGCACCTCCAGTGCTGTCAGCGTCAGACGATTGGTGGCGTCGTACTTCTTGCCGTATCTGACAACCAGTACTTTCAGGCCGCCATTCAGCCAGCCACACTCAGCCCAGTAAGGGTGACGCCGAGGATGACGCAACACGTGCCCAGTGAACCGACGGTTCTTCTTCAGGCGACACACGCAATACCCGCCGTAGTTGCGAATCCGCTTGCGGAGGGCTTTGGAGGGATACCAGGCATCAAAGAGCACGTACTCAGGGCGGCAGCGCAGGCGATTGCGGGCATAACTGAGGAGTTCCAACGCGAGCTCGTATTTCGATAGGCCACCTTTGTGCCAGAGGCGCATCCCCAGCGGGATGCGCAGGGTTCCATTCGTCCAGACGAGTAGCACCAGGGACAGGCCATACACGGGCTTTCGCTCCCAGCTGGAAAAGACCTAGGCGAGGCCTGCAATCGCCGTGGCAAACGGCTTCGGAATCACCGTATCGTCGATGATGAGATAGCCCCTGTCCCAGACAAACAACATGCGACAGGCGAGTTCAAGGAGTCTTTGCCCTGACCAATCGCTCTGCAGCAGCCGCGTCAAACGGTCGTGGGAGACAGTTTCCAGCGCTTCAGCCAAGGCCACACAACTGACCGACGTCCGGTAATACAGTAGTGCGGTGAGGTAGCGCCAACGAAGCTCTGACATAGAGATTCCCTTCTTCGTGCGGTTGGATGGGAACTCTATTCTATCTCACCGCTATTGCGTAACTCCTGAGAGTAGTTGGATGCGCCTGCTCGCTTGACCTCATGACCATCGTGTGATGTCTGCGGAGTCACGCGGTGTGGAGCATCTTGAGATGAAATTCAAGGTGAGGAGCACTGCATGGCGGGGCTGGAACCTCTGGGGAAATAATGCGGTTAAGCTTTTTTGACCTATCGGGATTAGGCCACAGTGGGGACAAGGGCTGCATCAATAATTCGCTGATCGCGCGTGAGCAGGGCCCCCCCGAGCACCTGTGCCGATGCGATGATGATCCGGTCAGCCGGGTCACGATGGAACCAGGCAGGCAGTGCCGCCACGGCTGCCGCAACCGCCGGCGTGATACCGAGACGCTGGACCAGCGGGGGTGCTGTTGCCGCTTCCAACCAATCCCGCAAGGGGAGCCGCAGCGTGATCCGAGAAAGGGCATACAACGTGGCAATTTCCCAGAGACTGATATCTGAGACCCAGAGCGGTTCAGCAGGGCTGGCCTGTCGAATTACCTCCGCCTGCGCCGCCGAAAGGCGTGGATCAGCGCCGAGCCAGTATAACAGGACATGGGTATCGAGGACCACACTCACGTCTCGCTGTGCCCCTCGATGTCCCACGTCTCAGCAGGCAGAACAGGCGCAACAATGTCGCCGTGAATTTGCACCGTTCCCACTAAGGCCTCTTGGGGACACCGTCCGAGCCGAGGGACCGGAGGGATAAGCTGCGCAATGGGTCTGCCCCGTTTGAGAATGGTCACCGGCTGCCCGGTCTGGGCGACCTCATCGAGGATCGCCAGGCACTTGGCTTTGAATTCGGAGGCATTAATTTCTCTCATGTGACCAATCTACATGACTAGGTGATACGAATCAAGGCTCAAACGGATCTCCCATGGCTGGAAAATTGGGTCACGTCGGGCAGTCTCTCGATATTTTCGTTTTTGCCTGAGCTCTCGGGATGTCAAAGAGTTCATGGTGGAACGTGACATTATCCTGACCTATGAGGCGGTGCAGTATTGGCGTCGGAAATTCGGGCGGGCCTACGCCAAGCGGTTGCGCCGCCGGCATCCCCGACATGGGGACGACTGGCCCTTGGATGAAGTCTTTCTCACTACTTGGCGGGAGATCACAGGCTCGGCCCTGGTCGTATAAGGACCGAGCACAGGAGCCTCGCCTATCTTTCTACTTGGTGGTCACTTCAAGACGCATTATTTTGACAATGCCTACTGCGCGGCCTTTATCAGATCGAAATGGGTGGTCCTGCCAGCACCTTGACCGGGCCAGGTCCATCCCCCGACGATTTTGGGGTTGACGGCCACCTCATGGAACATGGTGATCAGGGGGATGGAGGTAAATTCTTCGAACAGGTAATCGGTGATTTCCCGGGCCACGCGCTCGCGGGCTTGCGGGTCCACGGTCTGGGTGAGCTCGGCGTACTTCTTCTCCAGGGACGCGCTCTCAAAGAAATGATTATTGGCTGCGCTGGTATGGGAAACACGGACCATCTCTTCGGTGGGCCGCAGGGCGATCATATTGGGCCAGATGCAGCAGGCGCTCTCTTTGGATCTATTCACGCGCGCGAGGTGGGCCACGTCAATGGTCTCCAACGCTGCATCGATGCCCACGGCTTGGAAATACACTGCCACGGCTTCGGCGAGCTGAGGGATCTCCGGCTTGGCGAGTTGTGCAAACGACCAGATCTTAGCTTTCAGGGTGCCAGCTGGATAGCCGGCTTCCTTCAAGAGTTCCCTGGCCCTGGTGGGGTTATAGCCATAGAGCTGGTCGAAGCGCTGCGCCCACTGCGGGTTGTAGCCCTCCAGAAAGGGAGCCATTCCACTCACGTACATGGGCTCGCCCTTACCT
>JBKPCR010000093.1:0-11484 GCA_046727435.1 bacterium | reverse complement strand
ATGTTGGCCTCTGGTATGCTGGGCAGCCACTGGCGTTATTGTCGGAGGTCAGTCCTTATCGCTACGATCGCCAGGCATACGCCAAACAGGTATTTGGCACGGAAGATCTCAAACATCCCGGCGTCGCCCATGTGTTCGACTTGGGGGAAGTGCTCCTGGGGGGAACGATTACGGTTCTGGGTGAGGTCGAGACCCCCTTTGCCAGTTATCGCCTCACACCGCGAGAGACGCGGGCGCTGTTCACAGCTAAAGGCTGGCGCACGGTGGTGGGCTTTCAGACGCGGAACGTTCCTCATCTGGGACATGAATACGTGCAGAAGACGGCGCTCACGTTCGTGGATGGCATTTTCCTGAACCCGGTGATCGGGCGCAAGAAGGCGGGAGACTTTAGAGACGAGGTCATTCTGGGGACGTATGAAGCGCTGGTGCGTCATTACTATCCGCTGGAGCGCACGGTGCTGGTCACCTTGCACACTGAGATGCGGTATGCGGGACCGCGGGAAGCCATCTTCCATGCCATCGTGCGTAAGAATTTTGGCTGTACGCACTTCATCGTCGGCCGAGATCACGCCGGCGTCGGCCAGTATTACGCCCCCTATGCGGCGCAGGAGATTTTCGAGGAGTTCCCCGACCTCGGCATCGTGCCGCTGTACTTCACCGCTTTTTTTTACTGTCGCAGATGCGCCAGCGTCGCCAGCGAGAAAACGTGCCCACACGGCACGGGGGAACATCTCGACTTCAGCGGCACCCTGTTACGCCGACTGCTCACCGAACGCCAGGCCCCCGACGGTCTCATTCGCCCGGAAGTAGCGGAGATCATCCTCAACACGGATCATCCATTTATAGAGTGATGCGACGAGGAACCTTCATCAGACGCCGAGCACCTGGCGCACAGTGCGAATAACCCGGTCGACGTCGCGCTCGTGCATCGCAGGATAGAGTGGCAACGACAGCACTTGCTCTGAAGCCCGTTCCGCAACCGGGAAATCACCCTCTTGAAAGCCGTACTTCTCACGGTAAAACTTCTGCACTGTCAACGAGCGGAAGTGCACGCCCACGCCGATCCCAGCCGCGGCAATGCGATTGAGCAATTCATCCCGCGAAACACCGAGCCGTGCGCGGTCGGCCATCACGACATAGAGATGGTAGGCAGAGCGGCGATTAGGCTTCACCTGGATCGGCTGCAGTCCGTCGATATTCGCAAAGCCCTGGTTATAGAGATCGGTGTAGGTCTGCCGGCGTTGTTGCCACTCGTCGATATGCGAGAGTTGCGGCAAGGCCAAGGCTGCCTGCAAGTCGAACATATTGTATTTGTAGCCGGGAAATAATACCTCATAGTGTTGGTAGCCAGCCACCTGATAGCGTTTCCAGGCATCTCGACTAATGCCGTGCAAGCGCAGAACCGCCACCTGTTCCACTAACTCGGGGGCATTGGTGGTCAGCATACCCCCTTCACCCGCTGTGATGTTCTTAGTGGCGTAAAAGCTGAAGCAACTCGCCCATGGCCCCTGAAATCCCAAGCCATAGTCACTACCGACTTTACATCCTTGAAAGTCAGCCCCCAACGCGTGGGCTGAATCCTCGATCACCGCCAGCCCGTATTGCGAGGCGAGGGCAAAGATCATGTCCATATCACACGGTTGGCCGGCGAAATGCACTGGCAGGATTGCCTTGACCCTGTCGGCATCGATACCCTTACGCTCTGGAGCCGCGAGGAATTTCTCAAGCGCGGCGACGTCAAGCAACAACGTATCAGGCTCCACGTCAATAAATACCGGCCGCGCCCCGCAGTGCTCAATGACGTTGGCCGTCGCTGGGAAGGTGATCGGCGACGTGATCACGGCGTCCCCTAGTCCAATCCCCATGGCAACCAATGCCAGATGCATGGCCGCGGTGCAGGAATTGACCCCGACCGCAAACTGCGAGCCCACATAGCGGGCAATAGCGGCCTCAAACTCCAGCGTTTTGGGGCCTGTTGTCAGCCAGCCGGACTCGACGGCTTCGACGAGTTGGGTGATCTCCTCACGCGCGATCAGCGGCTTGTAGAAGGGGAGGGAGGTTTCAGCGCCCATATCGATCCTTACACGCCATATTGCAGGTTGCTCCGTCCGACGCTAGGCCAGCATTCTGGAGAAGAGGCCGCACTATGTCAATAGAATTTCCCACGACCCTGGCAATCCGCTTCTCTTGGGAGAACGGTTTCGCCCGTCCGCCCTCATACCACACTGGCGGCTCAGGGATGATGGAGGTTGGCGCTGGTGCGACGGGAAATACTCTCCAAGGTAGCGAGCCCCGCCTTCGGTGGAACCATCGCCGCTTTCCTCGTACCCTAGCCCCACATTCGACTGCTATGAGCAGCTACGAGTTGCGTAACACTGTGAAATATAGCCAGCCGCGTGTATGCTTGACAAGGCAATTAGGCTTCTGATAAATCCCTAGGCCTTTCTGGCAGGAGGTACTCTGTGGATTGTAAACTTGAGCTATCAGTAGTTATGCCAGTGTTCAATGAAGCGGATACCTTGCCAGAGCTCTATGCTCAGCTCACCAAAGCATTACAGGGGTTCCGCTATGAACTGCTCTTCGTCGACGATGGGAGTGTCGATGAAAGCTACGAGATCCTGGCCAATCTGCACGCCAGCGACCACCGGGTCAAGGTGATGCGGTTGGCAGGGAACTATGGCCAGCATGCCGCACTTTCGGCCGGCATCGAGTGTGCGAAGGGGCAGGTGATTGTCAGCCTGGATGCTGACCTTCAATGCGCTCCCGATGATATTCCCACGGGGCCCACATTATCCCTGTTCTTTTCGATCCAGCAAAGAGCCGTCGTACTTTCGGCCAACCCAGCGCCACCTTGCACATCGAGCGTCATTGATTAGCGTGTTGACTTGCGGCCCCCACACAAAGGGTTTATAGCGCCGCCCATGCTTGAGCCCAAAGACCTTCCTGCGTTGAGTTGTGAGGCATTGCTGGCGTTGGTGGCTGAGCTGCAACGCCAGCTCGCCGAGTTGCGCACCAGCAACGAGGCCTTGCGCGTGGAGATCGACCAGCTCAAGCATGACGGGAAGCGACAGGCCGCCCCGTTTTCCAGGGGTACCCGGGTGCCGGACCCCAAGCCTCCTGGGCGCAAACCTGGCTCTGGGACCTTCCGCTACCGTGAAGCCCCACCCCCTGAGGCGATCACCGAGCCGCCGGTGGACGTGCCGGTGACGCTCGACGCATGTCCCACGTGTGGGGGGCCACTGGAGGAGGAACGCGTCCACTTGGTGTATACCACCGAGTTGCCCGAATTCCCGCGCCCCAAGGTGACCCAGTACCGCATGTGAGTATGCCGCTGCACGGTGTGTGGCACCGAAGGGCGGGGCCAGCATCCGGAGGTGGCGCCGGATCTATACGGGGCAAGCGCACACCGTGTAGGGGCGCGGGTGATGGCCGCGGCGCAGGCATTGCACGATGGGCTTGGCATCCCGGCGCGGAAGGTCCCCTTGGTACTGGCCGCGTTGGCCGGCGTCCGACTGACGCAGGGGGCGATGACCCAGGACGCTCCGCAGCGCACCGCGGGGGCCGTGGGCATGGCCTACGCGCAGCGGCGAGCCACGGTGCCGGAGACTTCGGTGGTGCACACAGATGACACCGGCTGGCGTGTCGGGGGTGAGCCCGCCCACTTGATGGTGTTCGAGACCGATACGGCGATCGTCTATCAGATTCGCCCCCGCCATCGCCACGAGGCAGTCCAGGAGGTGATCCCAGCTGACTATGCCGGGGTCATGGTGACCGATAGAGGGCGCAGCTATGATGCTCGGGCCTTCGACCGGGTCGAGCAGCAAAAATGCCTGGCGCACATCCTGCGCTCCCTCAGCGTCGTGGTGGAGCGAAAGACGGGTCGAGCGCGGGAGTTCGGGACACGGCTCAAGACCGTGCTCCAGGATGCGCTGGCGCTGTGGCACGAGTACCGAGACGGTCAGGTGACGGACTTCAAGCTCGAAGCCGAGGCGTTGCAGGCTGAACTCACGTATCAGCTGCGGGACCGCCGGCTGAAAGATCGGGACAACCAGCGGCTGCTCAATGAACTCGGCTGGCATCACGACCGGGGCCACGTGCTGCGTTTCTTGGTGGACCCGCGGATCGAGCCGACGAACAATTGGGCCGAACGGGCCTTGCGCCCGGCGGTCATCGCCCGCAAGGTGTCGCACGGCTCCAAAAATGGCGCTGGTGCGCATGCCTTTGCCGCCTTTACGAGTGTCGTGCGCACGCTGGCCACACAGCGCGTCGATTCGCTGGTGGAGAACCTCTACCAACTGTTCCGCGGCCCGGACGTTCAAGCGACTCCTCCCTGATCCTCCCCCAGACTTCGACCCACTAATCAATTACCCTATACCTTTCACCTGCCACAGGGCGATCTCACGGGGGGATCAACGCCTTCCGCTTTGTCTACGATTACACGGAATCCCCTGCCAAGGTGTTGCCTGGAAGTGGGGATACCCGGCAGCTCGCAGTCGCCTTCGATTACATCGCGTTTCGCCCAGAATGACAAGGCAGTGGGGCTTCCGTATACTTCCCAGTGCTGGACCCGGTTATAGCTTTCACGGTTGCCTCCCAGGGCACCCTCTTGTATAATGCGGCCCCTCTCGCAAAGCTCTTGGAGCGATACTCCTGATGGCAGCCTCAGTGCTGTTTCTTGGTCAAGAGTTCAGCGTTCAGGCTGAGTTAACTAGACGGTGTGTTGATGGGTGATGAGGCGATGTTTGGAGGCGGAAAACTCGGAAGGATAAAGCATTGAAACCGCCGAGGGAACGTTCTAAAGGAGACTTAAGGAGACCTTATGAACGACGTGCAGGAGATTAATGTCGACGAACTCATGACACAGATCCGAGAGAATCTCCCGAACCAACAGCGCACTCCCGCCGTCGGTGCTACCACTCCCTCGTCCAATGGCCTCGTGGCAGCTGAGCTCTCTGCCCTCCAGAGCAGTCGGGAAATCCGTTACTTCCACCTCACCTCCCATCGGAAGTTTCTGGGAGCGTTCGTCCTGTTGGCCAAAAAAGGGGTACGTAAGCTTCTCACACCCAGTTTGGAGCGACAATCAGGGTACAATACGGCCAATATTCGACTGGCGGCGCACCTGTGGGAGCATGCTGAGGTCCTGCAAAAAATCTGTCAGGAACTGGGAGAGCAGATTAAGGAGTTTCGCCAGGAGTTGACTACACAGGGGAGGGAGGTACGCCAGGAATTGACTGCACAGGTGAGGGAGGTACGCCAAGAGCTGACCGAGCAAGCCGAGCAGAGATATCAAGAGCTGGCTGAGCAGATTGGGGGCGTGCATCAAGAGCAGGGGGCCGCGCTGCAGGCAATACGTGTAGAGCTGGCGGAGCAGATCGGGGGCCTACACCGGGACCAAGCAGCTGACCTACAAGCGCTGCGAGGAGAGCTGACCGCACAGATGCGGGAGACACACCAAGAGTACGCTGCGGGCTTGCAAAGGCTGCGAGCCCAGCTGGTTGAGGAGGTGGCACGGGTCCGTCAAGAGCACGCGGTGGCACTCCAGGAGATGCGAGAGCGATCCTCACGGGCGGAACGCCGGGTACGGCGCTTCGTCGCGGCATTAACCGATGGGCCAAACGCCGATAGCCTAGAGGTGAAAAAATCTCTGCCTCTGCCCAAAGCAGTACTCGAAGGAAATGCTGGACCATACTTTGATTACTTTGGCTTTGAGGAACGGTTTCGAGGAAAGGAGGAGGACATCAAAGAACTCCAAAGGGTCTATGTCGAGTTTTTTAAAGAAGCACCGCAGGTCTTGGATATCGGCTGCGGCAGGGGGGAGTTCCTCGAATTGATGACCGAGGCTGGGATTAGAGCGAAGGGGGTGGATCTCAACCTCGACATGGTGCTGTACTGCCAAGAGAAGGGCTTGGATGTGGTGAGGGAGGAGGCTTACACGTACCTTGAATCCCTGCCGGATGAATCCCTTGGTGGCCTTTTTGCCGCTCAGTTGGTGGAACACCTTGAACCGACCCGAATCATCGAGTTGGTGAACCTCTGCCAACGGAAACTGCAACCTGGAGGGGTCCTGATCTTTGAAACCCCTAACCCTGCCTGTCTGACAGTCTTCGCTCAAAGCTTTTACATGGACTTTTCCCACATTAGGCCGATCCATCCGGAGGCCATGAAGTTCCTCTTCGAATCGGCAGGATTCCAGAATCTGCAAGTAAAATTCTCTTCACCTGTTGAGCCTTCCATGGGGATTCCGCCGCTCTCTGGCATTGCCGCTGATCCCCAGGTGACAGAAGAGTTTAACCGGGGGATTGCGCGTCTCAATGAACTGCTGTGTGGGTTCCAGGATTACGCCGTCATTGGCAGGAAATTATACCATTCATGACATGCCTCCCAAGCGATAGGGCCTGAAATCTCCAGTATCGAGAGCGATCGGATGAATATTGCCGTGGTGGTTCCCGTGATGAAATCGGGTGAGAGAGGAGGCGCGGAAGCCCTCTACAAAGGATTAGTCCGGGGACTCCGCGAAACTCCTAATGATGTCGACCGAATCGACGTGCTCATCGACGAGTCGAGCTTTGAGGCCATTTTAGAATCCTATGACAGGTGCGCCAACCTTGACCTGCACGATTATGATCTTGTCATCTCGACCAAGGCGCCTACCTATGCGGTGCGCCATCGGGCTCATGTCTCGTATCTCCTGCACACGATTCGAGTATTTTACGATATGTTCCACCAGGAGTATGGGAAAGGGACTCCAGCGCAATTCCGGCAGCGACGGTTGATCCATGCCTTGGATAAGAAATCCTTATACCCAGACCGTGTGCGCAAGCACTTCGTGATTGGTCATAGCCCCTATAGACGACTCTATGAGGTGGATGTACTTTGGCAGCAGATCAAGTTCGAGGTGTTACATCCTGCGCCTGTTCTGCAGGGCTTTCGGGAGCCTCGTACTGGTGAGTATGTGTTCGTGCCCGGACGGCTGCATCGCTGGAAGCGAGTGGACCTCCTTATCAAAGCTATGCAATACGTCAAGCAGGATATCCCGTTGTGGATCGCCGGGACTGGAGAGGATGAAGCCAGCCTCCGAGCATTGGCTGCCGGCGATCGTCGGATCGAGTTTCTGGGGCGCATCACCGATGAGCAACTGCTTGACCTGTATGCTGGGGCGTTGATCGTCCCCTTTGTCCCACTAAATGAGGACTATGGGCTCATCACCATCGAAGCGTTCAGAAGCAAGAAACCCGTCATCACCTGCCTCGACTCGGGGGAGCCAACCTATTTCGTGAAGAATGGTGTGACGGGCTTTGTAGTGCGACCGGAGCCGAAGGCGATCGCCCAGAAGATCAACTATCTCCTCGATCATCCCGACCATGGCGCGGAGATGGGTGAGAAGGGGTTTTCGGCAGTGTCCCATATCACCTGGGATGCCGTGGTTGCGAAGATCCTCTCAGCGATCGAACTGCCCCAAAAGCAGGTGCGCAAATGGGAGAAAAGCCCGGCGATCAAGCGGCCCATTAAGGTCGTGATAACCGATAATCAGTGTATCAAGCCGGCAGTGGGTGGCGGACGCCTGCGCTTGCTTGGTCTGTATAGTACATTGAGCGAGGGCATCGAGGCCACCTATGTCGGGACCTACGATTGGCCAGGCCCCCAATACCGCGAGCTGCAGTTGTCGAAGCGGCTGCGCGAGATCGATATCCCCCAAAGCCATGAGCACTTTGTCCTCAACGACCATTTGAACGCGCTGCTGCCAGGAAAAACCATCATCGATGTCACCATCCCCTGGCTCGTCTGGAGCTCGCCAGAGTTGGTCGAAGCCGTCCGAAGCCATGCGGCGGAAGCGGAGGTCATCATCTTTTCTCATCCTTGGATGTATGGATGCCTACGGGATATCGTGCGCAATGGTGACAAGCTCATCATCTACGATTCCCAAAACTGCGAGGCTGTCCTGCGCGAGAAGTTGCTCGGCAGCAACGAGTTTGGCGCATGCCTGGCCCAAAGCGTCAAGTGGATCGAAGGGCAACTGTGCCAGGAAAGCGACCTGATTTTAGCCTGCTGTGAAGAGGACAAACAGACGTTTGTTGAGATTTACGGAGTCAAGCCTCAGAAAATCGTCGTCGTGCCGAATGGCGTCAACGTACGAGCTATCCGTCCCGCTTCACTGACAGCACGGGCTAGGGCACGGAAGAATTTAGCTGTTGAGGGATTCGTGGCGCTGTTTATCGGCAGTGCGTATCCGCCCAACATGGAAGCCGTTGGAGTGATCCTCAACCAGCTGGCGCCCGCTAATCCAGAGGTGACTTTTGTCATCGTCGGTGGGGCAGGCGACCGGGCTATCGTGGAAGGCTTTGCCTCACATGTTCCTTCGAACGTGAGGCTTCTCGGCGCAGTCAGCGACGCAGCGCGGAACGAGGCTTATGCCGCAGCTGATATCGCCATTAACCCGATGATCACGGGCTCTGGGACCAATATCAAGATGCTCGATTTCCTCGCCGCTGGCCTGCCGACGATCAGCACGCCGCTTGGGGCGCGGGGAATTATCAACCGTAATAATGCGTGCTTCATTGTAGCTGAAAGTGATCGATTTAGCGATTGGATCAACGAGTTACGACAGCGCTCGCGGCTCCGTGCCAGACTTACCGCTGAAAGCCGCAAGCTCGCAGAGGAGATGTACGATTGGCGGCATATCTCTGCGCAGCTGGGAAAGCTGATTATCGAGCACTCCCGCGCGAAAAGACCCCACACCGTTAGCCCATACTTCTCGGTCATCATCCCCTCCTATGAGCGACCTGCATCCCTCACGAGGCTACTCGAGTTGCTCTCTCGGCAGGTGTTCTCTGATTTCGAGGTGGTGGTGGTCGACCAGAGCGCTACGCCGTTAGAGCTCGGTGCGCTGCGATATAATTTTGCCCTGCAATACATCCACACCAATGAAAAAGGGCCGGGGAAATCGAGAAATCTCGGCATCAAATACGCCAGAGGTCAAGTGTTTGCGTTCACCGATGACGACTGCGAGCCGGATGTTCAATGGCTTGTGAACGCCTACAAGTATTTCCAGGACGATGGTATTGTGGGCCTTGAAGGGCTTGTCCAAAGTAACATGACAGATACAGAGCGCTACCGCATCGTCACCAATCAAGGCTTCGAAGGCGTGGGGTTTATGACCGCGAATCTGTTCCTGCGGCGGGAGATCATCGATAAGCTTGGGGGGTTCGACGAACGCTTTGAGCGACCGTTTCGAGAAGATACCGATCTCGCATGGAGAGCCCTCGCATACGGTCAAATCCCCTTTGCCCACGATGTGAAAGTCTTACATCCAGCCCAGCCGAGGGATGTCCAGCGCGAATCCAGCGAAGGGCGAACACGGTTCTTCGAGTATGATCCTATCTTATTTCAGAAGCATCCCGAGCGCTATCTTCAGCTGCTGAGAGGTGAAGGGCATTACACACGGACGCCAGGGTTTTGGGAGCACTTTATGCGGGGGATGTTGCGCTATCGGTTGGACGTGCCCGTCGAGGAGCTGCGCGAGTTCACGACGAGTGCGCAATATGCCTTGTTGGGCGAGCTGTCAAAGCTGCTGTGCTCAAGTCCTTTGCAGGACTCACGCCCTGCCAAGTCCTTCATCAGTATGACGACCAAACCGCTCATGTTGCCTGAGAGTACAGGCCAGAATACTCTCGCTGCATCCTGCCCCGACATAACAGTTAGCGAGCAAGAGGCTCCCACAAAGGATCATCTGATGAACAGGGAAATTGCCAAACTTATGCAACACTTGCGACTTCTCTTAACATCGTACGACAATCTTGACTACGGACGACAGTTAAATCCGGTTGACGCGTTTTTTGCGATTCGTCTTCTACTTGGACGCAATCCAGATCTTATAGATGAATTGCCTCATATCTTAACCGATACGCGAACCTTTCGAGAATTTTTAGACGATCTTCTTAGTTCTGGGGAGTTTTCTCATTGTACAGGATTTGTTCCACCTAACCGGGTGTTCATGGCAGAACTACAGGAATTTCGCCTCTGGTTTAATACTGGCGACCGAGAAATGGGAATGGTCATGGCTTCTGGGCAATACGAACCACGATCTGTTGAATTGCTCAAGAGAATCATTCGTCCTGGAATGAAATGTATCGATGTAGGTGCACATATTGGATTCTATGCTTGCCTCATAACATCATTGGTCGGCGAGACCGGAAAGGTATATGCTTTTGAACCAATGACATCTCATTTCAAACTACTTTTAAAGAATATCGAGGAGAATCAATTTCAAAGGGTAATTAAGGCATATAATCTCGCCTGCTCTGATGTCCATGGACATTTAAATGTCTCAAAGGTTTCAAATATGTTTGTTGTGGGGCAAGTTGGTAGTGCCGAACAAGTCATAGTAGAGTCAGTTCGCCTAGATGATATTATTGAAGACATGGTTGATCTTGTGAAACTCGACGTTGAGGGACATGAACTCGCGGTTATCCGGGGGATGATGTCAATCATATCAAAAAATAAACCAATCATTCTTTCGGAAATTAACGAATATTGGTTGCGTAGTTGCTCGCATTCTAGTGGAGCGGATTATGTAGGGCTACTGACATCTCTTGGTTATGATGTGTTTGATGTGAAAAATCTCGAACATCCGCTCAGCGATGGTTCTTTGAAGCTGGATATTCTTGATACCATAGACGTTGTTGCTTTTCCTCGGGGGCACGGTCGTTAGCGTTACCCGAGGAGTGGGCCATACACGCTTCCTCCGGCAAATCAGCATGACCAAGCACAACCGCAGTGATCGTCATGGCCAACGATGGCGAAGATACGCCAGAAGACATGCCGCGATTCTTGGACGGATTTGTTAAAAACGGAGAAATGAAAGCCATGTTCGCCGAGGGCACGCGGCGGTCTAAGGGTTTTCGCATTGTATTGCAACAATCCAGCTCAATCCTGGAGCAGATCTTGTTCTGGAATAAGTACCTCGTCCCGGTTTCCCGATTTATTGACCCTCTAGTGCGCTTCCGCTTCGGTAAATCTAGCCTTGGCAACTGGCAGGTGGGTGGGGAGCTGAGCATCTGACTTGGGGAACTCACGTGGAGAGCCAAATGCGACGGTCGTGGACACCTCTTCACCGTGGTGACCTCCCCTACGCACGCTGTGCGCTTCAATGGCCAAACTCCATAGCCCTTAACCTACTGATCGCGGGAGCGATTGGTTTTTTGTATGCCCTCCTCGTACTTGGCCAGGCACGGCTTGACCCGACAAATCTCTCCTGGTTAGGGGAAGACCCAGCCCAATACTACATCGCATGGGAACTCTTTCGTCAGGATCCGCGCCTCCACTGGCCGCTGACGTTCACTGACCGGGTCGGCTACCCTCTCGGCGATTCGATTGCGTTCATGGATCCGATTCCGTTGTTCGCGATACTGCTGAAGCCGCTCTCTCCACTGCTCCCCACGCCCTTCCAGTATCTAGGTATTGCCGCTGTCCTCGCTGTCTCGCTGC
>JBKPCR010000092.1:0-9394 GCA_046727435.1 bacterium | reverse complement strand
TCGCCCTGCTGCACCAACCCTGCAATCTCTCTAGCGCGGTACTGCCGCACCCCCGCCTTGATCGCATAGCTCTGCACCGAGGGCGTGCTCTGCATCGTCGACGAGTTGTAGCTGCCATGCGTGACCCGCTTGTAGGTGATCCCTCGCCCGCCACGCCGATCAGCGCCTGAACCCGCGCCGCCATCATAGATGGAATTCCTTACAGCCCTCGCCAAGACATCCTTTACTCTGGTGGGGAATTAACTCGACCTTGTTTGGGAAATATCCGCTTGACCAGCACCCAAAGCCGCACGGCACCTGGTAAAGAGCCTTAATGCGTGCGAGTCAATGTGTGTAAATCCAATAGGTTACGGCGGTCCAACACGGTCGGCTTCATTCCCCACGGAGGTAAATGATGTTCTGACGTGGCTTGGACCGCGGCCCTCCGGTGAGGCCCTGCACCGGGTTCGCTGGATAGAAATTTATCGGTTTTGATAAAAACATCCATGGAAAGGGACCTCGGGGTATAGGCCGCGAGCCATGGGGCCTGTGAGATCAAGACTTGTGAAGACGAGCACCCCATACCGCTGCGCGAGAGGCCTTGATGACAGAAGCTGATCACATTGACGTCATCAGTGCTGAAACAGCTTCAGGGTATTCAGTACCACTGCCATCAAGAACAGGCTCATGAGCACACTGCCAACGATGATAAACGGGATATGACGTGCGGTCCAAGGTCTGACATCGCGTTGGCAGTACAGACATGTGGTGGCTGACCTATCGATGCGTTTGTGGCAATATCGGCAGTGCCCTTGCTTCACGTCTATGATCTGACGCATGGGTCTCCCGCCTGCCGCTTCGCTTCCACTCGCCAATCTCTCACATCGCCCCGCCGGAAGCCCCCTTCGGCCTCTGCACGGCATGGGGGCTCATGGCGCTCCGGCGTCTCAGATCGGCTCGCCGCCACCCAGCCACTTCAAGGAAGGCCGCTCCTTCGTGTGCCCTTCGCGGGACGCTATGTGCTAAACCGCTATCACATGCCATGACAGTTTTCTATACACAATTGCAGGCTGGAAGCGGCTTTATCTGCCTTGCTGCTTGCCAGGTGTGATACAGTGCACATGACCGATCAGACCACAAGCAGCATTATCGAGGCGTCGCAGGGCTCGTACAAAGAGGAGGACGTGGCGATGCGGATCGAGAGCCTCTGGAGCGTGACCATACGCGCCGCGCTGGACTGGTGGGGGGACAACTGCTTGCGGCTCGCGGCGTCCCTGGCGTACTACACCGCGCTCTCCCTGGCGCCCCTGTTGCTGCTCATCGTCGGCCTGACAGGGATGGTGCTCGGACGGGACCAAGTCGCCGCTCAACTGGCCGCCCAGCTCGAAGGCCTCATGGGCCCGGCCGGCCGCGAGCTCGTGACCAGCATTCTCACCACCACGAGCCCGAAGGGGGGCACGTGGGCGACCGTCGTCGGCCTCGTCACCCTGGTCATTGGCGCGACAGCGGTCTTTGGCGAGCTCCAGGCGACGATGAACCTCATCTGGGAGGTCCGGCCCGCCCCCACCGGCGGGGTCTGGGCCGGGCTCTGGGCCTGGCTCAAGGCGCGGGTCTTCTCGCTCGCCATCGTCTTCGCGCTCGCGTTCCTGCTCCTCGTCTCGCTGGTCGTCAGCGCCGCCCTCGCCGGGGCCGCCGCGCTCTTCTGGGGCCCGGAGCAGGCGCTCCTGAGTCGCCTCCTGGAGATTGCCGTCTCGCTGCTGGTCCTCACCCTCGGATTTTCCCTGCTCTTCAAGTATGTGCCGGACGCCGAGATCCGTTGGCGTGACGTGTGGCCGGGCGGGGTCATGACGGCGGTCCTCTTCACTGTCGGCAAAACCGCCATCGGCTATTACCTCGGCTACGCGAGCGTGGGCTCGGCCTACGGCGCGGCCGGGTCGATGGTAGTGCTGTTGGTGTGGGTCTATTACTCGGCCCTGATTGTGTTCTTCGGCGCCGAATTCACCCATGCCTGGGCCACGTGCCAGGGGCCTGTATCCCCCCAGCCGCACGCCGTGCCAGGGGCGGCACCCCAGACCAAGAGCGAGGTGGCCGCCGAGCAGACCTCGGTGGCGTGCACCGGACCTTAGTGCAAGCCGACGTGGCAGAACGTGATGAGACGCCTGCGCTCAGGAAGAGCCGCGCTGGTCGCGGCCTTGCTGCCCCAGGCCGAAACGGAGGAGGTGCGATGACATCGACCACAGGCATGGCTCTGGTGTTGACCGTCGTGGCGGGATGGCTGGTCGGCTGCGCCACGGCACCCGCATCCCGCGCGGACAAGGAGGCATTACTCGCAGAGGCGGCCGCGACGCTGCAACGGATGCGCGCGGAGCATCCCGGGGTGGATCTGATCGTCCAGCACTACAGCTACGCCCTGTTCCCCACGGTGACCAAGGGGGGCCTGGTCGTGGGCGGTGCCCGCGGCCAGGGGGTCGTCTATGAGCAGGGGCGACACGTCGGCTACTGCGACCTGACCCAGGGGTCGGTGGGCGCGCAGGCCGGGGCCCAGACCTTCAGCGAGCTGCTCGTGTTCGCGAATAAAAACGCCTTGGACCGCTTCAAGGCGGGCCAGGTCACGTTTGCGGCAGATGCCTCGGCCGTCGTGCTGAAGACGGGGGTCACCACCGACACCTCCTTCATCGACGGCGTCGCGGTGGTGGTGAGCCCCGTCGGCGGGGTGATGCTGGAGGCCGCCATCGGCGGGCAGCAGTTCACCTATCAGCCGAAGTGAGCGCCGTAGCCGTGCGGCCACGGGCGCACCCCATCTGTGGGGCCGAGCGATCCCACGGCCGCACCCCTACGTGTAGTAGCTTGATTATTTCGAGGCATCTGCTTGATTATATCCCCCGGGTTCAGCTTGAATTCCAGCTCTTCGTCATTTTTGGTGAACACCAGGTGATGGCTCAGCTAATCGCGACAAGAGTGCTCATTTCTCCATTGATTACCAAGGATTTTCAGTTCGCCACCTTCTCCTCGCTCGTGGCAATTGTGCTTCCGTGAACCTGATCGGCCTGCACGCCGTCGGCCCCTAGAAAGATGGTGAGGTGCCCCCCCAAGACCAGAGGTGCACATCCGCGGGCGGCGGCGTCTGCCGCTGACACTCCGTGGCCGCGGCCACCTGGCTGGCCAGCGCCAGCCCCAGGGCCATGCTGATGCACAGCCACGCATGCGGCGCGGGTGTAGGCTTGTGAGGGATCGTATGGTGGCTCATCGGGCATTCTCCTCATGTCTTCGAATCATACGACAGGCCCCCCCAATTCATGCCGCCCAAGGTGCCTGGAAAGACGATGGTACCCTCCAAGTTCTCTTCCTCTTCACGGCGTTCCTACCTCGGGTAGGGTGGGCTACCGCGGCGGTGCCAACGGGGGCATAGCCAGCACGCCGGAGTCAAGGCCGAATCCGATCTCTCGAGCTAGGCGGGCAAGAGGCTGGACCGCCTGCATGGCGTGAGTCAGCGCCACGGTGGCCGCCTTCCCCTCGCTGCTCTCCTCTCCTCTGTCCAGCAGTTTCTCCAGGACTCTCCGCACTGAGGTCTTCTCCGCCGGGAAGACTTTTATATGGATGTCGGCATCCTCAGGGATGCCAGCCGCTTCCTTGGCCAGGCGCAGCGCTACGGGGAAGCCCCCGAGTTCGTCCACTAGCCCCAAGGCCTTGGCGTCCTCTCCACTCCAAATCCGCCCTTTCGCCACCTCCAGTACCTTCTCCTTGGGGAGGTGCCTCCCCTGAGTGACCTTGCTCGTGAAGTCGTCATAGACTCGGTCGAGCCCGTCCTGGAACCGGCTCCACTCTTCAGGGGTGTAGTCGTGGGTGCCGGTCCACATGGTGGCGTTGGCGTTGGTATGGACCTCGTCCCACGCCACGCCGAGCTTCTCCCAGAAGCCGGCGGTGAGCATCTTCCCGCCCAGGACACCAATAGAACCGGTGATGGTCGCCGGCTGCGCGACGATCTTGTCCGCCGCCATGGACACGAAGTAGCCACCGGAACCCGCCACATTCCCCATCGACACGATGACAGGCTTGCCGGCCTGCTTGGCGCGGACTACCTCACGCCACATGGCGTCCGAGGCCACATACGACCCCCCCGGGCTGTCCACCCGAAAGAGGATCGCCTTGACATTCTTATCCTCGATCGCCGCCTGAAATGCCGCCGTCACGCTGTCCGAGCCCATGGCGAGGCTGCTGAGCACCGGGTTGTACTCGTTTTTGCCACGCTTCACCCCGCCCACGCCATAGACCAGGGCGATGGTCTGCCCCTTCGTGTAGGGGCGCCCCGCACGCTCCAGGTACGTCGACAGGTAGAGGAGCCTGGCGTCCGCACCGGCCTTCTCCTTCACCTTCGCGTACACCTCGTCCCGGTAGGCGAGCCCATCCACGAGTTTCGCATCGATCGCTTCCTGGCCGAGGAAGGGCCCCCGGTCGATGAGCGCTCTGACCTCATCCTCAGGGAGCCCCTTGGCCTTGGCGATCCCCTGCACGATCTGGCCAGAGTGGGACTCCATGACTCCCTGGATGGCTTCCTGTTGGGGTTCGGTATACTTCCGCTCAGTGAACAAGTACATGAAATCCTTGTACTCGCGACGGTGGTCCATGCGCGGGGTGATACCAAGCTTTTCGAGGGTCCCGCGGATGAAGGGGGCCTCGGCGATCAGGCCGATCAGGTTCACGTCGCCCGAAGGCTGCAGGTAGATCGCGTCGAAGGCGGTGGCGAAGTAGTACGCGCTGTTTCCCGGCCCAGCCTCGCCGAAGGTTTCGGCGTAAGCGATGGCGGGCTTCCCCTTGCTGCGGAAGGCGAGGATGGCGTCGCGCATCTCCTGGATCTGCGCAAGGCCCATCTTTGCCACGCCCACCCGGGCGACCAGAGCCACCACCCGGTCGTCTTCCGAGGCTGTCTTCAGCGCGTCCACCATGTTACGCACGATCGGGGTCTTCGCCAGCATCACCTGCGCCACCGGGTCGTCGGGCACGTATTCGGTGAGACCCCGCTCAAAGTCCACCTCCAGGATCGTCTTGGCTGGGACGCGCCCCTTGCTGATCCAGTACACAACGCCGACGCCTAGCCCCACGACGACCACCAGGATCGCCAGGCCACCAATGATCGCGAGACCGCCCACCAGGATGCGCCTCATCGCTTCCTCCTTTCTGTTGCTCTCATCGAATCACCTCGTCTGCCAGGATCACCATGGTGATCATCAGATAGAACGTCCCTCGCAGGTTGGCATGGGTCTGCGCGACAGCTGCATCCAAGGGTAGGATGACCTCCAACACCCCTCGTACGTCCCCTTCTTGCCAGGTGGTTTTGGGACTATGAGGATGCGTGTTATGACAACTGACGCAACTCGCACCCCTCAGGTCTGCCTTGGCATAGCGCAGTGATGGGTGGCCCTTGAAGTTTTCACAGCGCGTAAGGGGTTGATCCGGGTGTTGCCGCAGGTATTGCAGTGCCTGTCTTTCAAAGTTGTCCTGTGGACCACCATTCTGACGCCAAGGAAACGGATAATCACTGAACAGCCGGGGTTGCCCACCGGTGCCCTTAGCGGCGATGTGATCGCCTAACAGCAGGCTCAATGTCGCGGGTAGTGGAATAGCTCCTTCCTTTGCGTCGTAGTCATGTGGCACCTCGACTCCTATCGTCTGTGCGCGAACCGCGACTTCTGAGGTGTAGAGGGTGCGAAACTCTTCCAATGCTTGGGCATACAGTGACGCATTGTTCAGCGCGACCGACTTGATGAGGTTCGACTGCAAACGGGAGACATGCCACAAGATGATCACCACGCCGGTGCAGAACAGGATGGTCAGCACCAGGAGGGGGCGTTCATACAGCAAACGCCGCCGCCGGTCCGTCGCTTTTGACACGACCATGCGCTTTGTAAAGGGTGTTTCAGGCTCCATCTCAAACCTCCACCTTCACTTGGTGGCCTGAGATGCAATGTGCGCCAGCCAGAGGCCATAGCAAGGCATGCAAAGATGTCCCTCCCAGCCGGGAGGGGTTAGATAATGAAATTTTTCCGCAAGTGAAGCACTGTTCACATACAGTGAACCAAGGACAGACTTCCTCGTCGATCATCCCGGAAGTCCAGGCTAGTTCTCGATCTTGGGCAATGAGAAGACCACAACGGTCGCGGAGGCAGGAGGCACCCTCCAGAATCTCGTGGCGGCTCCCGAGGTAACCGCCACGTATTGCTTGCCGCCGACCTGGTAGGTGACAATGCCGCCGCTGATGGCGCCTCCCGTATTGGAGCGATATAATACACTGCCGTCGCGGCCATCGAGCACGATGAAGTCTCCATTGAGCTCGCCGGTGAAGACCAGGTCTGCCGAGGTAGCGGTCACGGCAGCGACCATGGGCCGCGACGACTGGTACCGCCATTGGACGGTCCCCGACGAGGCCTCGATGGCCGTCAGCCAGCCGCGCATTTGGTCCACCGGGTCAGGCATGAATGACCCGCCCATATAAAGCCGCCCCTCGACGTGGCGCAGCTCCTTGGCCTTCTTGTATGTGCCGCACCAGTCAACGGCAGGGACATAGAGCATGTTGGTCTGCGGGCTGAACGCAGGGCCATTCCACTGCACACCGCCGAGGGGCCCGGGACAAGTGTGCACGCCCTCGATGGTCACGGGAGCTGTGACGTTCTCTCGGCGTGTGACCGCTACCTCGTATATGGCCTCACGCGTCTCGCGGTCGAGAACGCGGAGCAAGCCATCCTTCCCGGTCACGGTGACCAGCCTCCGCGACTGGCCTTTCACCTCGCCGGTGAAAAGCGGGCTGGCCTGGGTGAGGTCCCAGTCGTGCGTGTCGTGTGGGGTCGCTTGATGGTGCCACACAAGCTTGCCGGTCCGGGCGTCGAGGACGACCAAGGAGTTGGTATATAGGTTGTCCCCTTGGCGGACGTCGCCATAGTAATCGGGAGCGGGGTTGCCGGTCGCAATGTACACCCGGCTCTCGTTTACATCGAGGGAGAACGGTGTCCACACGGCCCCGCCGGCGGTGAGCGCATCGGTGGTGCTCCAAGTCTCCAAGCCTGGTTCATCTGGGGTAGGAAAAGTGTGGAATCGCCACACCGGTTCGCCAGTGTCCAGCCGGAATGCGCCGACCCAGCCTTTGACCACAGCCTCATTGCCGGCCGGGCCGATGATGACGAGGTCTTCATAGATCAGTGGTGGCATAGTGAACGTCTCGCCCTTGGCCGCGTCAGCCGCCGCTTGCTCCCACAGCACCTGGCCAGTTTCGGCGTCGAGGGCCAACAGATAGCCGTCGCGTGTGCCGCGGACAACCTTGCTATCCTTGAAAGCAACCCCGCGCTGCTGAGGCCAGTTCTCCTGGGCCTTCGGCTTCCAGTCGTGCCGCCAACGGAGGCCGCAGGTGGCCGCGTCGAGGGCGATGGTCGAGTAGGTCGTCGTAACGTACATGACGCCACGATAGACGAGGGGGTTCGTGTGGAACGGATGCAGGTCGCCCGCCTGGAAGCGGCAGACAGGGCTCAAACTGTGGACGTTCGATCGGTTGATCTCGGCGATGTCCACGAACCGTCGCCCGCCATAATCGTGGTTGGGGTGCACCCAGTCGGCCGTGTTGGCGGCCGCAGCGCTCAGCTCGGCCTGCGTCGGCCCTTTTGGTTGCGCACTCGCCGAGACGGACAGCATGGTGAAAAGCAGAACGGATAGAAACGCCGCCGTGGGTCTGGCCATGGCTGCCCTCCTTCGCTTCGCCTGAGGCGATAACACCCTGGCTCAGCGGCGTTCTGGCCTCGGGTCGCAAATCTCCATGTGTGTTATTCACTGCAGTCGTAAATCCCCTTCGGCGGATAGGCATTGTAAACGCATTTGCGACGGAGAGCCAGCGGCAGGTGCCATTGGCCGACCACTACGAGCCCACCTGCGGATACCACGTGCGGAAGAATGTGCGGGTGCAGCGTTGGTCCTGAGGATCTTCCAGCGACCGCAGGGCCCGGGAAGGTCGGCTTCACTCCGCACCAGCTTGTCGGAAGGTTCTGACGGGACTTAGGCTCAGGAGCCAGGCAAGGCTCAATGGCCCTCCGGGTTGCCGAGCACGCGTCGGTATACCTCTTTGGCGAATCGGTCTTTCAGCTCCAGTTCGAAGGTCTCGCCCTCCAAGTACACGGTGAAGCAGTGTTGGCGCTGGTTGCCCCACACATGCCACTGGCGGCAAAACTGCCCGTCCGGCGTGATATGCCACCGGCCGAGGTCGTGTTCCATGCCGAGGTCAGGCTCCGCTTTGAATGTGCCGTACAACACGCCGTCGGCCGCCACAAAGAGCGTGAGGTGCCCGCCGGCGAGGATCGGAAACATCTGCATCGCGTCTGCGTAGAGGGTGTGGCCAGCCAACTCGGTGCGTAGCTGGCTCGCCGTCAGCGGCTGGCGTGCAGGCGGCGGCGTCTCCTCAGACCCCGCCGGACAGGGGAAGGGCCGGATGGCCTCGCCCGCCAATACCATCCTGTCCACGTCGTAATGCTCCCCATCGGCGACGCGGAAGGCGGAGATGCCGTTGGGCAGCAGCACGACGACATTGCCCCCGTAGCCGGCCATCAAGGGGATCTGGAAGACACACCCGCTGGCGGTGCGATAGGGCACCGACCAAAACGACCGGTGGTAGCGTCCTGCGCCGAACCGGTTGGCCGTCCAGCCGCTTGGCAAGCCCTTAGCGTCGGTTTTGTACAAGGCTTCGGCCAGTGTGGCGGCGCTCAGCAGTGGCTGGCCTTGATGCTGGCCGCCGTGCTGCAAGAGGGTGGTCAGCTTGGCGAGGTCCTCGATCGTCGGGTAGAAGCCATTGTCCAGCAGTGGAAGGCCCCGCTCCCCAGCGGCCTCCTGCGTATGCAGGATCGGCAGCTGGAAGATCCCGAGCGGCTGAAGGACCTCGGTCACCACCATCTCCCAGAGATGGGGCTTCGGTCCCGCCTGGCGCTTGAGAAAGCCGTCCATTGCCGCGGCCAGGACAAAGGTGTTCATGCCGTTATAGCGGAAAACTTCCCCGGGCCCCCATGGGTATTGGCCAAAGGCAAAGGCGGCCTCCAGTTTCTCCTGAGCCGTCCGCGCCCCGGACCACCTGAAGTATTTTGGTGACCTCTCTGAGTCCGCGAAGGGATGATTGGGCTCCCGCTGTGGCCAGTTCTCGCCGATCCCGGTGGCCATGTTCAGGGCATCCCCGAAGGTCACCCGCTCCCACCCGTCATGGGCCGCGGTCACCGTCACATAGTCCTTGATTTTGAGATCGAAGACCTGCTCGCCGTAGGTCTGGGCAAGCCGGAGCAGGGCGACCGCGGCGCCCAGGGATTTGGTCGCTGAGAAAATCCCATGGCGCATCTGCCGGCAGTAGGGGTAGGGACCCCAGCGGGTCTCACAGCCGCGCAGGTAGAGGACGCCA
>JBKPCR010000091.1:0-10958 GCA_046727435.1 bacterium | reverse complement strand
CGGCTGCGCCATGCTGGTGATGGCGCCGCAATTCAGGTCGTCCAATTATACAGAAATGCTCTGCACGCTGGTGCCCGAGCTGAGAGACACCCCGGCCAATCAGCTCAAGGCGAGAAAGTTCCCCGATCTGCGGGCAGTCATTAGGCTGGGCAACGAGCGTGGGGCGGGCATGTACGCCTGGGGCGATGTCTCCTTGATGGGGGCGGAAGTCAGCCCCGCAGCCCTCGCCGAGCGCCAACGTCAGCAGCAATTCGATGATCCGATCAACATCCAGTACACCAGCGGTACCACGGGCTATCCCAAGGGCGCCACCCTCAGCCACCACGGCATCCTGAATAATGCATACTTCGTCGCCCACGTGTTGCGGTTGACCCACCAGGATCGCCTGGTCATCCCGGTGCCCCTCTACCACTGCTTCGGCATGGTTATGGGCAACCTGGCATGCATGACGCATGGCGCCACGATGATCTATCCTAGCGAGGGCTTTGATGCCAAGGCGGTGCTGGAGGCTGTGCAAGCGGAGCGGGCGACAGCCCTCTATGGTGTGCCGACGATGTTCATCGCCGAGCTGGACCATCCAGATTTCGCCAGATATGATCTGAGCAGCCTGCGCACCGGCATCATGGCGGGCTCACCTTGCCCCATTGAGGTGATGAAGAAGGTCAACACGCTGATGCACATGCACGAGGTGGAGATCTGTTACGGCATGACCGAGGTCAGCCCGGTGAGCACACAGACACACGCCGATGCGCCGTTCGATAAGCGCGTCAGCACCGTCGGCCAGGTCCATCCTCATCTAGAGATCAAGATGATCGATCCGGCCACCGGCCAGGTTGTTCCGATTGGCACACCGGGCGAGCTCTGCTCCCGCGGTTACAGCATCATGCTGGGTTACTGGAATAATGACGAGGCCACCCGCAAGGCCATCGATGGTGCGCGCTGGATGCACAGCGGGGATCTGGCAGTGATGGACGAGGAAGGCTACAACAAGATCGTGGGGCGCAACAAGGATATGATCATCCGTGGCGGCGAGAACGTCTACCCCCGTGAGATCGAGGAGTTTTTATATACCCATCCAAAGATCAGCGATGTGCAAGTGATCGGCGTGCCCGATGCGAAGTACGGCGAGGAGATCATGGCCTGGGTGCGACTGCGCGAGGGGGAGGCGGCCAGCGCCGAAGAGTTGCGCGAGTATTGTCGCGATAAAATCGCCCATTACAAAATCCCGCGCTACGTCAAGTTCGTCGAGGTTTTTCCCACGACGGTCACCGGCAAGGTCCAGAAGTTTATCATGCGCGAACAGAGCATCAAGGACCTGGGTCTGGAGACTGCGGCGGCGATCACCACCGCGTGAGGGTTTGCCTGCCGTACTCGCCGCTAGAGGTAAGACCATGGCAGAGAAGAATGAGTTAACGAAGACGCTGCTCACGGCTAAAGATCTCGTGGAAATGGGACAGGAAGGCGAGTTTTGCGAGTTGGTCGATGGAGAGCTGGTGAGGATGAGCCCAAGCTTCTTGCCCGAAGCGCGTGTCGTGCGCACGGTCCAGCGTCTACTATATATTTTTGTGTTTCCTAACCAATTGGGAGAGATCTTCGGCCCAGATCTTGGCTACGAGCTGACACCGCATCGCGTGCGGGCCCCCGATGTCTCGTTCGTGAGTGCTGAAAAGCTCGCTGCGTATGGCAATCCCCAGGAATTTGCCAAGGTCGTCCCCGATCTTGCAGTGGAAGTCATCTCACCAGAGGTGAAGTATGGCTATTTGCAGCGCAAAATTCGTGATTATTTTGAAGCCGGCGTCCGCCTGCTGTGGATTGTCGATCCCGAGATGCAGACCGTAACCGTTCACCGCTCACCCGTGGATTTGCGTGTTCTCACGTCTGCCGACACCTTGTCGGGCGAGGATGTCATCCCAGGTTTTTCGTGTTCGATAGCCGAGCTGTTTGCCTGATGAATGGCGCCCTTCTCTGGTGGCAGCAGGGTATTATTTATCACATCTATCCACGATCATTCATGGATAGCAACGGCGATGGCGTCGGCGACCTGCCCGGCATCACTAGCAAACTCGATTATCTACAGTGGCTGGGCGTCGATGCCATCTGGATCTCGCCGATCTTTCCTTCACCGATGGCCGACTTTGGTTATGACGTCTCCGACTATACCGCGATTCACCCGCTGTTTGGTACTCTGGCCGACTTCGACCTCCTCCTCGCCGAGGCGCATCGTCGCCACCTGAAAGTCATCCTTGACTATGTCCCCAATCATAGCTCCGATGAGCACCCTTGGTTCCTTGAGTCGCGCGCATCGCGGCAAAACGCGAAACGAGACTGGTACATCTGGTGCGACCCAGCATTCGATGGCGGACCACCCAACAACTGGCGTAGTGTCTTTGGCGGCAGTGCATGGCAATGGGACGCTACAACCGGCCAGTACTACTATCATGCCTATCTCAAAGAGCAACCAGACCTCAATTGGCGGCATCCCGAAGTCCTAGCTGCCATGCTGGCTGTGTTGCGCTTTTGGCTCGACCGGGGCGTGGATGGCTTTCGGGTGGATGCCCTGCGGCAGCTTATCAAAGACGAGCAGCGACGCGATAACCCGCCTAACCCAGCCTACCACCCGGCTCAGGGGCCGTACGACGCGCTGCTTCCGGTCTACACCACCGATCGGCCTGAAGTGCTCGAGATGATTGTGTCCATGCGGCGCACCGTGGACCAATACCATGGGCGCCTGCTTATCGGCGAACTGTATCTCCCCATCGAAAGACTCATGAGCTACTACGGCGTCGATGGTGTGGGTATGCATCTACCGTTCAATTTTCATCTGATTCACACCCCCTGGAACGCCCGACAAATCGAGGCCTTGATCGGCCGCTATGAGGCAGCGCTACCCTCTTACGGCTGGCCGAACTGGGTGCTTGGCAATCACGACCAGCATCGCCTTGCCAGCCGGGTCGGCAGCGCCCAGGCACGCGTCGCCGCTATGTTGCTCTTGACCCTGCGCGGCACGCCAACCCTATACTACGGCGATGAGCTGGGCATGCACGATGTCGCCATCCCGCCGGAGTTGGTGCAAGACCCATGGGAGAAGAACGTGCCTGGCTTGGGGCTGGGGCGTGACCCAGAACGCACGCCCATGCCGTGGGACGGTAGCCCGAACGCTGGCTTTACCGCCGGCACCCCCTGGTTGCCTGTGGCGTCGGATTATCAGACCGTCAACGTCCAGGCGCAGCGCCATGATCCAGCATCGATGCTGACGTTGTATCACCGTCTGAGCATGCTACGCCGTGCCACACCGGCCCTAGCCGTTGGCGCGTATACCGCGGTGGAGGCGCACGGTGAGCTATTGGTCTACATGCGGACACATGCTGGAAAACGGTTCCTGGTGGTGCTGAACCTTGGTGCACAGCCCCATACTTTCGCGTCCGATCAGGTGCAACTCCAGGGGCACGTCGTACTCTCCACCTATCTCGATCGTGCCGACGAAGCCGTACACCGCGTGATCACCCTACGCGGGGACGAGGGCGTAATCGTGACGTTAGCGTGAGGGAATACCGACATCGCGTCGTCGTGTTCAGCCTCGCGCCGAGGTCTGGTGTCGTGAGGTGTGAAGTGACGTTGTAGGGTGGCCAGAGCTCAGGGCTGGAGATAGCGCTGAAACCATGCCAACATGCGGTGCAGGTACTCCTCGCGCATCTTCGGATGGCCGATGCGCAGGAACAGATGCGAACAGTCCGGGAACCGTACGAATTCCACCTCTTTGCCGTGGCGCTTCAGCGCGACAAAGTACTGCTCGCCTTGCTCAATGGGGCAGCGTAGATCGGCCTCGCCGTGCAGTAACAGCACCGGCGTCTCAACGGCCGGCGCATAGGTCAGTGGAGAGCGCTCGACCGCCTGTGCCAGGGCCTCCCAGCGGGTGCCGCGCCATTGCACCTCGCCGAAACTGACGCCGATATCAGAGGTGCCATACATACTGGGCAGATCGATACATGGTGCGCCCACCACCGCGGCTTTGAATCGCGATGTATGGCCGATGATCCAACTGCTCATGAAGCCCCCATAGCTATAGCCATGCACTCCCAGACGCGTGGCATCGACATAGGGACGTGAGGCGACTGTGTCCACCGCCGCCATGAGGTCCTGATAGTCCTCTCCACCCCAATCCCCTAGCACTGCCATGCTAAAGGCATCGCCATAGGTGGTAGAGCCCCTGGGATTAACGGCCAGCACGACGAATCCCGCCGTGGCCAGAACCTGTTGCGGGAGGTTGAAGGCATCATAGAAGGCGGAGTTGGGGCCGCCGTGAATGTCCAGCACCAGGGGATAGCGCTGAGTTGGGTCGGAAGTTGGCGGCAACCAGAGACGGCATTCAATCTCCAGCCCCTGGCGGTGGATGGAAAATTTTTCGAGACGGGCCGGCGGGGACTCAGCAAAGTAGTCGCGATTGTCGTCGGTCAACCGCCTCAAGGAACCACTTGCAGTATCCACCAAGTACAGGGCCGCAGGAGAGTCCGGCGGCGCCGCCGCCAGCACCGATCGTCCTGCCTCCTGGTCAAGCGTCAGGGCAGTGGCCTGAAAACCGCCCCCCGCGATCCGTCGCGTGCTGCCTCCGGCGGCAGGGAGTTCATAGAGGTAGGACTCACCCCGGACGTCGCCAATCAGCAAAATCCGTCCGTCAGCGGTCCAGCGCAGTTCTGGGGCTGACATAATGGGATAGAATCCGGTGGCAGGTCGGAAGGCATCGTCGGTGATGCGCTGTAGCGCCTGCCCAGGGCCCAGTACGAAGAGCCATCCCTGAGACCCAGCGCTCCCATTGGGATCGTCGGATGCGACTACCACCAGGCGGCTGCTATCGGGCGACCACGTCAGGGCGCCGATGCTGTAGAGTTCTCCCGACCAACATGTGGGCTCTCCACCACTCACCGGCACGACGTAGGCCTCGCTATAGGCCCGGATGTCACGTTCAGAGCGGCGTCCGGAGATGAAAGCGATGTGCCGACCGTCAGGCGACCAGGCGGGAGAGAGATCGTCCCAATCGCCGTCCGTGACTTGCCGGGCATCTCCTCCAGCCACACCGATCAGGAACAGGTGACGCTGGGCCTCACCACGCCAGCCTAGCGTGTCGTAGCGGTAACGCAGGCGCCGGACCACCTTGACGCGTGGCTCCTTCTTCACATCATATCCTTCGGGTGGGCCGTCAGGATCAACATCGGCCGCAAAGGCGAGCCGCTGCCCATCCGGCGACCAAGCGAATTCGGCGACGCCTCCAGGGGCATGGGTGAGTTGCCGGGCCTCGCCACCGTGCACTGGCATCAGCCAGACCTGCCGCGGCTGGTTGTCGTGTCGTCTCAGAAAGGCGAGATAGTGTCCGTCGGGGGAGAACCGAGGGAAGGCATCGTGCATCCCCTGCGTAAAGACCTCCGTGCAGCCATCGCTCAGAGTCATCAATATGATCTGCGACCACCCTTCCATCGTATCCCGATCGATCCAGGATCGCACAAGAGCCAAGCGCTGTCCGTCCGGGGTGAAGTGGGGGTCGGCGACGCCCACCAAGGAATAGATGGCATCAGGTCCAATGGGACGCGACATCGCAGTTCTCCTCGATCATGCCCACCTGCCGACTAGGATCAGCGACCACTCCAGACCTTGATTGCCTCCTGGTCACGGGGTGGTCGCCCTGCCCGAAACGCCTTTGCGTACCGACACTCTTGGCCCAACCCCCCTGACTGCGGTGGCAATCTCACGGCTGAGGCTGGCCACCGTCTGACTCATGGCAGCAACGATTGCGGCATAGTCTTGTCCACCAGGGGAGGCACTGAAACGTGACCTTCCGCTCGTAAGCGCGTCTTGTCCTTCGCCCTTAAAGAGTGTCCAGTCGGCGATTAACAGGCTGTCGCCACCGACCTGACTCAGGAAGTCGGTCACGTCCACGGTGACCTGGTAATCGATGGGGATTGCCCGCGGCCAGGGGGACATGACGACGCGAGCAGTGGGGAGCAGGATCGAGAGATTTTCGGCGAGGACGCGCGTAAAGTTGGTATCAAGTGCTTCTGCCCAGCGATCGAACTCGGCCACTCTGATCTCATAGGGGCTGGTACGGGTGACAATCTGCGGTCGATCGACGTAGCGCGGCAAGGTCACGGGGCCGACGCCGATGGTTGGGCCCTGCTGGCCTGACGTTCCCGGCGACGCTGTCTCTGTGTTGGCCACAGCGCTCAAGAGATAAAATCGCGAGGGTTGGCTGGCACAGCCTCCTACCATCAGGGTCGTCCCCACGGTCGCCCCCACAAGTGCAAGCATAATAGAATACATCCTCTACCTCCGGTCCCCACCCTTTCCCGTGAGCAGCGCATTCGGATTGCGCTCCAGGTAATCGGCCAGCACCCGGATGGAACGCACGGCTGCCGTCATCTCCTGCAGTGCCATCACGAGATTGTTATCGAGCCGCCGCTGTGCGGTAACCATGGTCGCTTGCGTCGCTTTCGCAGTATCTGTGATGCTCTCCATCATGCGGATGACCTTGCCGTCGGGATTACGAACCAATTGCTGGTTGTCTTTCAGGAGCACCCGCGCCGCCTCTAGCGTTTGCTTGGCGCCATCGGACAAGGGAATGATCTGGCCGTCGAGACGCCGCACTAACTGCTGAACGTCCGTAAGTACTGCCCGACCCGCCACCGAAGCGCCATCCACATCGTCAAGCACTCGTCCTACCTGGCCATCGACCTGACGCACCAGGTGCTGCACGTCGGTCATCGTCTCGCTCATGGTGCGGACTAAGGCGGTCACTTCTGGGGCGTTCACCAAGCGATTGGCGCCCTCGATCGTCTGCATGAAATTTGCGAAGAGCTGGTCTAATGGTAACTCCTGAATCTTCTCGAGAATGTCCTGGGCGGCAGCTTGCGCTTGTTGGAGGGCAGTGGGAATGGTCGGCATTTCCGGAACATCGGGGTCCTTCCCCACCAGTCTGATGGGCGTGTCGGGATAGAAGCCCAGTTGCACGACCAGTTGGCCGGTGACCAGACTCTGCACCTCTAACCGGGCTCTCAGACCATGTGTAATCAGAGACTCGAGGTATTGCTTGCGCTCTTCCCGACTTCTTCTGATGTCGGCCTGCCCGATTCGACTGGCCTCGATCTGGATATATACCGGCGTCCGAAATTCGTTGGTCTGGGGGATGTACTGCACCCGGATATCTGTCACCGAGCCGACCCTGACCCCCTGAAAGTCGACTGGCGCGCCAATGTTCAGCCCCTTGACGGAGCCGTCGAAGTACAACACAAACGTCCGCGTCTCGGAAAAAAACTGGCTCCGACCGAGAAGCAGGAGCCCAATGACGATGAGCGCCACGGCGCCGATGATAAACGCTCCGATCACCGTCGGATTTGCCCGTCTTCCCATGCATCGATCTCCTTGCTTCCCGCGCCTGGTCTGCCTGCCTCAGCCTGCGCCTCGCGCCGAGGTCTGGGGAACCCCAGCAGCGGGGACTTGGCGGCCAAGTTCCCCTCGGGTCAGAAACTCTCGCACCTTGAGATCGGGGCACTCGTCTCGCAGGACCTTGGGATCGCCGCTGGCGATCATGGTTTTGGTATCCGCATCCAGAAACACCGAGTTGTTGCCGATGGTGAAGATACTCGCCAGTTCGTGCGTCACCACGACCACCGTGGCGCCGAGACTGTCCCGAAGCTCGATGATGAGCTCGTCCAGCCGCCGCGAGCTAATCGGATCCAAGCCGGCGGAGGGTTCATCGAAGAAGAGGATATCGGGATCCAACGCCATGGCTCTCGCCAGCCCCGCGCGCTTCTGCATACCGCCGCTGATCTCCGATGGATAGAAGGCATCGAAGCCTGCCAGTCCGACCAGTGCCAGTTTCAGCGACACGACTTCGCGGATCTGGTCTGGGGGTAGACTCGTATACTCCTGCAGCGGCAGCGCCACGTTCTCGGCCAGTGTCATCGAGCTCCACAGTCCACCGCTCTGGAATAACACGCCGAAGCGCCGCTTCAGGCGCTCCTGAACCTCTGACGGTGCGGCCCAGAAGTTCTCACCAGCGATGCAGACGTCGCCCTTGGCCGGTGGCATAAGCCCGATCAGATGCCGCAGCAGGGTGCTCTTGCCACAGCCACTACCACCCATAATAATGAAAATGTCCCCGCGTCGCACCGTGAAGGTGAGGTCGCGTTGGATGACAAAGCTGCCATAGGCCATGGTCAGATCACGCACGATGATCGGTGCTTCCGCTGTCGTCATTGCTGCACACACTCCTCTTGGACTACCAAACCTGCAGGTAAATGACCGTGAGGATGGCCGATGCCACGATAATGCCCACAATGCTCGTGACCACTGCTGAGGTGGCCGCTTGCCCTACTGCGGCAGCGCTGCGTCCACTCTGCATGCCGCGCATGCAGCCGGCCAGGGCGATGATGACCCCATAGACGGCGCCCTTGATGAGTCCCTGGGTACAATATTTAATGGTGAGCGCCTCCTGGAGTTGGTTGAAGTAGATCTTAGGCGATATCTCGAGCATGGTGACGCCGATGGCCGCGCCGCCCAGCATACCCATGAGGTCGGCATACACCGTCAACAGCGGCACCATCAACACCAGGGCTAGCATGCGCGGGAGCACGAGGAATTCCATGGGGGAGATGCCCAGAGTGGTCAACGCATCGATTTCCTGGTTCACCTGCATGGTCCCGAGCTGCGCCGCGAAAGCCGCGCCGGTACGACCCGACATGATGATGGCGGTCATCATCGCCCCCATCTCCAGTGCCATTGCCAATCCCACCAGGTTGGCCACGTAAATCTGCGCACCAAACTGTTGCAGCTGCACCGCGCCGATAAAGGCCAGGATAGCACCCACCAAAAAACTGATGAGGGTCACAATAGGAAGAGCCTGGGCACCACACTCCTGCAAGAGTATGGCGAGGTCGGACCCACGAAAACTCGCCCGGCCACGTAACAGCTGGAGCAAGGCCAGGAAGGCTTCGCCGATGAATCTCACCATGTCGGCAGTGGCCTCGACGCCGCCAATGCCCCACTTGCCGATGCGGGCGAGAATGGGATCCCGTGCCTCTCCCCGCCGGGCCTCCTGCCGCTCAGGCACGGCCGCGGCGAGGTCCAGGAGCCGCCTAATACCGTCCGGGAGAGTGCCGCGATCAATGGCGATCTGACGCGACCGGCACAACTCTTCCACGTTGCGCAGGAAAGTCACCAGGCCGCTGTCCCATCCGGTCAGACCCGCTGTTTCAAAGGTCAGGCGCTGTACCTGGGCTGCAGCGTTGATTTGTTGCTGCAGCTCAGCTACCGTAGGTCGGTCGCTCTGCAGCGTCCAGCTCCCGGAGAGGTGCACCAGCAATGTACCCTCCGTCGGACGACTCACGTGTATCTCGCCACGTTCACGTGGGGTGTGTCTAACGGCATCCACTGCTCCCCTCTCCTCCACCAATGTGCTCTTGCCAGGCGGCGGTCGTGTTCCCACAGGCTACTTTTCCAGCTTAACAGCGATGCCGGTCGGCGACGGTGTGAGGGTGACGTCCACGGTGGTGGCGGGCGACGACACACTCAACGACACCATGACCCCATGTTCATTGATCAATGACACTTGTCCGGAACCCCGACCAGCCGTCACCTGGCGATCAGTGACCCTATACGTCCCCTCAAAATCCGACAGCTTCCGCAAGTTGAATACTTCCCCGACTGCTTGGACAGGGACGATCGCCTCTCGGGTGCCGGTGACCCCGAGACCGCTCACCTCAAACGCATGCTGCGAGCCATCATTGAGGATGAGCGTGCCTTTGCCCCAGGTGACGCCGCTGCTCCCACCTGGGGGCGTGGCCACCGTCCCCGTGAACGTCACGGCTCCGGCAGCCTTGGGAGGTCGGGCTGCAGGCTTTCGAGCCTGGCCTGCCTGTGCAACGACTCCCGAGAGCATACCGATGCCGACCACCAAGGCCAGCAGACTGCTGGACAGACGCCTCATGCTTCCCCCCCCTTCTCGTGGTGACCGCCATCCAGATGCGGCGGAAATGTGGAGTTCGAATCGTCCAGGCGTCCAGCAGCTTATCCTTGTTACGGCATGCGGTCAAGCATCTCCCATCTGGAAGGAGCCTGTGGACGGGGGCTCGTGGTATCGGGGCACGATGATTTTCTATTGGCAGCTGTCAGAGTAATAGTGTACAAACGATCGTCGCTTCCCTGTATGGGATAGCGCTCGTATGATCGCACCCCGGACAGCTAATCGTGCATGGATGTAGGACGCAATGGAGCAGTCGCGCCCTCTGTTGGATGGCCCATACATGGGTGTCATGTCAGTCATGCGAATCTTAGCGATTTCGGACCTCCACACTGATTTTCGAGAGAACATGTTGCTCGTAGAGCAGCTATCGGATGTAACTTATCAGCGGGATATCCTCATTGCCGCCGGCGATATCTCTGACAGGCTCGACACGCTGAAGTCGACGTTGGCGCTGCTCCGAGCCAAGTTCATGAAAATATTTTATGTGCCGGGGAATCATGAATTATGGGTGCGTAAGGAGCGCCAGACGTCGGTTGAGAAGTTTTTCAGCGTGCTGGCACTGTGCGAGACGCTGGATATTCAGACGAGCCCTGCAAAAGTTGATGCGGTGTGGGTCGTGCCACTATTTTCCTGGTACGAGCCCCAATTTGATGCCGATAACAGCGGGGATAACGACAGCCTCGGCGGTTGGGCTGATTTTTATCTCTGCAAATGGCCAACAGACATAGGGCAGGTCTGTGATTTCTTTCTGAAAATGAACGAGCCTCGTCTGCTAGCCTACGATGGCCCGGTCATCTCGTTCTCCCATTTCCTCCCCAGGCGGGACCTTCTCCCAGCTGTGGAGCGGCTCAGATTCAAAGGACTCCCTAAGGTCGCAGGCTGCGCGGCGCTCGACACGCAAATTCGCTCCCTGAAGTCAGGCGTGCATGTCTTTGGGCATAGCCACATC
>JBKPCR010000090.1:0-11864 GCA_046727435.1 bacterium | reverse complement strand
TATGGCATGATCGAGCCCTTTGAGAATCGTCTGGTGCGTGAGGGAGTGATCTCTTACGGGCTCTCCTCGATGGGCTACGACATCCGTATCGCCGATGAATTCAAGATCTTCACCAATATCAATACCACCGTCGTCGATCCCAAGCATTTCGACCCGCGCTCATTCGTCGATGTCCGCAGCGCATCCTGCATCATCCCGCCAAACTCGTTTGCTTTAGGACGATCCTTGGAGTATTTTCGTATCCCGCGCAGAGTATTGGGGATCTGTATCGGCAAATCGACGTACGCCCGCTGCGGCATTGTCGTCAACATTACACCGCTCGAATGCGAGTGGGAAGGGCATCTGACCATCGAAATTTCCAATACGACACCATTGCCGGCGAAAATTTACAGTAACGAAGGCATCGCGCAGGTGATCTTCCTGGAGAGCGAGCAGGTTTGTGAGGTCTCATACGCCGACCGTGGCGGGAAATATCAATTTCAGCGCGGCATCACGATCCCACGAGTGTGACCCTGCTGCTGAGCTGAGAAGGAGGCGCGTTCGTGAAAGTTAAACTGGCGCAATCGGCCGGATTCTGTTGGGGCGTCCGCCGGACCATGAACATCGCCATGGACGCGGCGGAGAATACCGATGGCCCGGTGAATACCTTCGGCCCCTTGATTCACAACCCCCAGGTGGTGGACCTGCTGGCCAGCAAGGGCATGAAGGTGGTCAATACGTTCGATGAGCTCCAAGAGGGCACGACTCTGGTGATCCGCGCCCACGGCATTCCGCCGGAGACGCGACAGGAGTTGAAGAGCCGTGGCGTCAAGTTCCGTGATGGCACCTGTCCGCTGGTCGCCAAAGTGCACGCCTACATTAAGAAATATCTCGGGCAGGGCTACCAGCTGGTGATTCTGGGGCATAAGGACCACCCAGAAGTCATCGGCCATCTGGGCTATGCCCAGGGCCATGGCACCGTGATCAGCTCGGTCGAAGACGTGGACAGCCTGCCGCCGATGAGCAAAGTTTGTCTGGTGTCGCAGACGACGGCAAACGAGATCAAGTTTCATCAGGTGGCGGAGCAGCTCAAGGCCAGATATGACGACTGCGTGGTGGTGAACACCATTTGCGACGATACGCATACCCGCCAGGAAGAGGTGTTGCAGGTGGCTGAGACGGTCGACGCCATGGTCATCGTCGGCGGCAAAGGTAGCAGCAATACCCAGCGCCTGGTGGAGTTGTCCAGCTCCAAAGGCATTCCGGCGTTTCATGTCGAAACCGCGGATGAGTTGGAGCTCGACAAGCTGACCGAATGCGAGACCGTCGGGGTAACCGCCGGAGCTTCCACCCCTAACTGGATCATTCAGCAAGTGGTCGAGCGCCTCGAGCAAGCGCAAACGCGCCGTCCCACAGGCTGGACGCTGGTGCAGCGCATGCTCAGGTTTCTGACCCTGACCAATCTGTATATTGCGCTCGGGGCGGCAGGGTTGACGTTGGCCAACTTGGAACTCTTGGGGCAGGGAGTTACCCCGGTGTATCTGGTCATCGCCGCGCTCTATGTGTTTGCCGTACATACGTTAAATCGTCTAGCGGAGGTGAAAGCGGGCAAGCTCAATGATCCCAACCGGAGCGAATTCTATCAACAACACCGAGGCATCTTGCAGGCCAGTGCGCTGGCATGTGGCCTAGGCGCCATCGCCATGTCGTTCAGCCTCGGCTGGGGAGCGCTGGCATTGACCACGCTGATGGTGGTCATGGGTGGACTTTATCAGACTGATCTGGTTTGGGGTGAGCGTGCCAACAGCTTGAAATACCGACGCCTGAGAGACATCCCCACGTCCAAGACATTGTTCGTGCCGCTGGCATGGGCGGTGATGACCTTGATCCTGCCGGCGCTCAGTTCCGCCACGCCAGTTCTCTGGTGGCAGATTGGGGCGCTCTTCTGCATGGCCTTTCTGCTGGTGTTTGTGCGGTCGACACTGTTGGACATTCGCGACATTCAAGGGGATCGTCTCGTCGGCAAGGAGACCATTCCCATCGTGCTCGGGATCAAGCGAACCATGCAGTTGCTTGTGGGTGCCACGGCCATCCTGGGCCTGCTCTTCATCGTGGCGCCTCTAAGCGGTTGGCTCAGCCTGCTGCATGCAAGTTTCCTGTTGGGTGTCGGGTACCTGTCGGCGGTGGCCTACCTGATCACCCATCAGCGTCTAGCGCGTCGTTTCCTGAGCGAGTCGTTGGTGGATGGAACCTTCCTGGTCTTCGGCGGCATTGCCCTGGTGAGCATTCTTTTCAGATCATAGAGCCGATTTTGCCATAGATCCTGCGTGGTTCAGGGCTTGTCTCCGCTGGGGCTCTGGTGAGCTGGTCCCCTGAGACAACATATCATGCTCGACATCGCGTTTATTCGGGAATTCCCGGACCTGGTCAAAGCCGGGGCTAAGAAAAAGCGTATTCAGGTGGATGTCGACCGTCTGCTCGACGTCGATCGGCAGCGACGCGGTCTCATCACCGAGATCGAACAATTGCGCGCCGAGCGGAATCGTCAATCGAAAACAGTGTCGAGCCTTCCTCCTAGCGAGCGTGAGGCTCTACTAGCCGAAACCCGGGGCCTCACCGAGCAACTCAGGCACAGTGAGGCGGCCTTGGCACCGCTCCAGGCAGAATTCGAGCAGTTGATGCTACAGGTTCCCAATGTGCCGGCTGCCGATGTCCCTGAGGGTCTCACCGAGGCGGATAATGTCGAGATTCGACGTTGGGGAGAGCCACCCACCTTCTCCTTCACCCCGCGCGATCATGTCGAGCTCGGCGAAGCACTTGACCTCATCGACATCAAGCGCGCGGTCAGGATCGCCGGTACGCGGACCTATTACCTCAAAAATGAAGCGGTGCTCCTGGAGTTGGCGGTGCTGCGCTTTACGTTGGATCACATGATGCGTAGGGGATTCACCCCCCTGCTGGTGCCTCACCTGGTGAAGGATGAGGCGATGATTGGCACCGCCTATTTCCCTGGCGGTGAGGAGCAGGCCTATCGCGTCGAGAAGGATGCGGTGAACCTGATCGGTACGGCTGAGGTGCCATTAACCGCGTATCACTATGACGAGATTTTGAGCGAAGCCGAGTTGCCCAAACGCTACGTCGGGATGTCGGCATGCTACCGACGTGAAGCGGGCACCTATGGACGCGACACACGAGGCCTCTACCGCATCCACCAGTTTCATAAGGTGGAGCAGGTGATTATCTGCGCAGCTGATGAGCAGGTATCGATCGCGGAGCATGAGCACATCGTTCGCCATGCCGAGGAAGTCATACAAGCCCTGCAGCTCTCATATCGTGTGGTGAATGTCTGTGGCGGTGATCTGGGTACTGCGCAGGTCAAGAAATACGACATCGAGACCTGGATGCCAAGCCGAAACACCTATGGAGAGACGCACTCGGCATCGCGATTTTATGATTTTCAGGCGCGCCGATTGAAATTGCGCTATCGTGACCGCCAGGGCCAGATGCACTATGCCCATACCCTGAATAACACAGTGATCGCGTCCCCACGGATTCTCATCCCGATCCTGGAAATCTATCAGCAAGAAGATGGCTCCGTCCTCGTGCCGGAGGTGCTGCGACCCTATATGGGGGGGATCGAGCGCATCGAGAGAAAGAAAAAATGAACGCTTTTCGTGACCAGATCATCCAGTATCTAAAGTCCCATGTGCCACTCGATGAAGCTGAGTTTCAGCGGGCCATCGAAGTACCCCCGTCGGTAGAACTTGGTGATTACGCCTTCCCCTGCTTTCCGCTTGCCAAAACGCTGCGCAAAGCGCCGCAGGCGATCGCCACCGAGCTTGCGACCGCGTTTCAGTCGACGGCACTGATCAAAGAAGCGCGTGCCGCTGGACCCTACGTGAATTTCTTCGTCGATCGCCTGGCCTATACGCGTGCCGGTCTGGGGGCTATCCTTGAGCAAGGCAGTGGATATGGCAAATCGACAGAGGGCGTGGGCAAGACGGTCGTTGTCGATTACTCTTCCCCGAACATCGCTAAACCTTTTGGCGTGGGGCATTTACGCTCCACGGTCATTGGTAACGCGCTGTATCGCATCCACGACCATCTAGGTTATCGGGTCATGCGCATTAACCATCTGGGCGATTGGGGTACCCAATTTGGGAAACTCATCGTAGCATTCAAACATTGGGGCAATGAAACGGACCTGACGACCCATGCCGTTCAAACCCTGTATGATCTCTACGTGCGCTTTCACGCCGAGGTCGAAACCGATTCCGAGCTGGAAGATGAGGCGCGTGGTTGGTTCAAACGTTTGGAGGATGGCGACCCAGAAGCGCGGGCCATTTGGCAACGTTTTCGTGACCTCAGCCTACAGGAGTTCGCGCGCATCTACGAGCGACTGGGCATCAGCTTCGATTCGCAGGCTGGAGAGAGCTTCTACGAGCCCTACCTGGACTCAACTATCGAGCGCATTCGGCAGGCTGGCCTCGTGAGTGTCAGCGACGAGGCACTCATCGTCGATCTCCATCCCTATAATATGCCCCCCTGCCTGTTGCGTAAAAAGGACGAAGCGACCCTGTACGCCACCCGCGATCTGGCCGCGGCGATGTACCGCCATGAGACCTATGGCTTCTGGAAGATGCTCTACGTGGTGGGGGCGGACCAGCGCCTGCATTTTCAGCAGGTGTTCAAAGTCTTGGAGCTGATGGGGTTTCCCTGGGCGCAAGATTGCGTCCACGTCGACTTCGGATTGATACGTTTTCATGACGAGAAGATGGGCACACGCCGCGGCAACATCATCTTTCTGGAAGATGTGCTGGATCGCGCCGTTGAGCTGGCTGAACAGATTGTGCACGAGAAAAACCCTGAACTGCCTAACAAACGCCAAGTAGCGGAAGCGGTGGGGATCGGGGCTGTCATCTTCACCGACCTGAGCACACGGCGCGTCAAGGATGTCAATTTCGAGTGGGAGAAGGTGCTTACCTTCGAGGGGGAGACCGGCCCGTACGTGCAGTACACTCATGCCCGTGCGTGCAGTGTGCTCCGCAAAGCGGATCAGCCGCTACGACCCGATGTCGACTATAGCCCTTTGACGCAAAATGAGGCCTTTGACCTGGTGCGGCTACTGACTGACTACCCAGCTGTCCTGCGGCGTGCCGCTGAGAACTCCGAACCGTTCTTCGTGACCGATTACCTGCTCACGCTGTCCGAGCACTTCAACAAATACTACCACAATCACCGCATCTTGACTGATGACACCGCCGTGCGCGAGGCGCGATTGTGGCTGGTAAAAAGCGTGCAAACCGTGATCGACAGCGGATTAACTATGCTTGGCATCAAGGCCCCAGAGGAAATGTGAAAGGAAAGCGCTGAGTGCTGAGTGCTGAGGGGACAGAGGATGCAGTCCTCAGCACTCAGCACTGCCTTCTGGAGACACACGTGGTCAAGGCTGTGTTGTTTGACCTAGGCAGCACCCTAGGATGTGGCAGGCGCCCAGCGTGTAGGCATGCGAGTGGTGTGGAAAGAGCGGCCGGATAGGGACCGGCCATCCGGTGTGATTCCCGATGCCCAGATCGTCCATCTGCGGGAACTCCTTAACATACTCGACTTCTGGACAGAGAGGAATGACGCATGATCCTTATGATCGACAACTATGACTCGTTCACCTACAACCTTGTCCAATACCTGGGCGAGCTAGGCGCAGACATTCGGGTTTATCGTAACGATCAGATCACCGTGGCGGAGATCCAGCGGCTGGCCCCTACGAAGATTGTCATCTCGCCCGGGCCATGCACCCCCACAGAAGCGGGGATCTCCTGCGATGTCATTCGGGAGTTCGCCGGACGCGTGCCCTTGCTGGGTGTGTGTCTTGGTCATCAGTGTATTGGTGAAGTCTTTGGGGGGGAGATTGTACGCGCACCCGCGCTGTTCCACGGCAAGACCTCGATGATTTACCACGACGGCAAAACGATTTTCCGCGGTCTGCCCCGTCCATTTGAGGCGACACGCTATCATTCGCTGGTGATTCGCCGCGAGACGCTCCCGGATTGCCTGGAGCTGTCGGCAGAGACCGATGATGGCGTGATTATGGGCGTGAGGCACCGGGAATTACTGGTCGAGGGCGTGCAATTTCATCCGGAGTCGATCTTGACGCGTGAGGGCAAACAGCTGCTTGCCAATTTCCTCTCGCAAGCACCAGCAGTGGAATTAGAAGCGCTGCAGCGCTGAACCGCCCATCGCTCGGGAGGTATGTCCCTTCCTGACGGGAGCGGGCCAAGATAGAGGCGCTCTGGGGTCTTTCCCCATATGGCCATGCGCATGTCCGAACCCGCCTTCGATCATTTTCCTTCTATGGCGGGGAAAATCATCACCCGTGGCCCGCACGTGATGCCAGGGTATTGGAACAAGCCGGAAGAGACTGCCCAAGCTCTCCGGTATCTGCGCGAACGACGACATCTCTGGCCCGTCTGCCCTCTCGCTCTGCCCTCACACCGTCAGCGGTTCGATCCGGATCGTACGCTGGTCGTGGGCTGAAGCGATCATCGCCAGGGTGACCTGCACCACCCGCAAGCCGTCGAGGCCGCTGGCAGCCGGTTCGCGGTCCTCGCGGATGGCGCGGTGAAAGTCGTCGAGCTCATCGATGAAGTTGGCCAGAGGTTGAGGGGGATAGGTCTCGGTCGTGTGGACGGTCTGGCTTACCACCTCGAACGTACCTTGGCGCCCTTCCCACAGGGCGTCGCTGCCGATGAGGCGGCCAAAGCTGCCGTAGAGGACCAGGTCGTTGCGCGAATCGGGCAGGCGCCGCCCGCAACAAAGGGTAGCGATGGTGCCACCATCGAATCGCAGAACCATGGCAAGCAATTGTTCCAGGGGCCGCGATGCCGTCTGGCCGTCGGAGATGGCGGCCACTTCAGTGACTTCCTGTCCCAGGACGAACCGCAGCACGTCGACCACATGGACACCTGTGCCCATCATGGTGGAGGCGTGGCCCATCAAGTCCGGGTCGTCCCACCATTGGCGCAGGCCGGTGCGCGGCGGCGGCCTGTCCTGACCGCGCACGCCAAAGCCCCATTGGCCTTGGGCCAGCGCTACTGCCCCCAGCACACCCTCGACAACTAGGCGGCGTGCCTCGCGCAACCCAGGGTGTTGCCGCAGATGGTATCCCACGCCCAGCTTCACGCCGCGAGTGCGGCAGGTGCGCACCATCGCCACAGCATCCTCCTGTGTCGTGGTCATGGGTTTTTCGCTAAACACATGTCTGCCAGCCTGTGCGGCCTGCAGCGCGTGCTGGGCATGCAGGGCATTGGGAGAGGCGATGAATACGGCATCGACGCGAGAGTCGCGGAGGAGTGCCCCGAGATCGCTGTATGCCGCCTTAGCGCCATGCTTCGCAGCGCAGGCCTCGGCTCGGTCCTGGTCGCGGCTGCAGACTGCCACCAGCTCGGCATCGGGAGTAGCGTTAATGGCCGGTGCGATTTTTTGGTCGACGTGCAATCCAGTGCTGATGACGGCCCAGCCAAGTGCCATGGTACCCCCTTACCTTCGCGCCTGCTCTGCAGTTGAAGAATCGGCCTCTCAATTGAGAGTCACCTGAGAATGTTCACGGGGAGACCCGGTTCTATCGGGATGGCGCAGGGGCCGCCACGGAAGGGGCTTTGTAACGATAGTGTGGGTTCGGATTGACTTTTGGCGCGATGGTATTGCGCAGGACGCCGATCCCTTCAACCTCTATCTCAACCACATCCCCTGGCTGAAGATAGCGCGCTGGCAAGCCGTTGCGCATCGCCTCGCCGATCGATCCGCCGGTGACCGTGCCACCGCCGAGCACGTCGCCCGGAACGATGCGGCTGTCTCGCGAGGCACGCTCAATCATGGCGCCCCACGTGTGGTACATCAGACCACCATCATTGTCCATCCATTGGACGCCATTGACGTGCAATGTGCAGCGCACGTGCAGGCGGCCGTCGCGAATGAAGGGGGCCAACTCATCAGTCGTCACCATCCAGGGGCCGAGCGAGGTGGCGGAGTCTTTCCCTTTAGCAGGCCCCAGTCGGACCTCCATCTCATCGCGCTGGAGGTCGCGGCAGCTCCAGTCATTGAAGATCGTGAAGCCGGCAATATATGAGAACGCGTCCGTCTCGGCGATGTTGCTGCCTTCCCGGCCGATGACGGCTCCCAACTCCAGCTCGTAATCGAGCTGGTCCGACGCGGACGGGTAGGGCACGGACTCCTCTGGACCAAATATGCGCAATGGGCTAGAAAAGTAAAAAATTGGCAGCCGATACCAGGCATCTGAGAGTTGCCGTGTGCCACCCGCGCTGGCATGCCCCTCATAGACCATGAAGTCGCGTACTGTCGGTGGTTGCAAGATCGGCGCCCGCAGACGAACACTCGGCAGCGGCACACCCTGCGCAGAAGTCCCCGACCCCAGGGCCGACTTCAGGCGTGTGAGCGGGTCGTTGGGTAATTCCAGCAGGGCGCGTACATCGCGCAACCCGCCTGGCTCTCTCAGCAACGAGGCTGCATCCAGTACCTGCTGGTTGACGACCACGCCGGCGCGCGGTCCGTTCCCGGTATCATACGTACACAGCTTCATTGCAGTACCCTTTCTCGAAATAGAGCAGCGGGTTGGCCATAAAGGAGAAATTGACTCAGTTCGACCACGGCCGATAACTCCACGCCGGCAGCTCGATCTCCCCCGCGAGCACCGCTGCGAGCAGTTTGCCCACGCGGGCTGAGAGGGCCACGCCGTGCCCGCGGTAGCCGGTTGCCACCAGTACGCGGCCATCGTCATCAAAGGCAGCAATGAGGGGCTTGCTGTCATTCGTTAAGCAAAGGGGTCCCATCCAGCGATGTGTGATGTGCACATGGTTCAGGGCGGGGTGCAGACTGCCAATGCGGCGCTCCAAGCCGTCGAACAGGTGCCTGGCTTCGGCGCTATCCACACGGGCGTTCTCCACATCACCATGCCCGACGAGTCCCGCGCCGATGACCGCCCGACCATCGGCCGTCACGCGTCCCCACAAATACGGCAGGTCCAACGTGTAAAAGGGCGTGCGCGTGCCCCATCCAATGGCATCCAGGACGGCATCGGCCAGCGGCTCCGTGGCCACGGCGATCGTATGCACACCTTCCGCCCAGTCCTGGAGGCCAAGCAATGGGAGACAGAAGGCGTTGGTAGCAAACACCACCCGCTCGGCGTGCACGGTCTTCCCACCGGCCTCAAGCCGTACGCTCCCGCGCGGCGCCACGTCCAGTCCTGTCACCGGCACATGCTCGAAAATGTGCCCCCCGGCACGCTGGATGATGGCCGCCAGTCCTGCCAGAAACTTGCGTGGATCAAACGCTCCGCCGGGTATGAGGTTGACCACCTGTAACGTGCCGTGGTCAGTCCATTGGATGGGAGAACATGGAAGACCCCCATGCCGCCCGATTTCCCAGCAGCCGTCCACGTGCAGATCACACGCAATCTTTTGTGTACTGACCAACTCGTGCAGCGTGGCGATGCAATTCTCGACGCCGGGCAACGGCCCGTCCGCAGTGTCCTCCAGCACCAAGCCACCGGTGCGGCCACTGGCTCCCGCCCCCACCTCCCGCGCCTCAAACACCGCCACGCGCAGTGAGGGAGAGCGCTGCAGCACATAGTGCGCCACGGCTAACCCAGTGAACCCTGCGCCCACTACGGCAACATCCACACGCAGGTCGCCTGGCAGGGGGTAGGGCATCACCGGCACGGGGAAGGACCACACAGGCTCGCCCCAGGGGTGGGATGCGTGCTCCACACTCGCGCTCCTCTGTGGTGGATGGCCCGATGATCGCGCCAGTGACGGTTTGTCACCAGCACGAGATCGGCGGGTCAGGCGCCAGCCTCCTACTTGAAGGCTGGCATGACCTCCTCGGTCAGGAGCCTTAAACTTCGTTGCACGGCTTCGGGAGGGAGTAACCCACCGGGATTGAGCTCGGCCGTGAAACCGGTCAGCCCCAGCATCTCCTTATACTGGGATAAACGGTCGATGACACGTTCAGGGCTGCCGAAAATCACCTTCGTCTCGAGAATTTCCTCATAGGTAAGCTTCTCGAGCTGCTCGAGGCGGCGGCGCCGCCGCTCCCAATATTCGCTCCCCGAGCCACCCCAGCCCTCTTCGAAGCGCCGGCGCATACGCTGGAAGTAGGCTTCAATGGTCTCCTTGGGATCTTCGACAGCTTCTTCATCGGTGGGGGCGATGTACATCGGGAACCGTACCGAGATATCGCCAGCCTCGCCAGGATGTCCGGTCTCCCGCCACGCATGATGGTAGTCACGCAGGTTCGTCTTCAGATCATCGACGTCCATGCCGCGCATCGACAGGAAGATGGGGAAACCCAGCCGGCCGACGCGGCCAAAGCTATCCTCGGTCGTCGAGGCGATGCGCACTTTCGGACGGGGTTTCTGGTAGGGCAAGGGGGACAGCCTGGCATCGGTGATGTGGTTATATTTGCCCTCGTAGGAAAATGTCTCGCCCGACCACGCCTTCAGGATGATGTCGAGAGCCTCCTGGAAGCGCTCCTTGCTCTCCTCATAGTCGATGCCCATGGTGTCATAGGCGCGCATATTGCCGCTGCGCCCGACACCGAACTCGAAGCGACCTTCGCTGATCTGGTCCACCGTCGCCGCCTCTTCGGCAATGCGCAAGGGATGGATCAGCGGCAATACCTGGACCGCCATCCCCACCCGTAACCGTTTCGTCCGGGTCGCAATAGAACAGGCCACGATGATCGGAGCCGAGAGCACTGAGCGATTCGGATTGAAATGCATCTCCCCCAACCACACCGTATCCAACCCCGATTTTTCAGCCAGGTCCACGAGATCAAAAGATTCCTTGAACGCCTCCTCTGGTGTGCCTCCCGGGCGTAATACAAAGTCGAGAAATATCCCGAAATCCATACATTACCCCCTTTCGTGGCCAGATGTGTTCGACCAACGACTGTCGGCAAGTATAGACCTTCATTGAAATGAAGGGAAGCTTTTTGGCAACAATGCTGGAGGAGCCCGAACAAGCGCCAGGAATCTGAAGGCTTTGTAGACTCTTGAGATTGTTGGGATTAGGTCTGATAATGGTATGATCCCGAACAAGGGTGGCACGGCAATCATCAGCCTATCAGCACAAGGGAGGTATGCACAATGGACATCACGCGGCGAGATTTTCCTGAAATCGGCCAACCCGGCGGACCATTCTGCCATGCGGTGCGGGCCGGGAACATGTTGTATCTCTCCGGCGCCACAGCCGGGGGCTCTGATGCCGCACATGGGACGGCTGCGCAGCAGACAGAGGTCATACTGCAGAAACTGTCACATATTCTGGAGGCCGAAGGGGCGACCCTGGCCAACGTGGTCAAGGTCACCGTCTTTCTCACCGACATGGGAGAGCGGGCCGAGATTGCCAAGGTGCGTGAGCAATATTTCCAGGGCGCTTATCCGGCCAGCACCCTGGTACAGGTTGCGGCGCTGGCGGCCCCCAATTTAAAGCTTGAAATCGAGGCCGTCGCGGCCCTCTGATGCTGGGTTTTCCCGCAGGGCGCTGGCAACGGAGCCGTAGCACCCATTAAGTCAGCCACCCTCAACGCTTGGTTCCGACCGCACTGTGAAACGGGGTGGCAATGAAGAAGGTCCCCTCGGCCTCGCCCTGGGCGACCGCAGACCGCCACTCCGCGGCTTCTTCCGAGCTGAGCGTGGGGAGGATGCTCGCCTGCAAATTTTGTAACCGTGATGCATCGTCGAAGGTGGCCAACTGCGGAAACATTTTTATCTGAGTCAAGCCTGCCCGGTGCATCCGCTGGTACAGGCTGGCTTCATCGCAGCCCTGTGGGTGGCCGCTTTCATCGGCCCACCCCGGGGCTTCCACCTT
>JBKPCR010000089.1:0-15382 GCA_046727435.1 bacterium | reverse complement strand
CCACCCAGCGCCTCCGGCAGCCGTTTCCGCGTGTGCGCGTTGACGCCAGGCCTCCACGGGAAGAGCCGTAGGCGGTCGTGCCGCACGTCCGGATCGGTGCGGGGGGGCCGGGTAACTGGCATCCCTACCGCGATAGCTTAGGCATTGATCCGTCGAGCATGACCCGTGTGATGGTGCCGGTAGCGATGACGGGTCAGCCTTCCGGCAGTCGGGCCAGAAGGATCCCAGGCTCCCCCAGGTTATCCTGTGGCTTCCAGACGTGGTAGCGTGATGACAAAGGTGGTCCCATGTCCCACGTCACTCTGCACCGTGATCTCTCCGCCGTGCGCAGTCACGATTTCCCGTACCAGATAGAGCCCAAGCCCTGTCCCGCCAGGTTTCGTGGTATAGAGCGGCTCGAAAATCTGCCTGAGCTGCTCGGCCGGGAGGCCGACCCCGGTATCGCTGACCTCCAACTGGACCTGGGCCGCTGTTTGCAGGCCGCGGAGGGTGAGACTCCCACCCTGCGGCATGGCCTCCATGGCGTTCTGCACAAGGTTGAGGAGCGCGCGCCGGAAGGTATTGTTGTGCAGGGCGACCTGACCCAGCTGACTGAGCCCGTCGCGCTTAAGGGTGATGCCGTGGGCGGTTAGGTCGGCCTCGAGTTCCTGGGCAAAATCTTTCACCACGGCGCCCAGGTCCGCCGATTCCTGCTGGATTGTCGCCACCCGCACCAGTGACAGGTAGTCCTGCACGAGATCGTCGAGGCGTGCTAAGTTGGCCTTGATCTCGCTCAGCGCCGGCTGTAGCGGGGCCTGGTGTGCCAACGCCAGCCGCTGCAGCTCCTCCTCAAGAATATCCGCCTGCAGATAGATGATTCCCAAGGGATTGCGGATTTCGTGCGACACGCCGGCCGCCAAGCGCCCGAGCAGGGCAAAATGCTCGGCACGCCGGGCCTCTTCTTCGAGCCGCCGGCGCTCCGTCTCCGCCTGTTCACGCTCCGCCACCTCTCGCTGCAAGGCCTCAACGGCCGCAGCCAATTCAGCCGTGCGCGCCTGCACGCGCTGCTCGAGCACAGCATGCGCGTGCTGTAAGGCCTCTTCGGCTCGCTGGCGCTCCGCTAACGCCTCCTGGGCCTGGCGGTAGAGCTGTGCATTATAGATCGCCGTCGCGGCATAGGCCGCCAGACGCCGCAGCACCTCCTCATCCCGATCGGTAAAGGGCTGGGAGCAATGGTTGGAGACGTAGAAGACCCCTGCAACATGGGCTCCAATGATCATGGGCACGGCCATCACGGCGAGCTGCCCGCCGGCTCGCATGCGTGCCAGGTAGTCTTTGCTGAAGTGCGGGTCCGTGGCATAGTCTGCCGTCCGCTGGGGACGTCCAGTGGCGAGCACCAGCCCACCGATCCCTTTGCCGGGTGCGATGCGCAGGTCGGCAAAGGGCATCTCAGGAGCGCCGACTTGGTAGCGCGTCACGAGGGTCTCGGTGCCCGGATTACGGAGAAAAATCAGCGCGTGCTCGCTGCGGCTCAGCTCCTGGGCCGCCTCCACCACGCGTTGAAGCACGGTATCGAGGTCGAGCGACGCATTCAGCGTCTGCGCCAGCTCGACAAATACCTCGTCTTCGCGCTGCTTGCGCGCGGCTTCCATGGCCATCTGCTTGCGTGCAGTGATATCGCGTGCGATCTTGGACGCGCCAATGATTCGTCCAGAAGCATTACGGATGGGCGAGATGGTCAGCGAGACGTCGAGGCGGGTGCCGTCCTTACGCAGGCGCTGCGTCTCGTAGTGGTCGATGCGCTCTCCACCCTGGAGGTGCGCGAGTATCTGCGGGAGCTCGTCTGGCAAGTCGGGTGGGACGAGCATCGCGATCGGCTGTCCCACGACGTCCTCCGTCGTATACCCATAGAGGCGTTCCGCCCCCCGGTTCCAACTGGTGATGATGCCCTCCAAGGTCTGGCCGATGATCGCGTCATCCGAGGATTCGATGATGGCCGCCAGGTGCTGCTGCATCTCCGCAGCCCGCTGGCGCTCGGTGATGTCCACGAGCACGTTCACCGCCCCGAGCAGGTGACCGGCGTCGTCCACGATCGGGTTGGCGTGGGCCAACACGGTGAGCCGCTGGCCATCCGGGCGCTCGATCATGATCTCGTGCCCGTTATAGGCCTGGCCCATTTTCAACGCCAGGGCCATCCAGCATTGGTCATGAGCGATCGGGGAGCCGTCCTGCAACAAGAGCTTAAACGAGCCGCAGAAGCGGTCCACGGGGTTGTGCAACTGCGGGGCACGCCCCCACAGCCGCACGGCATGCTGGTTGAAATACGTGATCAGCCCGTCGGCGTCGCAGGTATACGCTCCTGCGGGCAGGTTCTCCAGCAAGCGCCATACCTGTAAGTCGCTGCTGTGCAGGACTGAGACGACCTGCTGTCCCTGACCGACCTCTTCTTGAGCTGCGCGTGCCAGCATCGCTTCCTCCTGGGGGCGGCGCCCCGTCTCATGTGATGCGGTGGACATCATTCCACGCCGTCCCGACCCATTCGAGCGGGGCGACGAGAGTATCTTGTACAGCCAGTGGCATGTCGACCCCACTGGCTCGACACGGTTGAGCGACCGCGCACAGGAGTGGTCTACGGTGGCGCTTTTTCGCCAGGATCTTTCCCACTGGCTGACGCGTGTTCAATTTCCGCGTTGATCTCGCCCCCCACCAGGACAAAGAACCCACTGACATACATCCACGTGAGCAACACAATGACGGCGCCAATGCTGCCGTAGGTGGCGTTATAGGACCCAAAATGATTGACATAATACGAAAACCCCAGGGAGGCGAGCAGCCACCCGAGCACCGCCACGATGGATCCGGGGGTGATCCACTGCCACTGCTGCTCGACATCCGGGGCTAGGTAATAGACGAGGGCCATGGCGACGATCAGCAGCCCCACGATCACGGGCCAGCGCAGGACATTCCAGGCCATCTGAAAGACGCGGCCTAAGCCCATGTGGTCAGCAATCCAGCCACCGATCTGCGGGCCAAACGTGAGCAGGACAATGGAGACGATGATAAAGACGGAGAGCCCAACGGTCAGCAGGATGGCCAGGCCCCTGACCTTCCAGAAGGGGCGGCCTTCCTCCACATCATAGGCGCGGTTGAGGCTATCCATAATCGCGGTGAGCGCGCTGGACGACGTCCACAGCGCCGCCAGCAGTCCGAACGAGAGGAGCCCGCCCCGCTCGCCGCTGACCAGTTCGTGCAGGTTGTCCTGTACGAGCTGGAGTGCCTCGCCTGGGAGCATCTGTCCGAGCATGTCCATGAGGCGGTCCAGGAGGTTAGGAATGGGTAGATAGCCCAGCAGGGTGGTGAGTACGAGAAAAAAGGGAAATAGGGCAAAGAGAAAATAATAGGCCAGTTGCGCGGCCCGTCCCAAGCAGTCATCTTGTTGAATTTCGCGCACGACCCGGCGTGCCAGTTCCTGCACACTCAGCCCACCTAAAGACAACACGGCTTTGCTTGGTTCCGAGCGCTCGCGCATAGGCACCTCCCCACCACCTGACGGGCGGTCAGCTTCGGTTCGCTGCCAGGCACCCGCGTAAAGGCGTCATCGTCAAGTTTGTTATAGGACGGCTGGACCAGCTCCCGCCAGGTGAACGTTGCTGCTCCAGCGGCACACCTCTGTCCTTCAGTAAAGTAAGAGCCAGAGGACCTCCTCACATCGAAAGGTTGATTAGCCTTATCTGAAGTATCTCCAAGAGCAAAGAGTATGCCAGCAGCCCATGTCATCGCTGGGCAAGAGCAACTCAGTTCCCCGGCGTGGCGATGAGTCGTCGAGGTGTGCATAGAGAGCGGCATAGTGAAGGCGCGAGTCTCATGCCCTTCGGGACGCTGGGAGCTCCTTTCGTCACCTCATGTTCATCTCAACATGAAAGTCAAGCGCACAGGCGTTCCCGACGAGCCGCACCGGTGCGGGCGTGGGGTCTCGGGCGCTCCCTATGCTTCAGTCCGGTGGGAGGGCTTCCGGGCGCGCGGCCGGTCGTGCAGCCAATGCAGGGCCTTGCACCCGCGTGGACTGATGGAGCCCACCGAGCCCAGGGATACGCGCGCGGAGCGGAGGGCAACCGAGGGCCAACGCTGCTGATCGGGCTGGTGGTCAGGGTACTGCGGCGCTGTCCTACCCCCCGAGGCATCGCCGCACATCGGGCCGGGGCCTTGCCTCCTAGACGTGAGCCCTACAACCCCATGATCAGCCGGTAGGCCTGGTCGGAGAGGCGGCGAACGGCCGTGCCTATGGGCTGTGGCCCAGACGCCGTGCATGGCCACGCCGCATGGCATGGGGCAAGCGTCCTTAACCTGAGAGGGTGATTTCCTGCTTGCCTCTCATTATGAGTGCCGATGGGGGCTGAGGAGCCGGTGACCAGGGAGAGAAGAACGTGGACCGGGTAATCGTTCCGGCCATGGTCTGGCTCCCGGGCGACACCTGCGAGGACATCCGGTTCATCACAGCGGCCGGTATGGAATATGCTATGAGCTCTAGGGCTGTGGGACGGCCGGGTCCAGCATCCGTAGATGGGGGAAAACGCTCAGGGCCGTCAGCCACGCGTCAGGTGGGACATCTCAGACACACGCCAGCACTTTGGTGGAAGGAGCAGACCATGCCGAACGCGATCGATCTCCTCTAAGCGGATCACACACGTGAAGGCACTCTTCCAACAGTACGACGCGGCGGGGAACCGGGCGTACCAGAAAAAGCAGGGCATCGCCGAAGAGGTATTCACCGAACTCGAAGTCCATACCACGCTGGAGGAAGAGCTGTTCTACCCGGCCATGAAGCGGAACACCGATCAAGACGGCAAGGGCCTCGTCGCCGAGGCCATTGAAGCGCACCAGGTGGTGACGATGCTGATGGAGGAATTGCAGGGCCTGGACCCGAAGGATGGGCGCTACGATGCGAAGTTCAAGGTGCTGATGGAATATGTGGAACATCATATCGAGGAAGAAGAAGGGGAGATGTTCCCGGAGGCTGAGGAGGCGCTCGGCGAGAGGCTCGAGCACCTGGGTACCCAGATGCAGGAACGAAAGCAGCAACTCATGGCCTCCATGAAATAAGCAGAGGCAAGGGCTATGGCGCCTTGTTTCTGCGGTGCCGAGGGGGCCTCATCTTTCTTCTCATGCATAAGGAGAGCAGCCGTGGGCAGGTATCTGGTCGGGGTTCGGTTCATCCTCTCACTACTGAGCGGCCTTGTCGGTCTTCTGGGACTGTCTGTCGCCAGCAAAAAAATGGCCCAGGCAGTCCGAACGTTCCATCCTCCACCCTCGATCCAGATTGTGGGGCCCGCGGCCGCGGGAAAAACGACGTTGTTTCAGTATTTATGCCACTCCCCACGGCTAGAGGAGCCGGCCAGCACAGTGGTGCAGCCACGGACCGGAAGAATCGCCGCTGACTTGTCGGAGAGCCACTTCTCATGGTTTCGCTCGAAAATCACCGATGATGGGCTCGGGAGGCAGACAAACGAGTGGGCCGGGCGTCTCATAAGATATAATCCTGAGGGGATGATTGTGATTGTTGATACCCACAATTCCGACGACGATCACGCCTATCTTCAGGAACTTTATAACAGTTACCGCGACTTCAGCGCACACGCTACGCGGGTCAACCTGCGGGTCTTACTCATTCTGCTCAATAAATTTGATCTGTGGGGCAGCACCACGGCTTCACGAGAGGCGATGATGCACCGCTATCGCACTGAGGTGTTCTCGGAGATCGTCAATCGTTTCCGCAGTAGCTTTGGGATGACGGTACAGTTTGGCTATGCCTCACTGACGCAGCCTGAGCATACGCCCTATAATAATCTGATCTTGAAAGAGTTTCTGACGGCCCTATATCAGAGGCCATCGAAGTAAATGCTGGGACTTGCGTGCGGGACCAACGCTTCCTGCGCACGACATGCCCCTAGGCAGTGATCCCATTGGTGTATCCGCGAACCTTCTATACGGATTTGGACGATTTAAGGCTCTTGGCCACATTTGGTGAAGTGGGGAGCACGGGAACCTCCACGAGCAACATGGAGAGATTGCTCCTCAGTAACAGCGTGGTGTTCCGGGCCCTCTCGTGGACAGGAACACGGGGCAAGACCTCCAAACCACCCCGTTTCACCAAATATGGCCAAGAACCCGATTTAATCTGCAAAAGTCGGGACAAGGCACTCTCGCACGTGGCTGGGAAAGGGGTACGCTGTAATGCCGCTCCCATCGGTCATCGGAAAGAGCTGCGGAGGCAGGAAGCACCAGGACTCCAGAAATACTCTTTGTCACCTCTTCCAAGTGCGCCGGGGGAGTGACGCTCCCTGTGAGATCGCTTTGCAACATAAACTGTCCAAATCCGCATAGAAGCTCCGCGGACACACCAATCCCATGCCTGTGCACGAAGTTGTGAGCCAGATCAATTCCCACAGTTCTTCCCGGCATATTGGACATCCCTCGGCGCATTCGAAGCTGATTTCCCCTTCCCTTTTTACCCCCGATAATGTCTTGTATCGGGGGTAAAACACCACCATGAAAAACGAGAGGGGCCCCATGTCCACGACCCAAATACCCGCACGTCGTATCCCCGAATCACGAGTGCTGACCGCCGTGCAGTCTCAAGGCCTCGCCGACGTCCCCCCCGAGTTGGAGTGGTTCGCTAACATCCGCCGGTAGTTTTTGAGACCGCAAGCACGTGCGCCTTGTCGCACGCTCGTTGAGGGTTACGCCGTTGCCAGCAAAAGGCCGGCATAGGGTAACTGACGAACAACGAGAGTCCCTGGCCAGCCGGAGATGTCGCCCGGTTTCCAACGCATCATTGTCAGACCTGAAGCGCATCAAAATTAGACATTCTGCTGCGTGCATACCTGCGCGCTCGTACGGACTCATCACCATATCTCTTCATCTCCAACCGCGGCGTGCCCATTGATCGACGCACCTTGTGGTGCGCCATGCAGACCTATGGAGAGAAGGCGGGCCTGCTGCCGGAGAAACGGAAGTTCCATAGTCTCAAGCATTCCATCGCCACCCACCTCCTCGACGCGCGCGGTGAACTGCGCTTCGTGCAGGATTGGGTGGGCCATAAGAACGTACAGAACACCACCAAGTATGCCCAGCTGACCAACCCCCGGCGTGATGAGGAGGCCCGGAAGCTGTTCGCGGATCATCGAGTCGTGTGAGAGACTCTGTGAGTAGGCGTTCTTGAGACGTGAGTGGGATCGACGGGAAGTCAGATGCCTGCCAACCAATTCCCACAGGATTTCGCTGATGCTGTCTGTTCAGAATTGCACAAGACGGCATCGTTCTGCCCTCAACGGAAAATTGTAGTTGATCTCTTTGAATCAATGTACTTTGCTAGTCTGAAGACTGAAGAGTCACAGCCTATTATCTTCCATATCGTGTATCTTGACCGACATAACCCTGACCCGAACCCTCCTGAACGAATAGTGAAAGACAGATAGAGTTATGTACAACTTGCCAAATCAATCTCTGTGATCATTCCTAACCTCATCAAAATTGCGAAAGCCTCTGATCCTCGAACTTCCTCATTCGCCGTATATCCTGACAGGCACAGACGCCTCTCCATATGGGGATTGATCGATCAAGGGAATCGTTACCATGACTTCGTCAATTATGAGGATGAAAGTGGACCCGAGCGCCTATGGGTTTTTCAAGCCAGTATTGTAGGCCTAGGACACTTAGTGGTCTATATTGGGCTATGGAAAATTGCTGAGCTGAAAACGAATACGATTCTACGACATGTTTTGAATGTCCTCGAAGGCGGACCGGTGCGTGAGATACTAGGAACGGGTATTCAGTCGTATATCGAAGGCGTCAAACGTGAGATTCCGGAGCATATGTATGGTGACCGTCCTCATTGGGACAAAGGTAGGATTACGGAGAGTTGATTATAATCATTATGGAACACGGCACAGGTCCATGATGCGATATTGCGCTCAAGTTCATCACAGCATTGGTTTCGTTATATCACAAGATGGGGAGGTTAAGGTCATCACACAGGTGAGCGGCAAATTAATCATGTGGGAAAATATTAAGCTCCAACACCACTATGATTTTGTGCACCGTAACAGGACCCAGCGCAAGAAACGTTAGCCAACCACCTCCTTATTCTTACAGGGCTGCTCTTGCTGATATTTCGGGCCTTGAAGGGATTTCGTGTTTAGGGATGGAGCCTGCATAAGTGGGTATTTTCATGGTACTGGACGGCCGAAATTGTATCAAAACCAACCGAGGATTTCGCTCTCTACGTATTCTGCGAAATCGACTATAGCAGAGAATTTCCCGCTGTGGGGAATGGGCGGAATAGCGATGGCTTCCCCAACGCGTGGAGCGAGCTACCATGTCACATGTTCCAGTGATGATGCTAGCGTAACCCTGCTTGGGCTTTGATCAGCACTCGATTATTCTGGAACGTGACATTCATATTGGAGCCATCTACGTTTTTCCACACGTAGACAACGATATCGCCGCGCATAACCTCTTCCCTGGGCCGCTCCATGATCTTCACGACTTCTTGATAGGTCATGCCGGTTTGCACCGCGTTGTACTGCGCGATCGTGAGCTGATCTGGCGGGGGTGCCGTAGCGGCAATGATCATGCTGGAGAAGAGGACAACGGAAACCAAGGAGATTAAGCAGGGGGCAAGGTGATGCGAAGACATGAGACTCTCCTCCATCAATTGAGGTGCAGCATCCCGACCTCGGGCGCACTGACGCCGTGGCAGTAGGCAAGGAGGAACATGACATAATCGCGATTGGAGAGGATAAAATCTAAAAGGCGGCGCATCTCGTCTTGCGTCAGGAAATTGATACTGGCGGCTGTCCAACGGTTAGGAACCCCCTGGGAAAAGAAGATAATATGAAATAGGCTAGCGGGGTAGTACCATGAGGCTTCCGGTCCCTCGCCGAATATCGTCGAGATACCTTTCAAGGAAGTCCTCAATGTCTCGCTTCCCCCCAATTGTATCATTATAAAAGATGACGCGGTATCCGCTGACATCGAACGGCAGCTTCTCGATTTGTCGGTTAGCCAAAAGGATCGTGGGCTTTTGTAGAGCATGAGCATAACCAAGCTCATAGAACACGTTAGGATTGCCCGGTGTGATATCAGCCACGATAACATCCGATTCTACAATCCCGCGTATAATATCCTGAAGAATAACGCCCGGACGAAATACATCGTCGGCACGGAAGGCCTTGAAGCCCAACCTCTCTGCTACAGGTTGGATGACTTCCGTGTACAAGCTGTCATATGGCGCCCGAAATTGCATGACGACGAAAATACGCGGCTCATTACCAGAGACTTGGAAATTTTCGAAGGCTACCTCTGCGGTACCTCCAGCGAAGAGCCCTACCTGATCCCCTTGGAGCGGGGAGGGAAGTGCATCCTCCAGGACCCGTACACCATCTACAGATAGCGAAACACGTTGTCCGCTCACTTCGACCTCCAGACGGTAAGGGCTACCGGTTCTTACCTGCGACACCGATCCCCTGGCTTGAACTGGGAGCCACCCCCGTCCAGGAATAAACTCATTGATGAGGTATGCATAACCAGAGCCCCCAATGCCTATGGAGTAGTAGCTTCCAGTTGCTGCGTTGTAGCCAATAATGACACGCGCGACTCCATCTGAACTGGTGAGTGTTGTATGGACAGCAAGAGTACCGGAGCGAAAGCGTGTCGGTGCAAGGCAAATGCCAATAGGCTCCTCGCGCTCGTCCGGGCCAAGATAGGTGGCATTCGCTCCATCAATACGCCAGCGACCAGCAATCAAGACGAAACTCATAGCCACCTCTTTTCATCCTAGTGTTCTTATGGCCCCTACGGCAGGGAAGCTAAGATAGGACCCCAATTATACTGGTGAATACAATAAAAGCACACGCCCCGCAACAAACCGCGTCATAATTTTGTTTACACCAGTGTGGACTTAAGCCGACCTTATCGGTTCATCGTAACCCCGCAAATTTGCATATGTGGGCTTTCCCCTGGCGGAAGCCTCGTCCTGCCACTGTATGGCGTGGTTGCTGGTTCAGCTGGCCTCGAATAAACAAGGTCGAGTTAACTCCGCACTGAGGTGAAGATAATTTTGACGAGGGTTGTCCCGTAATATGCGAGGCGTTGTTTTGTGTGCAGACCACGAAACTCTATCCAACATACTGCGTTGCAAATACTTTTCGCGCTTCTTCATCCCGCCTCCGGCTTGTAAGCTGGGCATAGATGACGGTGTTTCTGATCGAAGCGTGTCCAATCCAGTCCTGCACAAACCGGAGGTCTGCGCCGGCGTCGAGCAGGTGGGTGGCAATCGAGTGCTTGAGGGTGTGGAAATGCCGCTTGCTCTCAGGGATGCCCGCGAGCTTGGCGTAGTGCTTCATAAGTTCATCCAGTCGGCGGCGGCTGATGGGCGTGGCGTTGCACGAGAGGAACAGCGTAGGGACGTTGCTGTTATGCTCTTTCAGGTAGGCTTTGAGGGCTTTCACTTCATCGGGTTGCAGGATGTGCCGTCCATCCAGCGAGTTCTTGAGGCGGTGGATGTGGAGACGGTATTGCTGAAGATCGAGATCAGCGGTTTGGAGCATTCCGACTTCAAAGGCGCGCAAGCGGTGGCGATAGGCGAGCAGAAAGATGCCATAATAACGTTTGGAGTCAATGGCATCCAGCAGGCGGCTGGTTTCATCTTGTATGAGGAAGTTAATGCTGGCCGCTGTCCAGCGTTTGAGAGGTTGTGTTGTGCCTAATAGTTTAGTCATGGGTTTCTGTGCTCTGGTTATTTTATTCTTGCGCGTCCTTATTAAGTTTCGTCAATTAGTTGGAGGAGGAATGAAGGAGGAGCCAGTAAGGCACCGCTACTAGCTTCCTCTAAACGCTGCGCAATATTGCCGAGCATCTCCCTATAATCCATCAGTGACCTCATGGTATCTTCATTCGGAAATATCTTCCGCTTCACAACCCACTCTTTGTTATCAATAAAAAATTGGTAGTGGAGTAGCTTACTTAGTCGTGTCTAATCATTCGCAAGTTCTTTCGTGACAGCTGTATATTGCACTACGCTAGTAGACTGGCCTCCTGGTATCCCAAAAGTTACGGTGTAGGACTGAAAAGTGTTTTCATCAATCGTAGCAAGTTTCAGAAATAATTTATCAATATTTGATTTTTCAATTCTCTGGGTATGTTTCTTTTTCTCTTCCTCTGCGAGATTGGTTTGCAATAATACCCTTAGCCCCCTCATACAGGCGTGCTTCAATCCCTGTGCGTAGCTCGAAGGCGGCATAGAATAGACTTTCTAGGTTCTCCGCATCAAAGAGTTGCAGTTGCCGCTGCGCGCGTTCCGCATGGGAACCCGCATCATAATGATAGGCGTAGTAGGGCCGATTCGGGTCGGGCATTCTGGAATCCCCCAGAAACTTCAAATTTCTAAGGTCATGGACTCCCGCCTATTATAGCTCTTGTGAGCGGTTCGGGGAAAAGCGAGTGGGGTAACCACTGGATTTTTCGAGGGGAGCGAGTGGGGATTTTACGTTGTTTTGAGCGGTTGGAGACATGGAGGGGGGAAATCACGGATAAGAGAACGATGCGCTTGCCGGATAGGCGCTCTACCGCACCGGTGACTACCTAGATAGCCAATGGGGCCCTGCAGCACGGAAGCTGCGACCAGACCTAAGAAAGCACATCGCGACTCACTCGAGTTTCCCTTTTTGCGTTTGGCCCTGGCCATTCGTGACAAAAATCACCGAAACAGGGGCTGTGAGACGCGCAAAGGTCACGAAAAAGTGCCGGTTCCTGGGGACAAGGGAAATTGACCGTGAGATTAAAAATGGCTGTGCTGATGCCAGAATTTCTTTCTGGTCAATGAGATAAAGCATATTAGGTTGGATCGCCGCTTCCCTCCCGTAGGTCCAAGATAGGCCTATAATGCCAGTTCTCGTTTTCGGCCATGTGGTCCTCATGCCGTTCTGCACCGTTACTCTGTAGAGCACTTCATGCTTAACCGAAGTAAGAGCAAAAACATCGAGAAAACAACTGGTTGAAACGGCATTGCCCCCTGCGGTAGCTTCGCTAGTTTTTGGGCCTAGATCTCGAGCTGCACGTATCCCCCGTGGCTGAAGACCTCTTCGAGCTCGAACACCTGACTCGTCCCGTCATTCATAAACAAGACCACCTGTACGTTACTGTTCGCATCCATCGTCGCCAGGGCGGCGCGCAGTTCGCGGATCGTCATCGCCATGTCCTCACCCATCCATAAGACCAGCACGAAGCAGGTCTAGCCTCATTCCCCTGCAAACATTTCTTGAGACGCGTGGCGCTTTGGCAGGATGCGGGCGCATCCGCGCATCCTCCCCCGGCTGGGGTGTCGCGGCAGCTCATGGCGACGACGCGCCGTCGCCACCACCACCGAAGCCGAGGGCATCTCTTCGGTCGTCTCGCCGCTTCCCTGCCGGAGGGCCATGTGATCCGGCCTCACCGGACGCCATGCGGCTGGTCACCCTGGGATGGAGGCCCGGAGGGGTTACCCCACCTCGCTCGTCTGCACGAGTGGGCGCTTCTCCCCCGGCTGGACCATCACAACGGCACAGGGGGCGTGGCGGCTGACCGCCGTCGCCGTCCCGCCCAAGAGGACATCGAGAAAGCTGCGTTTGCTATGCGCGCCAATGACCAAGCAGTCGACCCCGAGCGCCTCGGCGGTGGCGACGATCAGCTGGCGCGGATCCCCCACCTTGAGCAGCGGCGTGATCGAGGTCTCGTGGGTCGACGCGCCGGCCAGGAAGGCCTGCATCTTCGTTGCCATCAGCTCGTCCATCCGGACCATCTGAGTGTCCCGATAGCGGGCCAAGTCCACGGAAGAGAGGCTCAGCGCCTCGGGCTGCTTGTCGTCGTAGTCATACACACTCAGGACTGACAGCTGTGCCCCAGACCCGTTGGTCAGGGCAACGGCGGCTTCACGGGCCGCCACGGCATGCGGGCTGAACTCGTCCCATTGCTGCAGCGCCACGGCTAAGAGGATATGTCGGTACATGGTCCACCTCCTCTCTCGTCAGATGCTGACCTGCTGAGACGCCGGAGCCCCGTGCTCTGATGCCCCACCCGCGACGGACTATGCCCCCGCTATGGACTGACTTTGCGGCACTCACAAGGCTCAGGGCACGACTGCCCGTCTGCACTTGTGCATCGCCTGCCTGGGCGAGGTGCAGGCAGGCGCCCATAAAACCTCCTCTGCATCAGGCTGATGCGGAGGAGGTGCTTGCCTTGGGCTGATGCACGCGCCGGCGGATCAGCTCGCCTCTGCCCCTCGGGCCTTCGTCGAGTTCGACGACCGAGCCTTCATCTTCCGTCCTCGTGTACCACCCGACCATGGGCCTCCGCCGCTCCGGAACCGCCCACGCGATTTCCAGATCGTAGCCGTCGATGACGCGATCAACACGCTTCACCGTGCCGACGGTCCCCTGGGGGATGCCGTCCAAGGCCATGTGGGTGCACACCCGCCGGCCGACCTTGGCCCGCGCTTCGGCTCTGGTATAGGATGTCTGATACATGTCTCACCTCCTGGGGACCCGCCAGGGTCCCCCACTGGATGTCAGGGACATCCAGTGGCTCGAGAGAGCGACTAGGGATCTCCCCTCGCCGGCAGGGAGCGTCCATCATTGCGCGGCTGGCGCTCTATGATGACGAGCCGCCACACCTACCTGCCCGTGCGTGGGGGACGATGGCGATGGGGAAGAGGGCGCAGCGTCCTCACAGCTCGGCATAGGGAAACATGGGCCTCACCTCGAGATCAGAGATCACCTCCTGGACGCCGGGAACCGTCTGCGCAATGTGGATGATGTCCTCGTGCAGCTCGTTGCACTCCACCACCCCAGCCAGTCTCACGCTGCCGCCATCGGCCTGGGCCTCGACCATGATGCCGATGGTGGCTGGGTGTGCCACGATGGCTGCTTGCACGCGACAGCGGAGGGTGAGATCGGCGAGGGCTTTCTGCGACGCCACCGTTGGCTGATACTCCGTGTGCTGGGCGAGGGAGACCACGATATCGGCGGCGGTCTCCAGGCTCATCTCCTCGAGGTTCACCACCACACCGTATAAGGCGGGATCCCGCCAATCGACCTCGAAGAGATCGCGCATCCGCCGCCGGCGTTCCTCATCCACCCGTTGGATATAGTGGAGGGCGGCCTTGGGGCTCACGCCCTGCCGCGCCATGACGGCGGTGATCCGATAGGCCAGGGGAGCGATCAACCGCACCTTGAGCACGTGACCGATGCCCTTGAGCAAAAGGTGGCCGGCGTGTCCGTGGTAGACGAGGTTCCCCTGCTGGGCGAATTCGCACATAATCGCCTGGATGAAGAGCAGGTACAGGCGACGCGACACGGTCAAGCGCTCCCAGAAACCGGGCACCTTGTCGAGGAAGTCGGAGAGCTTTGCCTCCGGCACGCCGTATTTCGCCGCGGCTTCCACCAGGACTTCGCGGCTCACACAACCATAGCCCAGCCGTTGAGCCACGCGCTCGGCCAGGGCGGTCCCACCACTGAGGGACCCGCGCGAGATGGTAATGATGGGCATAGCCTCCTCCTCTCGGATAGAGCCCTAGGCGACTCGATGAGACGGGCACGGCTAGATGAGGTCCGTGGTCTGCGGGCCTCGCACAGGCGTGAGCATACTGACCCGTCACCGGCGACGGCACGGGACGGTCACGCCAAGCTTCAGGTACGGGTCAAGAGTCGGGGCCTCACGAGGAAGCGGGGCGGGAGCTGGATGTAAGGTCGCTTTCGGGGCTTCGGGTACGCGCAAGAGGCGGTAGTCTGCATCGACACGCTCCTGGGACGTCGCAGCCGAGGTACGTCGCACAGACATATACCGTGATTGTCTATACCATAGTGGGGCCTGAAGAGTGCGTCAATGGGAATGTTGCCGTCTTGATAGCAGGGAGGGCAGCTTGTAATCCATCGGGTTGGCCGACGCGGCGTGCACGCGCAGGAGCACTTCCGCCGGTACACCCTGCAGGTTGATCAGCCTGCTTGCCACCATATTGGCATCTAAGACGGCCCGGAGCACATCGGCCGCTGGTCCCCGGCCCTTTCCCCTTGATAATCCCGTTTATCAAGGGGAAACCGTTGACTCTCATGCAGGAACGGGGATGCTGCCATCGGCGATGCCCTCGGCCAGCCTCTCCAGCAGGTTCGCCAATCGGTACAATCCATCGTATCGCTGGCAGAGCGCATTCATGTCCGCATCGGTGGATATCTCCATCAACTGCTTAAAGGTCCCCAGGTGGTCGGCGAGCGACACCAGCAGTACCCCATCACCTCCGCCTTGGGCAAAGACGTGCATGACATGGGTATCGATGGTGACTGCCAGCCGTAGGCCGAGGCCGTACGGAGGTATA
>JBKPCR010000088.1:0-14239 GCA_046727435.1 bacterium | reverse complement strand
GGAGACGCCGTAGATGGTGCGCGTCATCGCGGGTTCCGCCAAAGGACGGCGACTGGCCACCATCCGCACGCTGGCCTTACGTCCCACGCCCGATCGGGTGCGCGAGGCGTTGTTCAATATTCTCGGTGTGCAGATCGACGGTGCCGCGATCCTCGACCTCTTCGCCGGCAGTGGGGCGGTCGGCCTGGAGGCGCTGAGTCGTGGAGCACGTCTGGCCATGTTTGTGGAAGTACACGCGCCGGCCTGTCGTTTGATCGAGAAAAATCTTCGGCTGTGCGGCCTCTACGAGCATGCAACAGTGTGGTTTGATGATGTGCTGAACGTACTGCCTACCCTGAAAAGGCAAGGGCAGACATTTGACGTGATCTTCCTCGATCCGCCCTATCGGGCCGCCCTCGTGGAAGACGCGCTGCAACAGCTCGGCGAGGGTGGACTGTTGAGCGGGAGTGGGCAAGTCATCGCCGAGCATTTTTTTAAGCGCGAGTTACCGGAGCGCTACGGACGGCTACGCCGTATCCGCGTGGCGCGCTTCGGCGATGTCGCCCTGAGCTTTTATCGGCTGGAAGACTGAGAGGACGGTGTATGACTGCGCGCGTGGTGCTCGCCATGAGTGGCGGGGTGGATAGTTCGACGGCGGCAGCGTTGCTTACCGAACAAGGCTATGAGGTGATCGGCGTCTTTATGCAGGTGTGGAATTACTTGCCCACCGACGGGCGTACATTTGGCACCTGTTGTTCGCAGCAAGACGCCGGCGATGCCCGGCGGGTCGCCGCCACTCTGGGAATTCCGTTTTACGTGTTTAATTTCGAGCAGGAGTTCCGTCATCGGGTGATCGATTACTTCGTCGGCGATTACCTGAAGGGGCGTACCCCCAATCCCTGCGTCGCCTGCAACACCTGGCTGAAGTTCGATCTCCTGCTGGAGAGGGCACTCGGGCTGGAGGCCGACTTCGTGGCGACGGGTCATTACGCCTCAGTGATGTACGACGAAGCGTCGCAGCGCTATGCCATCCGGCGTGGCATCGACCGTCGCAAGGACCAGTCCTATTTTCTCTTCGAGCTGCGCCAGGAGCAGCTCGCCCGCATGCTGTTACCACTGGGTTCATTCCGTAAGGATGACGTGCGCCAGCAGGCCCAGCGCTTTGGCCTGGCGGTGGCGCAGAAGGCCGAGAGCCAGGAGATCTGTTTCATTCAGGATCATGACTACCAGCGCTTCATCCGGGAGCAGGCGCCCGCTGGCGCCTTTGCCGAGGGGCCCATCGTGGATCGAGCCGGCCGTGAACTTGGACGCCACCAGGGTCTGCCCTTCTACACCGTGGGACAGCGCAAAGGCCTGGGACTGGCGGCAGGCAAGCCGCTGTATGTCGCCGAGGTCGATGCTGATCGCAATCGGCTGGTGATCGGGGAAAAGGCTGAGGTCGAGCAGCGCGCTTGCCTGGTGGAGCGGGTGAACTGGAACCTGTTGCCGCCGATGGGTCAGCCGTTCACCGCCACGGTGCAGATTCGCCATCAGCACGCTGGTGGTGCGGCCAGCGTAACCCCGCTGGATGGAGACATGGCGCGTGTGACTTTCGACACCCCGCAGTGGGCAATCACCCCAGGGCAAGCGGCAGTCGTTTATCGGGATGACCTTGTGGTGGGCGGAGGCTGGATCGATCGAGTGCTCTGAAAGGGAACGGCTCCATGACCGACAGCTTGACCTTTGTGCATTTCTCCGATACGCATATTGTGCGACCCGGCGTGCGCCTGCGCGATGTTGATACGATCGAGACGCTGACGCGAGTAGTCGAAACAGTGAACCGGTTGGACCCGCAGCCAGCATTCGTCGTCATCGGCGGCGATCTGGTGAGCCCGGACGATGCGCCAGAAGTCAAAGCCAAAGCCCGCGAGCTCACCGTGCGTGATTATGAGACTTCCTATGAGATCTTTCACAGCCTGGTCGGCCGATTGAACGTACCGGTGCATTACGTCATGGGAAATCATGACCGCCGGGTGCCCTTCCGCCGAGTGGTCTGCAAAGATTCACAGCCGACCGATCGGCCATACCATTACGCCTTTACCTCGGGCCAGCATCGTCTCTGTGTGCTCGATTCGCTCGAACCCCAACGAATTGGTGGTTATCTCGGATATGCACAGTTAGCCTGGCTCCGTAAGCAGCTGCATCAGCATGCAGCGCAGCCAACGATCCTCATCGTACACCATCAGGCGGTGCCCGTGGGTGGCCGTGTGCTCGACCAGATCATGCTGCTCAATGCCGAGGACCTCTGGCAGGTGGTCCATGAGGTAGACAATGTGTGTGCAGTACTGTGCGGGCACGTCCATCGTCCATTCGCCGGCCAACGCGATGGCATTCCCGTATTTACCACACCTTCCACCTGCTTCCAATTTGTTGAGGGACCGGATGGTCTGGTCATCTCTGGCGATCCTCCCATGCTGCGGCTGGTGACCTGTCAGGGGCGCGAGGTTTCAACCGAGGTGATCGCTGTATAGCGTCGCAGGCCATATCGCGCATGTGGCGATTTTCCGTAGCGTGGCGCCCACGTAGAACTTTCAGCACTCCCCTTGGCAAAGGGAGGAAAGGGAGCGCTGCCGCGCCCTTTCAAATTGTCTCTGCAGAAAGTCACGTTCTAGTCCTATGCACCTCGATACCCAGTTGAGCCAGACCAACCAGCTGCGCACGCTGATTCGGAACGCAACCCTCATCCTCACCATGGATCCCAGCATTGGCGCGGGGGAGTTAGGCGTCATCGACGAGGCGGACGTGCTGTTGGTCGGAGACAAGATCGCCGCGGTGGGCAGACACCTCCGGGAAGACGCGCGCCAGATCGTCGATGCGACCGGCAAGATTGTCATGCCAGGGTTCGTGGATGTGCATAATCATCTGTGGCAGTCGCTCATTCGGGGCTGTCAAGCCGATCAGGACCTGAACGGCTGGCTGGAGACTTGCGTCTTTCCCCTGGCGAATCCTGCTATCACCCCGTCGGAAATGGAAATCTATGCGGGCGTTCGCCTCAGCACGTTGGATCTAGTCATGACGGGGGTGACCACGGTCGTCGATTGGTCCCATAGTTTTTCCCCGGCGTTTGTGCGGGGCAATATTCGCGCCCTCGAGGAGTCGGGGTTGCGGTTTGTCTTCGCCTACCGCGGCAACGCTAACCCTGCCGTCATCGATGACATCAAGCGGGTCAAGAAGGACCTCATCGAGCCCCACCCGCGCGCCTGCTTGCAGGTCGCCTCCCATCCTGGGGCATCGAGCCGATTGTTACCCCAGCTCCAGGCGATGTCGAGCCTCGCCGCCGAGTTAGGCGTCAAACTCCACGTGCATTTGCTCGAGAATATCGCCCAGCGGCAGGACGACGCGATCAAAGGACTCGTCCTCGCGAATGCCATGGGTCCGGACCTGCTGGGCGCTCATGCCATTCACTTGCTGGACGAGGAAATCACCCTCCTGGGCGAGAGGGACGTGCGCGTAGCGCATAACCCGCTCAGCAACATGCGCCTGGCCTCCGGCATCATCCGGCTACCGGCTCTACACCAGGCTGGGGTGAAGGTGGGGCTCGGGCTCGATGGGGGGACCAACGACACGAGTGACATGTTTAACACCATGCGGGTGGCCGTGGGATTACAACGGGCGACGTCCCTCCAGGCGAGCGTCTTCCCGACGGTGTCCGAGGTACTGCGTATGGCGACGCTGGGCGGCGCGGAAGTGCTGGACATGGCGGCGTGCATCGGGTCGCTGACGCCAGGGAAGCAGGCCGATGTGCTGATCCTGGACCCAGGAAGTGCCAACTTTGCGCCGCGACTCAACTGGATCAATCAACTCGTCTTCAATGGGCAGCCGTCGAATGTCGATTGGGTCTTCGTCGACGGTCAACCCCTCAAAGCTGGGGGCCGAGTGGTGGGCGTCGATCCAGCGCCCATTATAGAGGCGACCGAGGTGGCTGCGCGCAGAATCAAGGAGGCTTTGCATATATCGTAGTACTAAGGGCCTGGATTTCACTCCTTCCCGAACCCTCCCCCATCGAGGGGGGCTGGGTGAGGGGGGGTGCAATTAGGGGTGTATAGATGGCGCATGGTACTGAGTATGGATGGGCTGGGAGCCGCCGTGTTTCTGCCTCTGGTCATATCTGGTATCAGGTCGCTACCATTTGATGTTACGAGAAGCGAGAGGAAGGGTTATGCTTGAAAAGCGTGCCTCGACAGACTACCCGATCCACGAGCTTCTCGCAACACGTTGGAGCCCTTATGCCTTCCAAAACCGGCCGGTTCCGGAAGCTGATCTGCTCTCGGTGTTCGAGGCGGCTCGCTGGGCGGCGTCGTCCTTTAACGAGCAACCATGGACCTATATTGTGGCGACCAAGGAGCACCCCGAGCAGTTCCAACAAGTCCTGTCCTGCCTCGTAGAGTTCAATCAAGCCTGGGCAAAGGCCGCACCAGTCCTGGCATTGGGCATTGCGAGCCTGACATTTGCGCGCAATGGCCAAGTCAATCGTGCCGCTGTTCATGACCTTGGTCTAGCCGCCGGCAATCTATTGGTGGAGGCGACGGCGCGGGGGCTTTTTGTGCATCAGATGCTTGGCATCTACCCTGACAAGGCGCGCGAGATATTTGACATACCCGAAGGTTTCGAAGCATGGACCGCCATTGCGATTGGATATAGAGGAGATCCGACGACTCTACCAGATGTCCTGAACGAACGCGAGCACATGACGAGACAACGTAAGCCGCTGAGTCAGTTTGTCTTCAGCGGGAAGTGGGGAAGTCCTTCGCCGCTCGTGGCGAAGCGGTGACACCGCATCCTTGCCGACGCCCCTACGAGGGCGCAAAGTTGTGAGAGGCGGCACGTTTGCGGTAGATGAGCATGAGGTTGCGCGTGTAGACGATAAAGCCAGTGGATTGTCCCAGGATGAAGACCGGGTCGCGCCGAAAGATAGCATAGGCGAGTAGGATCATACTGCCGACCAGACTGAGATACCAAAAGTAAATGGGGATGATACTTTCGCCCTTGCGCTCTGACGCCACCCACTGCACGACAAAGCGTAACCCGAAGAGCAGCTGCCCGGCAAAGCCGAGATATAACCAATAGTGCGGTTCCATGATTTCCCTATGTAGTGCCCATTACTTGAGCGATCTCGAGCAGTCTTCGCGTGTCCTCGTGCAGGGCCTCACCGAGCGCCGCAAGCTGCAGGCGTGGGATCCACACTGCTTCTCCGACGTCATCGCCGGCTTGTAGGGCTCCGCCGATCTTTTCCGCTAGATAATCGATATAGATCACATGCAGTTTGACGCCATCCTCGCCATGGATGATGCGCTCGAAGGGCACCAGCGGGCGCCTCAGACGGATGTCCAGGCGCGTCTCCTCCCAGACCTCGCGGCGAATTCCCGCCTCAATTCCTTCCCCTACCTCAAGCCGCCCTCCGGGGCAGATCCACTTCCCTTGCCAGAAGCTTTTCCGCTCCGGCACGTGCTTGACCAGGAGCACTTGCTCGGCGGCATCGAGAATCACCGCGCCGACGGCGATAATAATAGCCTTTGGCGGGAATCCTAGCGTCGTCTCGGCCCGTCCATTCGTTGTCAACGCTCGTCACTCCTGTCGCTTGGCCTGCTCCCACAGGGCATCCATCTCTGCCAGCGTAGACTGCTTCGGCGTTTTCCCCTGCCGGCTCAGCTCACGCTCGATAAACTGGAAACGCTGGATGAACTTTTGCGAGGTATGATGGAGGGCCTCATCCGGGTTGATCTCGAGCCAGCGTGCCAAGTTGACCAACACAAAGAGCACGTCGCCCAGTTCCCCTTCGATCTCGATGCGGTTGTTGCGGTCCATGGCAGTGCGTAGTTCCTGCAGCTCCTCCGACAATTTTCTCCACACCTGCTCAATCTCTGGCCAGTCAAATCCTACCCGAGCCGCTTTATCTTGCAAGCGCTGGGCGCGCAGCAGGGATGGTAGTTGGCGCGGCACACCGTCGAGCACAGAGGTCCCTTGATCCGCCGCTTTTTCCTCGCGCTTGATCTCCTCCCAATTCTGCAGCGCCTCCTTGGGCGTCGACGCGGCGGCCGAGCCGAACACGTGGGGGTGTCGGCGCGTCATCTTGGCAATGGTCCCAGCCAGGATGTCATAGACATCGAACTCCCCACGCTCGCGGGCGAGCTGGGCGTGGAAAATTACCTGAAAGAGGAGGTCTCCCAATTCATCTTTCAGCTTGTGAGGCGTGCCTTCCTCAATGGCTTCTAGCACCTCATAGGCTTCTTCCAACAGGTAAGGTTTGAGGCTGGTGCTGTCCTGAGCACGATCCCATGGGCAGCCAGCTGGCGAGCGTAACATCGCCATAATCTCGACGAGCCGGTCGAAGAGTGAGCCCTCATGTTTCTCGGTCACGACCCCCTCACTTCCTGGGCAAGATGTATGTAGCCGCCAGACGGCGATTCACGCTCAAATGGCGCGGTGGTTGTCCCGATACCGTTGGTCGAGCAACGAGGCTCCTATTATACCCCAGCGTCTCCGCGGCGCAAGGAATCTTGCCTGGGGGTGTGCGTCAGAGCTTTGCGCTCTCATGTCAGGGCTCGCTTTTTGCCCTCTCTCCCACTGGGAGAGGGCTGGGGTGAGGGAACGCGGAGGTATAGGCAGGTATGGCCGGCCCTCACTCTGACCCTCGTCCGGAGGAAGAGGGATGGGCCTCGGCGATGGCGGTCCAGGAGGACTCGATGCGACATCCTCACGCTACAATGACGGGATGATCCACGACGGCATTATAGAGATAGCCCTGTTCATTCCAGGGCACATTTTCCGGTTGGGCATGCCCGTGCTCATCTGCGGCCCTAACGCGAATTGTATGCTGCCCTAGCCTGGCGTCCCAGTCGAAGTCCCATCGAGCCCATGCTTGTGAGATACGGGGCTCCTGCAGTCTCGCTAGCTGCCAGGTCAGCCCTCGATCCAGGCTGTACTCGACCCTGGTGATCTTGCCAAACGCGGACCAGGAGCGTCCGGTCAGGCGATGGCGCCCAGCTTGGAGCTGGGCGCCCATGTCTAACTCCAAAGCGCTTTTCAGATTTTGCAGAGACAACACGAGCCCCTTGGCGGGAGGGTTTGGCTGATAGTCGGAACCTATCAAGATATAAGTATCCGTATTCCAGTGCGAGAAGAGGGCGTCCTCTGAGACCTCGATGCGCCCCACCCACTTGATATTGGCCACCCCGATCCAACCAGGGACAAGAACTCGCACGGGAGAGCCGTGGTCAGGTGGCAAGGGTTCGCCGTTCATGGCGTACGCCAAAATAGTATCCTCGGCCACGGCCTTCGCGACCGACATCGGACGACGCACCTTGAGGTCATCGAGACCTTCTGGCATCACATCCTTGGCGGTGCGCTTGAGCCCTGCCCGGTCCAGAACATCGCGCAAACGCACACCGGTCCACTCGGCGACACCGATGGCTCCCAACTTCCATTGTGTCCCCTGGGCCTTTTTGCCATATGCGTTCTCGAAGAAGCTCCGTCCGTTACCAGCACACTCAACCCCCCGAATCACCGACACCGATGGCATCGACCGGAGCGTGTCGTAGGCCAACTCCAAGGGGCGTCGGACGCCGGAACCCTCGACCTTGAGGCGCCAGGTGGAGACATCGATGCGGGGCGTGCGGGTGTGATTACGCACAAAGAAGAGCTCGTTCGGGACCACATAGCCGCGCTGGGACATGTTCTGCCAGCGCATCTCTTTATTACTGCCATAATCGAAGAACAGCTCAGGGGGGGCCGGCTTGACCACGAGCTCCTGAGAGGAAGCTGCTTGCGCTGCTTGGACCTGCCGGGGCCATGCGCCTCCAACCAGCACCGAGGCTCCCCCAGCTGCAAGCCACTGCAACAGGCGTCGGCGTGAGATGCCGAGCGCTCTGGATCGCTGCCACATGAACTCATCCGCGCGCGCCGCCTGATAGAGAGCCTCGTATTGCAGGTCGCTGTCGTGTATCCAAGCCATATTCTAGCGCTCCTCGCTGTGCGGTTGATGTGTCGTCTGACGCACGTGCCTTCGTATCATCCTTCCTGGCCTACTCACCCTAGACGGTCTCGTGTGGAATCCAGCGCCGCAGTATGGTAGCCAGGTCATCGGGTTTCACCGGCTTGGAGATATAATCATCCATTCCGGCGGCAAGGACCTTCTCACGATCCCCCTGCATGGCGTTTGCCGTCATGGCGATGATGGGTGTGTGACGCGCAGATCCCTCACATTGTCGTATGGCTACTGTCGCCTCAAAACCATCCATGTGAGGCATCTGGCAGTCCATCAACACCACAGCGTACGGTATACGCGTCAGGGCTTCCACGACCTCATGCCCATTGGCTGCGACATCCGCCCGATATCCTAACCTTTCCAGGAGGCGCACTGCGAGTTTCTGATTAATGAGGTTATCCTCAGCAACCAAGATCCGCGGCTGGATCTGGGCTTTTACCTGAGCCAACCGATAGCGGTCGATCAAGGGTTGTGGGGTCCGTGAGGCAGGACCAACTACTTGCGTCGACGCACCTTTGACCAGGATGAGGCAGTCGAAGAGGTGAGACTGCCGCACGGGCTTTGTGAGATAGGCGGCGATGCCCGCCTGCTGCACCAGTTCCTCGTGGCCCCGTTGGGTGATGGAGGTCAGCATCACCAAAGGGAGTGTGGCGAGAGCCGGATCGGCCTTGATCGTACGGGCCAACTCGAGGCCGTCCATTCCAGGCATCTGCATATCCAACAGGGCAAAGTCGTAAGGTTCATCCCGCATCGCAGCGGTGCGGAGCATCCCCAGTGCGAGTTGACCACTGGCAGCGCCATCGGCGTGTATACCCCAGGCCGCAACCTGGTGCTGTAGAATCGTTCGATTGGTGGCGTTGTCATCGACGATCAGCAGGCGCTGACCCTTGAGATCGACATCGCCCGGCGGTATGGTCTGGGTATTGCCGGGCGGTTTTACCAGTGGCACCGTAAACCAGAAGGTACTCCCCTGACCAGGAGTGCTGTCGACTCCAATGCTGCCTCCCATCATCTCTGCCAGTTGTTTGGCAATTGCGAGCCCGAGTCCAGTACCGCCGTGCTGGCGTGTGGTCGAGGTATCCGCTTGAGAAAAGGATTGGAACAACCGTGCGCGTGCTTCGGGAGCAATGCCGGCGCCAGTGTCACTGACTTCAAAGCGCACCAGCACAGTGTCCGCCCGCGCTTCGTCCAGCCTGGCCTGCACCACCACCTCTCCGTGGTCAGTGAACTTAATAGCGTTGCCCACCAGGTTCATCAGGATTTGACGCAGCCGGCCGGGGTCGCCCCTCAGTACCGTAGGGACATCATGGGAGACCAGACAAGCGAGCTCCAACCCCTTGCTGTCAGCCCGTTCGGCCAGCAAAACAGCCACCTCTTCGATGACGGTGCGCAGATCGAAGTCGAGGTGCTCCAGATCCAGCTTGCCCGCTTCGATTTTCGAGAAGTCGAGAATATCATTGATAATGGTCAATAGCGCCTCGCCCGAGCGACGCACTGCCTCACCATACTCGCGCTGCTCCTGGGTGAGCTCGGTGTCGAGCAGTAAGCCAGTCATGCCGATCACACCATTCATGGGGGTGCGAATCTCATGGCTCATGTTCGCCAGGAAGGCGCTCTTGGCATGATTGGCAGCCTGGGCCTCCCGCAACAGACTCGCATTTTCCTCTTCGACACGCTGGCGCTTTTCGATCATGCGCTGAAACGCTGTAATCAAATCCGCGATTTCGCCAGACGTCTTATGGTGGGCCAGTGCTTGCAAGCCCACATCCCCCTGGGTGAGGGATGCTTGGCCGGGCCTTGTACTGGGATGGGTGATGCGACCCGGAACCCCCGAGATCGCATTCATCACAGAGACCGCCTCCTTCAATGGGGCAAATGTCCGGTGCATATACCAATATAGGCCGACCAGCGCGCTGACGACCACCCACGCGACCGCGACATAGGCAATCTGATTGATCCGGCGTTGTTTGGTATAACTCTCGGTATGGTCGTCGACGCTGACGAGCTGGGCTTGAGCCTGTCCAGACGCATTATCGATGGGCGTGCTTAGGACGGAGTAAATCTTGTCGTGCAATTGATAAATCCTAAACGACTGGGTGCCCAGCGCGGGCAAGTCCGGCTTCAAATGGCTTAGCAATAGCGCCTCTGTGGCGTATTCGGCGCCGCCATCCTGGCGCACAATAAAGGCTTCAGCCCGGCGCTTGCGTTTGAAGTCATTCAGGGCGTCCTGTAGACTGCGCCCAAAAATCCCCGCTCCGATAGGTTTACCCCGCAGATACAGGGGGAAGACGAGAAGCGCCACCAGCTCACCGTCATCATCTCGTTCAATACCCTGTTTCACCTTGCCTTGCTGGAGGGCTTCAAGCACAAGAGCCTTCTTGGTTTTCCCCATCAACAGTTGCGGCGTAGAAAATAGCACTGCGCCATCCAGATCGGTCACTTGCAGCTTTGTGAGGACAGAGGCGGCGCTCAGACGATTGTAGGTCGGCAAGGCGTTGGCCGCCAATCTGCTCGGATTATGTTCCTGGAGGGCGTGCAAAGCTCCCTCGTTCCTGGTGAGTCCGGACGTGCTAGCGGTCATAAGCTCCAGCTGACCGAACACGATCTCGCGCCAGAGCACATCCTGTCTGGAAATGGTGGCATGGCGAAACCGCTCTTCAACACTGTTCTGCGCCATCCAGCCCAGCCCTATCAGCGCGACCGCAACGAGCAAGAGGGTGGACATCACAACCAAAATCAGACGTGTCTGCAATGTCACGGCAACCCCACCTCCCCAAGCGCCGCCCTACTCCACAGGATAACCCGCCGCTTGCCAGTCAGGGAACCCAAGGCGATAGTAGAATACCCGGGAAAACCCCCAACTGACAGCAGAAGCAGCGGCCTGAGAACTGCGCGGGCATTTGGTCCCATTACAGTACATCACCACTTCCTGGTCCGGTCGCGCCGCGGCGCGTAAGGAAGCCTCGGTAAACACTTTGTCCAACTCTAGATGTACGGCACCCGGTATGCGTCCTGCCTCCCAATCAGCATCGTTCCGCACATCGATGAAAATCGCGCCGCTGTCAAAAAGGGGCTTTGCCCGAGCCGTATCGATCGTGATCGCCCCGGGCACGGTTTCCGGGGAAACATATCCGGGCGCAGCTTTGGCTTGCGGCGTCATGATCATCATGAACAAAATCCATGCTAACACTGGGCTATCGATCATGGCATACCTCCCACGGGCGACCAGGGCTGCAACCGCCCTCCTCAAATCGGTCAAAAGCCTCATGAAGTCTGCAGGAACATAGACAGCTAAGAGTCAGCATTCCTCCTATGCCAGGCATGGGATGGCAGGCACATCCGCTGCCATAAGCATCTCCATGGCAGTACCAATGCTACCATATAATAAATAATCAATAAAGATAAAAAATAATCTTTTCTTATCTATAATTCGTTCCACTATAAAGCTTCGCGCTCGTTATGGGACTACTCTCGTTATGGGACTACTTTGGATATACGCTGGTCGGTGCCACTGCCCTGACGAGCTTGACTGCCTCGGGAGGGCGGCACGGGCTGTCTCGAAACTCGCAAGCGAGGCTCAGATGGAAGCTATAGAGCGCGCCACACCTTGGTCTTGACACCACACACCAACCGCTCTACACTCGCATCGAGTCCTGGCCATGATGTAGGGAGGCTATGCAGCGGTTGCCCTTGGATGCACATGACAACAACAATCGGGATCGTGAAGCTGAGGCGGATGCTCATGCGCGAGCATAGCATTGAAATGAACACGGTCAATGGGTGAGGCTATGCGTTCCCTGCACCGATATACCGCTCTGGGGCTTGTACTCTTTCTTGTGATGGCATGTGCTACCGCCAACATCCCCCCCATCGGCTCCTCTCATCAACCCTTCCAACTTGCCGCCGACGAGCGCGAGATCTGGGAACAAAGCGAAGCGGAGCAGCAAAAGCTCAACCGCCGAGGGCGCTTATACCAGGACCTACTCCTGGAGGAGTATATCAACGAGATCGCACGTCGCATGACCCCTCCTGAACTGGAGGAGCAAGGGGTGCCGATTCGCGTCAAGATCCTTCGAGACCCCAGCCTCAATGCATTCGCCTACCCCAATGGCGCCCTTTATATTCATACCGGGCTGCTGGCCCGGGTGGAAAATGAGGCCCAATTGGCCAGCGTGCTGGGGCATGAGATGACGCATGTGATCAATCGCGATGCGGTGCGGCAACACCGCAGCACACGGAACAAGGTGATCGCCGCGAACGTCGCGGCGGTTGCCGCCAGCATCGGCATCTCCGCCGTGGCAGGCGATCAATGGCGGCAAGGCAACGCGGTGACTGCTGCGGTGGTCGGCCAAACCGCCAACGTGATGTTGGGATTAGGGCTGCAACTGGGGCTTCTGGCGGCGGTGAACGGCTACGGCAGGGATATGGAGGATGAAGCCGACGTCGGGGCCATGCGCCTGATGACGCAGGCGGGGTATGACATCAACGAGGCGCCCAAAGTGCACCAGATGTTGCTCCAACGCTATGGTGATCCGTCGCGTCTGGAGAACTTTTTCTTCGGCAATCACTCGCGCAATCAGGAGCGCATCGAGCATTACGCGCGCATGCTCAATACGGAGTACGCCCAGGTGGCGCAGGCCTCGAGCTTGATCACCAATACAGAGGAGTTTCAGCGGCGTACCCGTCCGCTGGTCCGAGATAACGCTATCCTCGATGTCGAAGCCGGCCGCTACGGTACTGCCAAGGCGGCCCTGGAGCGCGTGCTGACCGTGGCTCCGACCGACGCCAAAGCGCATTTCTATCTGGGTGAGCTCTATCGCAAGCAGCGTCGGGCTCCTACCGATGTCGAGCAGGCTGTCCAAGCCTACCAGAAGGCCGCCGAGCACGATCCGTCCTATCCCGACCCACAACGCAGTCTTGGCTTGCTCTACTACACCACGGGCAAAAAGGCCGAGGCGCGACAAGCGTTCGAACGCTACCTGGAACTGAAACCCCACGCTGATGACCGCCAACAGGTCCGCGAATATCTCATGGAATTGCAGCATAATCCGGCATGAGCATTGACCTTTGGTACCTCTTGCCGGTGGGGTTTGCGATCGCCGTCCTGGCGATGTCCAGCAGCATCTCCGCCGGAAATTTCTGGGTTCCGGTGTATCTGCTCTGGGCCAGATTCGAATGGTGCAACTGCTCTTCTGGGTGGCATCCTCCTCGGTCTGATCACCGTGGGACTGGGCGAACTGTTGCTCCCGTGCCTGCTAACCGCCCGTAAATCGCTCTCCCCTGCCGAAATCGTCGGTTCCACTGTGCTGCTGATCTTCGTGACCAGTCTGGCGGCGACTTTGGTGCGCCTGAATGGGCTGTTTCTAGCAGATCTGAGCGAGCAACGGACCACCCTGCTAGGAGCCATGGTATTCGCTGGGCCTGGAGTTATCCTGGGCGGACAATTAGGCTCGATGGTGGCGCGACGCTTGAATGTGCGCACCTTGCACTGGTATGCGGCGGTTATCCGCCTGCTGGTGGGTATCCTGATATTGGTGCATTTCGCGGCGCTGGTCGTCTTCACCCGCTAGAGGCCCGCGCCAACCGAACCTCTGAAGATCGACGCTACCGTACGAGTCGAACCGTACCCCTTCCGCTTCCAGCAGGGCGCGCTGGATCCCCTCGTAATGCCGATCGCAGCGCGAGCTGACGCGCCCCGCCGCATTGATCACCCGTTGCCACGGAATGTCCGAGCCGGTAGGCAGGGCGTGCAGCGCATAGCCGACGGCTCTGGCGGCGCTGGGATGCCCAAGCCAGCGCGCGATCTGGCCATAAGTGGTCACCTTCCCCGCCGGGATCTGCACCACCAGACGATAGACCGCGGCGTAAAAGTTGGGGACATCTTCCCGATTGGCGCCTGTCGATCGCATCTGCGTCACCCTTGTCATCGCTCCTCTGCAGCTGCCTCGTCAGCACTGCTGCAGCCCTACCTTGTCAAACCAGGGCAGTCCATGCGGCCCACACGGCCAGGCTACAGAACGCCCTGGCTCGAATCGTCAGGCATGCCTGAGGAAAACCCTGTGAAAAATTGCCCGCGTTTTGGTAAGCTCAGCGCCATGCATGGCATGGCAGTCGGCCGCGACCCATCGCGGAAGTTCTCGGGGGAGCGATGGTGACCGCCACGATACGGGAAAGTTTGTCAGTTGACAAGCCTGGAGGTAGGGACATGAATCACCCGATACCACAGCGGACGTTGGT
>JBKPCR010000087.1:0-7987 GCA_046727435.1 bacterium | reverse complement strand
TTTCGGCTTGAGCGTGGGGTCATCTTGCAAGGCCTCCCAGCCCGCCAACTTTTCTTGGATGATGAACTCGGCGTCGAAGGTGATCTGCATCTTGCCGTTCGCCAGATGGGTCTGGGTCCAGATGGGCCCCTTGTGGGGATTGACGCCACGCTTGTTCGACTCCGAGCGGGGCAGGTCCTTGGCGATGGCATACGGGATATTGACCACCATATCCACCTGTTTGCCCCGTAGCAGAGCGAAGCGCGCCGCATCATCGGGCACCTGGAGCCATTCCATCAGACGATGCTGGGGTTTCTGCCAATACGCATAATCGCCCCAGAAATCCTCCCAGCGCTCCCAGACGATGCGCTCACCAGGCTTGAAGGTTTTGAGCTGATAGGGCCCGCCCCCGACGGGCTTTTTGATGTATCCCTCATGGCCCACCTTCTTGAGGTATGCGCTAGGTCCAAACCAGACCTGATGATAATTGGCACCACTGACGAGCGAGAAGAAGCTCGGGTCGGGCATCTCGGTCTTGATCAACACATGGAGCGGATCGATGATCTGCACCTCCTGGACCACCCGCTTGAATTGCCCGATTCTGGGCGTGCCTTTGAAGTCGGGAGCGTACTTTCCCAGCAAGGCTTCGACATTAGCCTTGAAGTCTTCTGCGGTGGCCGGCGTACCATCCTGCCATTTGGCCTTCGGATTGAGGGTGAAGTAGATCCCTTCATTGGCCTGCCGCCATTCGGTGGCCCACAGCGGTACCACCTGCATCTGCTCATCCCGATGCAGGAGCCGTAAATTCAAGTAGCTTTGTAGCATTCCGGTACCGATGTATTGCCAGGGGTCGATGACATCTCCCCCCCAACCGTCGAAGGCGACGGTCAACTGCTCGACCGCTGCCGGGACGCCATCCACCCCAGCCTGAGGGAAGGCTCCTTGGCTTGCTATTGCTGCCAAGGCAGGAGAGATGGGTATGAACCCGAGTTGTGGCCGCTGCGTGCACACAGCAGCGACCATGGCCCCTAAGAGGATCAAGAACAACACGATGCCCATCAGTCCTCTAGCTTGAAGTCTGCGGTGGTGAAGCATACTCCTCCCTTATGTCTGCGTGCGTGACAGGTCCCGACATCTGCCGATGGCGTCATGCCCCCTATTTCCAGTTCTGCTTCGGTGTTCACACGCATGTAATGAGCTAGATCTAGGGCTCGATTCACGACTGCCACGTCAGCCCTACCGTATTCTTGGCGATGGAGAGGTCGGGGCTCGCGTCGGAGTATCGGGGATCGTCCACGTCATGCCGAATGCTCGATCAAACCACACCACATTGGTACACCAGCGTGTGACGTCGCTGACCAATTCCTCCCCTGCCCCTCTTTGTCAAAGGGGGAAGCATGAAGTGCCGGGGGATGTACTACTGCTGATCATGTATACAAATCTTGTGCGGTCTGATGTAGCAGGCTGCGGGAGCAACCAGCATATTCGATGCCATCAACCAACGATGTCATTAAAAGTTTCATACGTCATTGTTATATTTAAATAAAATGGCGTATAGCGCTGTCGGGCGTCAGATAGCCGGATGCAGGCTGTTCACCCACGCTGTTGTCTATCCAACAGCCTGGCAACAATTTGCTGCTCCAGCAGCAGGACTGGTATCAAGTGGCCATCACGTCGCATGCTTCATCGCAGACAGTAGGGCATGGTGGTCCAGGATGACTTACGTAAACCGTCGGAGGGCGGATGCATCTCGCCACATGTTTGGTTTTTCTGCTGTCTAAAGATGGCCACCATGGTCAGCACTGCGCAGCGCCCGGAGTGATTGACAGCTCACCCTTCTAGGGACTTCCCGATCGGCCACTGCCCTTCTGCCGGCCAATCCTGCACAGCCACTGCCGATAACTTCGATACCTCTAATCGCAAAATTTCCCCCACCACCGCCACTTGACGGCCTCTGGTAGAGTTGGCACGGCCCTTGCCCTGGGACGCTGGCAATCGATATCTTCCGGTACCACGAAGGCTGCAGAGGGGAGGAGGTGAATGTGCTATGGAGGTTCTCTGGCTTGGTCATGCAGACTGCCACGACGTCAATAGGGCCGGCGCAAAGGCAGCGCACCTCAGCCGCTTGGCATCCCGCTATCGTATCCCACCAGGATTCTGCATCTCCGCTCAGGCATATTCACAGTGGGCAGAGCTTATCGACAGTACTCGGCCAGCTTCACTCACCCCATCCATACTGCTCGCTCTTGCCGATGCATTGGCGTCTGCTTACCGAGACTTGGGCGAAACATGCGGCATTGCCGATCCCGGGGTCGCGGTGAGGTCCTCTGCTGTGGATGAGGATGGTGCTACCCTCTCCTTCGCCGGCCAGCACGAGACCTACCTGAACATCACCGGAGCACACGCCGTGGCAGAGGCTGTTGTCCGGTGTTGGGGCTCGGTTCGAACGGAGCGGGCCCTGGTGTACCGCCAGCAGCAAGGCTTATCCGTTGCAGGAGCCGGCCTCGCCGTGCTGGTGCAGCAGCTTGTTCCGGCAGACGTGTCAGCGGTGGTGTTCAGCGCCAACCCTGTGACCGGTAGCGACGAGGAGGTGATGATCAACGCCAGCTGGGGCTTGGGAGAGAGTCTCGTCAGCGGCACCGTGACTCCTGATACCTATACTGTACGCAAATCGGACCTGGCCATTGGAATCCGTGACATCGCTGAAAAGCGCCGCATGACCGTCCTCGCTCAGCAAGGCACACACCAGGTACCTGTTCCTTGCAGGCACCGGAAGACTCCCAGCATAGACGACGGCCAAGTGATGGAGTTGGCTCGTCTCAGCATAGCCCTGGAGACGGCCATGGGCTGGCCCGTGGATATCGAGTGTGCCTACCGAGGGCGAGACTTGTACCTACTCCAATGTCGGCCCATTACTACGCTGACTGCCTTGTGATCCTCACAGCGGTGTTGGTCATGGGCACTTGCTCATTACATGCAGGCTGGACCATGCGTTGCCGTCACATCAAGCTATGATCGTACAGAAAGGAGCTGTCACACGATGACCGCCGCTCCGCTCACACCGAATTTCCCGATCCCACCGGAGGTTGAAGGCTTCTGGGCATGGGAAAAGGGACACTTTCCCCGTCCCGCCACGCCATTGACTCAGGAGCTCTTGTATAGCACCCTTAGCGAAGGCTTCTCTGTAGCCATGGGAAGATGGGCTTGTCCTTTTGGTGCACAGTGTCGCGCCATTAACTATTATGGCTTCTTTACCATCAAACCCTTCGACCTGGGCGCTGAAACGATGCAGGAGCGGGTCGCCCGCTATCAAGAGCAACTGAGGCAGGTATTGCCTCGCATGGGCGAACTGTGGGAACGGACATGGCTGCCAACCATTCTTCCCGGCCTCGAGAAGGCCCGCACCACAGACTTCACGACGTTGGGCGACGACGAGCTGCTGCACACCTTGGACGAGATGCGGCGGGATTTTCTCGAACGCTGGACCATCCATGGCTGGATTAACTTCGTGACCATCTCTGCCAGCTGGTTCGCCGACTTCTACAACGACACGTTCGAGCCCGAAGACCGCACCGAGCCATATCTCTTGCTTCAGGGCTTTCCCACACGCTCGCTGGCCGCAGGTCGCGGCTTGTGGAGGCTCAGCCGGATGATCAAAGCGACCCCCGCACTGAAGAAGATGTTCGAGGCCCAGGACCCCGCCGGACTGGTCTCGCACCTGGAACAGTTGGAGGAGGGGCGCCATTTCCTGGGGGAGTTTCGAGCTTACCTGGACGAGTTTGGCTGGCGTAGTGATGCCTTCGAGCTGGCTGACCCAACCTGGCGGGAAAACCCTCGCATCCCGCTGAACACCCTCCAGGGCTATATCTCTCTCGGTGCGGAGGCCGACCCTGACGTTCGCTTCCAGGAAGCGATCCGAGCCCGCGAACGGCTGCTGGCCCAGACACGGCAGCGGTTGGCGGGAGACCCAGAGAAGCTGGCCCGCTTCAACGAGCTGTACGAGATGGCCCGCCACAATCTGGTCCTGACCGAGGACCATAATTTCTACATCGACCAGATGGGGGATTCTGTCCTGCGGCTTCCCCTCCTGGAGCTTGGCCGTCGCCTGGTACGCCGGGGTGCTTTAGCCGACCAGAACGACGTGTTCCTGCTCTACCTGGTTGAGATTCGCGCCGGCTTATCAGGAGCGAACCAGCAGGCCTTGGCAGCCGAACGGAAGGCAGAAATGGCAGCGTGGTCGCAGATCATTCCGCCGCCAACCATAGGCGAACCACCGCCACCCAGCGACGACCCCTGGGAGGAGGCGATTCTGCGGAAGATGCTTGGCGTTCCAGTAGAGCCGAGCCGGGACCCCGACGTCATCACTGGCACTGGCGCCTCACCCGGCACTGTTCATGGTCGAGCGACGGTCGTCCACAACCTGTCCGAGGCCAGTAAAGTCCAATCCGGAGATATTCTCGTCTGCGAGATGACGATGCCCGCCTGGACGCCTCTCTTCTCCACCGCCAGCGCTGTGGTTTCTGATACCGGTGGCGTCCTCAGCCACTGCGCCATTGTGTCTCGAGAGTACCGCATCCCGTGTGTGGTTGGGACGGTTGTGGGGACATCCGTTCTCAAGGACGGCATGCTGTTGACGGTTGATGGCTCCCGAGGGGTTGTGCGTATTGACGCACGAATCTAAGGGCAACATGAAGCACGACGCCACATCCGCAGGGCACTCATCTTTCGTAGAACCCTCAGTGTTGTGAAAGGCGCCGCTGGGTTTCATGCTTGCTTTACTGCTTTGCACGGTGATCTTGGTATGCCTGGAGGCACCTGTTGCCCGCCTTGGCAGTGGCGCGGTATTATGCAGTGGCAGTAGACCAGCACGGCTACGTCCCTTATGCGAGCCAATGCGTGACCGCGATGGCTCAGGCCTGGGGGTGACGTGGTGTCACGGCCGGGTCCGTGCATGATGGCCGTGGAAACGATCATTGGAGGGGCAAGTATGGCGCATCACGTCGGTCAGCAGGCGGTCGTCATCGGCGGGAGCATGGCGGGACTGATGGCGGCGCGGGTGCTCGCCGATCACCTGGACGCCGTCACCGTCCTCGAACGGGACCACGTCGATGATCGGCCCACGCTGCATCAATCGATCCCACAGGGCTCCCATCTCCATGGGTTGTTGTTGGGCGGACAGCAGGTCATGGCATCGCTGTATCCTGGTTTCATCAAGAAGTTAGAAACCCTGGGCGCTGAGCGCTGTCGAGCCGGCACGGGCGTCGTGTTCTATCTCCCGACGGGCAAGGCGTTTTCGATGACGGGCACGGTGCAAGAGCCACGCGATCTGGGGTTTGATATCACCTGTCACAGTCGTGAGCTCCTCGAATGCTGCGTGCGCCACTGCACCCTGCAGCAGGCCAACATCATGTTTGCAGGGGAGAGCATCGTGCGCGGGCTGGTATACGCCGACGGGCGCGTCCGCGGCGTGCACTACACCCAGGCTGGCGAAACCCATTGCCTTGCCGCTGATTTGGTGGTCGACGCCGGCGGACGGCGATCGCAGACGCCTCGTTGGCTCACGGCGCTCGGTTCCCAAGCCCCAGAGGTGACGACGATCGGGGTTGATATCGCCTATGCCAGCACCAAGTTCCGTGTGCCGGAGACCTACGACAAGCCGGAGCGGCTGTTGGTGTTTATTGGCCCACCGCCGGATTTTCCCGATGGGGCCATTGTGGAGATCATCGAGGAGCGCACCTGGCACGTGACATTAATGGGCCGCTTCGGGAACTATCCCCCGCACGACGCCGCGGGCTTCATGGCCTTTGCCAAGGCCTTGCATACTCCCAAGCTGTACAACCTCATTAAGGATGCGGAGCGGGTGGCGGACATCACCGCCTATCGGTTTCCCACCAGTCTACGGCATCATTACGAACGGCTGACGACCGTTCCCGAAGGTTTGCTGGTCTTGGGGGATGCCATTAGCAGCGTCAATCCATTCTATGGCCAGGGAATGAGCGCGGCCGCGCTGCAGGTCCAGGCGTTGCAGCAGGTCTTGTCGGAGCGAGCGATTGCGGCGCAGGGACTTGACGGCCTGGCAGGCGACTTTTTCCCGAAGGCGGCGGCGATCGTTGAGAGGCCATGGACCCTGGCGGCCATGCGGGACTTTGCGTATCCGGGGACGCGCGGGGAACGGCCGGCTGACCTGGAAGAACAGGCGCAGTATTTCGCCGACGTGGATGCCCTCACCGCCGAAGACCTCGAGGTCCAGCGGCTGGTGACCGAAGTGTTCAATCTGGCCAAGCCGCTCTCGGCCCTGCGGGAGGAGCCGTTGCGGAGTCGCGTAGAGGCATATAAGAGACCCCACTAGGGAAGTCCGCTGGGGGTTGCACGCGAGGCCGGAGAAGGATGGCCCGGCGCCGGCGTGAGCGAACCAGGCACCGGACCGATAGGTAAGGGGCTCTCTTCCTCTTGTCATGCGCCCCGTATGAACTCGGCGCTATAGTGCCTTAAAGGGAAAAACCCAATCTCTGGACAACACTGCCGCAGGCATGACCCCCCGAAGGGCACAAGACGATGCAAAACCGCGTCCTCCGTCTAGCCACAGAGCTCGGCACCCCGGTGACGGTTCGCGAGGTCCCCGCAGGCCTTCTCTTCTGGCGCTCGGCCGACGAGGATTGCCAACGAGTCCAAGAGGTTGCTCCACAGGTTCAATCCGCTCGGCAGCGGCAACAAGCGATCCGGCGCGGATAACATGGTGCATCGCGGCTTGGCGATGGGAGATCGCAGACGATGAGGCGAATCGTAGTGGTGGCAATCGTGTCGTCGGTCATGGTCCTGGGCGGGACCGTCGGAAGTACGTTGGCGCAAGACTGCCATGGCCGGCTGATCGTGATCGGCGCGAGCCCCTGGGAGGTAAGAGAGCGGTGTGGAGAGCCAGCCGCTATTGAGGACGTGATGAAATACATCCCGCAACGCGCCTTTGACTCCACAAGCCAGACCCCTGTATATATCCTCGTGCCGGTGCAGCAGAGCATCTGGACCTACAATTTTGGGTCGACACGCTTGCTGTATTATCTGACCTTTCAGGAGGGAAAATTGATCGACATCAAAACAGGTGACTATGGAGGATAAACTGTGTAGCAAAGATGGGGGGCTCTGGCCGCCACGGGCATGTTTCACCTGGCACACCAATTTCCAACGCCCGTCTTCTTCCATTCGTATCGGCCGACCGAAAGCGACGTGGTCATGAGGGGCAACATTCCACCCCTCGGGAGTGCCGCTGGGAGCGCCAGCGGCATATAGGCGTTGGAGATCGGGAGGGCATTGGGACCGCTCACAGATGCATGGTCATGAGCGTTTCCACGTGGCGAGCGGCCCCACCACACATCTCGACTCATGCGGACGTGACACCAAGCAGGCGATGGCGGATCGCGGCCGTCTTGGCCAAATCGACGGCAGTCCAGGCCATGGCCAGGGCGCCATGCACGAGCGCCTGGTCTGCCGCGGGGGTGACGCAGTGAGCGGCAAACTCGGGCTGGTGGTTCGTGGCTGGCAGAGAGTCTATGCCGATCATGGGATGGATGGACGGCAGAGCGAGCGACACGTTGCCCATATCGGTCGAGCCACCGGGACGTGATGGTGCCGTGGGATCTGGGAAGACGCGCCCAAGGGCCTCAGCATTGCGACGATACGCCGCCGCGATGTCAGGATCGTGGCGCAACTGGGCATAGGGGTGACGCTGCCCACCAATGTCCAAGGTGGCGCCAGTCGCGACTGCCCCAGCCTCGAAGCACCGCAGCACCTTCGTGCGGATCGCCTCCAGGTCGTCAACCGTCTGGGCGCGTACGGCGTACTTGGCGGCCGTGTGGGCCGGGATGATGTTGGGGGCGTCTCCTCCCTTGGTAATAATGCCATGGATCCGATCGGTGGCACGAATGTGCTGGCGCAGCAGTCCAAGAGCCACCTGGGCGATCGTCAAGGCATCCGCGGCGTTAATCCCACGCTCAGGGAAGGCGGCGGCGTGGGC
>JBKPCR010000086.1:0-13384 GCA_046727435.1 bacterium | reverse complement strand
CGGGTGGTGCTCGACCAGCAATTGCAGGACACGATCTATCAGTTCGAGCACAAGCGCGGTGTGGTGCAGAAGATCGACGAGAGCTCGCGGCAACTGGCCGAGGCGCTCGAGAACGCGGTGCCGGTGATCATTACCACGCTGCAGAAGTTTCCGTTCGTGTCGCGACAGTTGCTCAAGATGGCTGAGGAACGGGGCATCAGCGGCACTGGCACCCTACCGACGCGGCGCTGCGCCGTGATCATCGACGAGGCGCACAGCTCGCCGGGTGGTGAGACGGCCACCGAACTCAAGGAGGTGCTGGGGGGCGCTGGATTACGCGAGGAGGCCCAGCGGCAGGCAGCAGAAGAGGGCCTCGAAAACATGGAGGAGCTGTTCCGTAGCATGGCCAAGCGCGGCCGACAGGCGAACCTGAGCTTTTTCGCCTTCACGGCGACGCCCAAGCACAAAACCCTCGCCGTCTTTGGCCAGGATGGGCAGCCGGTGCACCGCTACACCATGCGTCAGGCGATCGAAGAGGGGTTCATCCTCGACGTGCTGAAGCACTACACGACCTACGCGACATACTTCAAACTGCTGAAAGCCTGTGACAACGACCCGAACGTGGAGCGCAAGAAGGCGTCGAGGGCGTTGGCGCGCTTCATGAGGCTACATCCGCATAACATCGCCCAGAAGACCGAAGTGATGGTCGAGCACTTCAACGCCGTGACGCGCCACAAGATCGGTGGCCGGGCCAAGGCGATGGTGGTCACGGGTTCGCGCCTGGAAGCCGTGCGCTACAAGCAGAGCTTCGATCGCTACATCCAGCGCAAGGGCTATCCCATCAAGACGCTGGTGGCGTTCTCCGGCACGGTGCAGGACGACAAGCTTGCCGGCGTCACTTACACCGAAGAGGGGATGAACCGGGGCATCCGGGAGAAGGAGCTGCCCGAGAAGTTCGCCACCCAGGAGTACCAGGTGCTGCTCGTGGCGGAAAAATATCAGACTGGCTTCGACCAGCCGCTGCTGCACACGATGTACGTGGACAAGCAGCTGGCTGGCATCCAGGCCGTGCAGACCCTATCACGGCTGAACCGAATCCACCCGCTCAAAGAGGACACGTTCGTCCTCGACTTCGTGAACGACCGTGAGGAGATCCGCGAGGCGTTCAAGACCTACTACGAAGGCGCGGAGATGGGCGAGGAAGTCGATCCCGCGCACATGTACCAAACTAAGGGCGAGCTCGATGCGTCGGGGGTCTACCTGACTGAAGAGGTGGAGCGGTTCTGCGCGGTCTACTTCATGCCAAAGCCGAAGCAGAGCCCGATGGATCATCAGGCGATGCACGCCGCGCTCGACCCGGCCGTCTCCCGCTTCACGGTGTTGCAGAACGAGCACGAGGAGGAAGCGGAGCTATGGCGCGGTAAGGTGCAGGCGTTCCGAAACCTCTACGGATTCCTGAGCCAGGTGATTCCCTACCAGGACTCGGACCTCGAACGCTTGTATGTGTTCCTCCGACATCTAGCTACGAAGCTGCCCAGGCGGCATAGCGGGTCCGCCTACCAGTTCGACGACGAGGTGCGGCTGGAGTACTACCGCCTGCAGAAGATCAGCGAGGGATCGATCAGTCTGCGGGATGGCGACGCTCGGCCTCTCGACGGCCCGACGGAGGTGGGGAGCGGCCTGGATCGCGCGCAGCCAGTTCCGCTGTCGCAATTGATCGACCTCGTGAACGAGCGCTTCGGCACCGACTTCAACCGGGCCGACCAGCTATTCTTCGATCAGATCGTCGAGGCCGCCATGGCCGACGATGGCCTGAAGCAAGCCGCGGCGGTCAATCCCGGCGACAAGTTCGAGCTGGTGTTCAAGCACTTGATCGAGAATCTCTTCGTGGAGCGTATGGACCAGAACGAGGAGATCTTCGTGCAGTTCATGAATCATCTGCCGTTTCAGAAGTTCATCACCGAGCTGATGGCAGCGGAGGTATACACGCGATTCCGCGCTGGCGCGACCGTAGAGCGCACTACTACGCAACCCATGGACGGTCTCACCGGAGCGCAGCCAACGCTCCAGATCATCCAACCACGCCCCGAGGAGCGCTACGTCACGTGTGTGCCGCTCGTCCCCCTCCAGGCCGCTGCCGGAGCGTTCAGCGACCCCCAACACGTCGAGGACGACAACTGGGAGTGGGTCGCCGTCGACCCAAAACGCCGCTTGCGCCGGGGCATGTTTGTCGCCCAGGTCGTCGGCAAGTCGATGGAGCCCACCATCCCGGATAGCTCGTACTGCCTCTTCAGGGCGCCTGTCATTGGCACGCGACAGGGCATGATCGTGCTCGTGCAACTGCGTGACGCCATTGATCCCGATAGCGGTGAGCGTTACACCGTCAAGCGTTACCTGAGCGAGAAAGTCGCGGATGGCGACTCCTGGCGTCACGCTCGGATTACCCTGAAGCCCATCAACCCCGACTTCCAGCCCATTATGCTCACGAGCGCGGAGGAGGGCGAGTTGCAGGTCGTGGCCGAACTCGTCGAGGTGCTTGGGGAGTGCATCAGGACGGCGCTAGCTTGAATGTTTCATACACAGTCGCTCCGATCATTCGCCGGGGAGCTAAGGCAGCTCCCCGGAATCCATAAAGAGGCTTGAGCGAGTGCGCTGTGTGCATGCGATAGTGCGTTGGCGTTTCGCAGGTAAAGGCATTGGCAGGGGATGTGCGGCGGCGCAAGAGGTGAGGGTGAGCGAAGAGCAGAGCGAAAGAGCAGGGGAGAAGCTACCCTCGATCCTATACCAATGGGATGCGACATCACTTATTACCTGCGCAAAATTCCAGCTCGAAGGCCGTTTGATAGTAGATTATGTCCTGGATGTCGCACGCATTGTGATCACGAGAGAAGTCCAGCAGGAAACGGTGGAGGCAGGGTTGGCAGGAGGCTATCCAGATGCCGTGGCGATTAAAGCACGGATTGACGCAGGGTGGATTGAAGTCCGCACTGTCGACCAGACCTCTGCCCGATTTGAAGAGGTTCTCGACCTCTATGGCTTACAGGAAGGGGATAAAGCAGTGATACGCCTGGCCTTGACGGCTGCGGACGTGGCAGCAACGGTAACCGACGACCGGCTGCTCTACATAGTGCTGCGTCGCTGTGGCCATCAAACGCTGTTTCTGCCAGACTTTATTGAAAAGGCTGTTGCTGATAATGTCTGTGACACTATGACTGGACAGCAACTACTCTTGGCCGTCCGTCCGCGCCTCCAAAGAGGCTTTGTTGAGCACTCGCTACGCCGACTCGAGGGAGTACTATAGAAATGGCTGTAAGCGTACAAACTGTTTTGGACGACCGTATTGCGCAATACGTGAACCGCGTAAAAGCCCAACGTCACGCGACCGAAGCCGCTGTGGTCCAGGAGCTGGTCGAGGTTGGTTATGCGGAGACCGTTCGCCAACTGCATGCCCGTTATCAGCGGGGGGAACTCTCGTTCCGGGCAGTTGCGGATGAGTTGGGGCTCTCCGTGCGCGAGTTATACGACCTTTTCGAGAAGAAGGGGCTGCCGACATAGGCGGTTGAGGGACGCTAGCGCAGGGATACATCCTCGGATATTGTGTGGGAAACGTGCCGGAACCATTCCCAAACATCGCCCCGAGCAACTCACGAAAGGTCCAGACGTGATCCGTCCAACCAATTGGCGTCGCTGATGTGCGCTCCTGCCCTCGGGGACGAACCGCGCAGATAGGAAATATGAACGGCACTTTACCCCCGGCCTCTGTGGAGCCCGCCTTCTCTGGAGCCTCAGTACCCCCACCGACGAAGCGTCTCTGCACTGGCATCACGCCCTCCACACCTTGGTGACGAGCAGTACATAGCTTTTTTTCGATTGTCTTCCAATCTGTGAGACGTAGAATGGCTTGCAGCACCAGCTCAGCCTTCTTGCTTTGCGTGCGCGGGCGTGCGGGGCATACCGGGCGTGTTTCGGTACACCACCGACGCATGTGTTGGCGGCATAGAGGGCCGTGAATGTCTCGGTGTGCGTCGGTCGTGGTGCCCATGGCAGCGATCACCCGCTTGACAGGGGAATTCCCGGTCTCGTAAGATGCCCGCCGTGTTCGATGATGGAGCCGCTACATACCGAAACGGAGGTGCTATGATGCCATTCGGAGGCCCTGACTGGCTCGCCTTAACCCCGGAACCGACCGTGGAACCGGAGTTCCCCATCTGCGATCCCCATCACCACTTCTGGGACTTTCGCACCGAGCGCGTGCCCTACCAACGCTATCTCCTCCACGAACTGGCCGCCGACATCCACAGCGGTCACAATGTGCGTGCCACCGTGTTTATTGAAGCGCGCGCCATGTACCGCGCCGACGGGCCGGAGGAACTGCGGCCGGTGGGGGAAGTCGAATTCGTCCAGGGCCTGGCGGCGGCCAGCGCCAGCGGTCTGTACGGCCCTGGCCGGGCGGCCGCCGCCATCATCGGGCATGCCAACCTGAACCTGGGTGACCGGGTCGAGCCCGTGCTCGACGCGTTGCAGGCGGCCAGCCCCGACCGGTTTCGGGGCATCCGCCACTCGGTGAGCTGGGACCTTCACCCTGGGGTGGAAAACCGGGGGGTGGAGGGTCAGTTGGCCAGCGGGAATTTTCGGGCCGGCGCGCGGGCGCTGGCACGGCGGGGGCTGTGTCTCGAGAATACCCTGTATTTCCCCCAGCTGCCCGAGTTGGCCGAGTTCGCCAAGGCCATCCCTGACCTGACCATTATCTCGAACCATATCGGTGGTCTGATGCGAGTCGGGCCATATGCCAACCGGGACGACGAGGTAATGGCCACCTGGCGACGCGGCATCGCAGCCGTGGCGAACTGCCCCAACGTCGTGATGAAACTCGGCGGCATCGGCATGCCGCGCACCGGTTTTGACTGGCATACCCGGCAGAAGCCGATCGGCTCTGAAGAACTCGCCGAGGCGATGGCACCCTGGCTGACGTACTGCATCGAGCAATTCGGCCCCACCCGCTGCATGTTCGAGAGCAACTTCCCGGTGGATAAGGTGTCCTACTCCTATAACGTGCTGTATAACGCCTTCAAACGCTTGTCCAGGGGGTACTCGGCGGCCGAACGGGCCGCGATGTTCCATGACACGGCGGCGCGTGTCTACCGGATCGACGTCTAACCGGCTTCGATCAGCTCGTCAGCCACTCGTGGGCACATGGAGGTCAGCCATGCTCGACATGCTCATTCAAGGAGGTCGCGTCGTCACCCCAGCCGGGGTCGGAGACTGGGATGTAGGGATCGAGGGGGAGAAGATCGTGGCCGTGGCCTTTCCGGGCCTGCTCCCTGCCGAGGCCACCCAGGTCATCGACGCCCGAGGCAAGATCGTGGTGCCAGGAGGCATCGAGACCCACGCCCACGCCGTCGCCAACGTCCAGCCCGGCGCCCGCACGCTGGTGCCAGGGGTCCCCAACGCCGGACCGCTGGAGCACTCCCTGGGGGCCATCTGGGGCGGGACGACGACGGTAATCGATTTCGCGCCCGTGCCGCACGCGGGCGACCTGGCCCAGGGCATCCACGACTACCTGGCGCCCTGGCGTGGTAACGCGTATACGGACTATTCCACCCACTGTATCTACTCCAACCGCACCCCCCCCGACGCCATCGCCCGGTACCATGAGCTCATCGAAGCGGGCTTCCCCAGCGTCAAAATCTTTACCACCGACATCCGGCCCCCCGAAGGGCGACAAACCAGCCTGACACCGATCGCCAAGATCGATACCGGGCGCCTGGAGGACCTCATGCGGCAGATCGCCCGGCACGGGGGCGTGTTGGCGGTCCACGGCGAGGACGATGAGCTGGTCATGTACAACTATCTCCTGGCGCAGCAGCGGGGCCAGTGGGATTGGTACAACGTCCATCTCGTCCACTCCAAGCTGGTGGAAGAGCTGGCCTTCCAGCAGGTGGTGCGACTGGCGGCGCGCACGGGAGCCGGCACCTACTTCGTGCACGTCACGGCCCAGGAGGGTCTGGACGCCATCGCAGAGGCCCGCAGCCGGGGGTTACCGGTCTACGGCGAGGTGCTGACGCTGGCGCTTTCCTTCACCTGTGACCGGTACAGAGAAGCTGACGGCATGAAGTACCACACGTATCCCTCCTTGAAGTATGAGGAAGACCAGCGGTTCCTGTGGGATGGCCTGTTGCGCGGCGACCTCTCGTTCACGGCCACCGACAGCAGCTTCACCACCTATCTGGACAAGATTGCCGGGCGGAATGTCATGGACGTCCGGGGCGGGAACATCGGCATCGAGATTCGCATGGGGGTCAATTACACGGAAGCGGTGGTGCGCCGGGGGATGTCCCTCGAAGACTACGCCGCCGTCACCTCCACCAACGCCGCCAAGCTGCTGGGCCTCTACCCCCGCAAGGGCGCCATCGCCGTGGGCAGCGACGCCGATATCACCATCATCGACCCGGCGGTGAAGAAAACGCTGAGCATGGCCGACCTGCACGTCCGGGACTATAGCCCCTGGGAGGGCTGGCAGGTCGAAGGCTGGCCGACGACAGTCATCCTGCGGGGGAAGGTCATGGTGGCCAACGGCCAGCTGCTGGGCTCGCCCACCGATGGGCAGCTCATTCCCCGGAAGATCGATCCGCGGGTGTTGCGGCGCCCGGCGTTCTAAGGCGAAGTCTGGAGGGTGTGTCCGACTGGGTGGGTGCCTTGCTCTCGCACGCCCGTGTGCGGCAAGGGCGCCAGCGGAGGCCGGATGCATGCCTCTCACCTCTCTTGCGGCTGCGCATCCTCGGCGAAGGTATGGCCTACTGTGTACCCGATAGCTGCGGAGGTTTCGTGATGAAAGTACGGTTAGAGGATGGCGCGGAGTTGTTCTATACCATCGACGACTTCACCGACCCCTGGACCCGGCCGGAGACTGTCGTCTTGCACCACGGCATGGCTAAAAGCCACAAGCTCTGGTATGCCTGGGTCCCCATTCTGGCGCAGCATTACCGCGTGGTCCGGTTTGATATGCGCGGCATGGGCCAGTCGTCGGTCCCCGCGCCTGGGTATCCCTGGTCCCTGGAGAACTTTGCCAACGACCTCTTGGGTCTCCTGGACCGGTTGGATCTGCACAGGGTCCACCTCATTGGCGAGACGGTTGGAGGCTCCATCGCCATGCAATTCGCGACATTGCACCAGGACCGTTTGTTGTCTCTGGCCGTCTGTACCTCCCCCGTGACGTTCGATGCCCACCATACGGAAACCGCTGATATGATCGACCGCGAGGGCATTGCCGCCTGGGTGGAACACACCATTGGGCGGCGATTGGACCCGCAGCTGGTCGATCAGGCATATATCCGGTGGTATGCCGCCCAAATGGCCGCGACCCCCGCCCACGTGGTCAGTGAGTTCCAGCGGCGCGCGCCGGGGGGCGACCTGCGGCCCTTGTTGCCCAGCGTGAAAACCCCCACCCTGGTGATGGCGGCGGCCCACTTGCGCGAGGAGGTGCTGGGGGACTTCCGAGGCGTGGCCGACCTGTTTCCCAACGGACGGTCGGTGATGTTCCCCGGCGTCAGCGGGTTTGTCCAGCATGTCCTCCCGGTCCCCTGCGCCCGGGCCTGGCTGGACTTTGCTGCCAGCCTGAGACAATTCAGCCATACCTGAACCATGATCATGGTGTGGAGAGCAGGTATGGCCTACGGCATGTGATCGACCACGGGAGCGGTGGCACTGTTCCAGGGGTCAATGATCTTTTCCTTGATGAGCCATTGGCCATTCACCTTGATGCAGGTGTCCACATAACTGCCCATGGCGCGGATGAATTTCCTGTCGCCCTCGGCGTCCCACTGGATGGAGACCCAATACGAGGTGACGCGACAGCCTCCCCCATCGGCCTGCTCGGCAAACAGGTGTTGGACGTGATGCTGTCCACCGCGCCGGTGGGGCCGTGTGAGGAAATGGGTGGCAAATCCCCTGACGCCACCCGCCGCAGCGTCCCAGCGTTTCCCAGTGACATCCTTAACCACGCCGTCGGAAGTAAACATGGCGACGACACCTTCGATGTCGCCGGTATCCATGCTCCACACATAACGCGCCAACGTGTCGTAGATCGCTTGACGATCTTCCAGGCTTATTTGGGCATCTGCCATCGTCTTCCCCCCTCCTTACCGTGTCTGGCGTATGGTGCACTTGGCCATCCATACCTGGCCTTGACAGACCTGATGGAGGCCCATGCGCCGTATTGGAGTCATGAAATGAAATGAATTATGATCATGTATACCATGAATTATGCTCCTGGATAAGCCAGCTTCGGAGTCAATATGATGGTTCGAGGGCGATATGGGGGTAAAGCCCCCCCCACGCTCGGAGGAGGCGGAGTGAGAGAGAAGATGGGGACGCTAAGGGGTCTGACCGGCTCTGTCGCAAATTTCCTGAAATACGATTTTGGACAGTCGCAAACCGTTGATTTTCTGATAGCCGATCTTCGGATTTTGTCTCAAAAATGCAATTTTGCGACAGAGCCCGATATTATGGTTGGTGCAGTGCTTTCCTCGGCGTTGCATGGCTTCTTGGGGTGCTGGGCCTATGAATCCGCAGAATATCTACGACAACCCGAAGTTCTTCGCGCAGTATAGGGCGTTGCGTCGATCCGAGAGTGGCCTGAATGCGGCCCTCGAATGGCCTGCGTTTGTACGGTTACTGCCGCCTTCCCTGCAAGGACTACGCGTGCTCGATCTCGGATGCGGCTTTGGCGATTTCGCACGTGCGGCGCGATTACACGGCGCCCGAGAAGTCATCGGAATCGACATTTCGGTGCGGATGCTGGACGAAGCACACCGCCGGACCAATGATCCCGCGATCACTTACATCCGGGCGACGATCGAAGATTTCGATGCTGGAGAGGGCTCGTTCGATCTCGTCGTGTCGTCGCTCGCCCTGCATTATATCGCGGATTATACGGCCGTGGTGCGGCGGGTGGCATCTGCCCTGAGGGGTGGCGGTCGGTTCGCGTTTTCGGTCGAGCACCCCATATGCACAGCGCTTGCGACGGGTGAATGGCTTCGGGGGTCTGACGGTGCAGCCTTGCACTGGCCCGTCGATCGGTATCGCGACGAGGGCGAACGTCGAACGACGTGGTTTGTCGAGGGGGTGGTCAAGTATCACCGGACGCTCGAAACCTATGTCAATGGGTTACTCGAAGCCGGCCTCCAGCTCGTGCGCCTCGAGGAGCCGGAAGCCGTGGCAGAGCACGTATGCGCACGGCCGGAACTGGCGATCCACCGGCGTCGCCCACCATTTCTGCTCATCGCCGCAGAGCGACCGGTCTCACCAGTCGCGCGGTGACCGGTGTCCTTGGGCGCGATACTGAGCGCATCTAGGGGACATGACTGCTCTCCTCGACTCCTTTCCGAGGGCCGTCTGTGACCTGTGCGGCTGTACCTACCCCAGACTCAGCTTGGAGAGAACGGGTATCCCATGAGGTCACTTTGACACCAGGGACCTTGCGCAGGTCCGGGATGTCCTTGGTCGCAATTTGCACGGCAAAATCAACATCCCCACGTTCCAGGACAAGGCGCCGGGTGGCCGCGTCAGGGACGATTTGGAGGATAATCCGCTCGAGTTTGGAGGGCTGGAGCACGTAGGGATTCGGCACCAGACTCATCATCGAACCTTTTTGCCAGGTATCGATGACAAATGGCCCCAATTCGACCGTCTTGGTCTCTAACCACTTGATCTCATAGGGATCGTCTGGGGTGGCGTGCTTCAGGATCTCCTTGGCATAGACAATACTGGTACCGAGGAGTGCATGGCCATAGAGCCCCCATGCTACAGGGCGGTCGAGGTGTAAGCGCACGGTCACCTCATCGACTACCTCGATGCGATCGGCGCTGGGCACGCCATTGACCTTGAGCTGGCTGCTCCCTGACCCGCCGTTGGCCAGGAGCCAAGCGCACGACCTACATACCGGCAGATCAACATCAATCCTGCCGTTTCATCTGTACTCGCTGTAGTTTAAGTATAAACGGTGAGGCAAGGGAAAAACCGTTCAGGACATGTCCATACTGCTATCGGAGGGGCTCGCTAGGCCATGCCGCATCGACGTCTATCGCATTCCCATGGCCACGCCTGGCTGCGTGAACATTTCTTCTATGACTATGACATCGGGGACACTTGGCAGCATCAGCTTCGGATCGAAGCAATCCGGTCACCAAAGCCCAACCAGTGCTATCCCGTGGGTAAAGGCGGGAAACGTGCCTGCCCTGGAGAGTTGAACTGTTGCACGCGCCGTTCACGCTGGCGCGTCGGTTGGTGCGAGTTTTCGGCACGGTTGTGCGGATAGCGGTGCTGCCCATATTCCACACCGGGCAGGATCTCGCGTATGGCCGCGCTATAGCTCCTCAGCTGATCGGTGACAATCACCCGTGGCACATACGACAAGCCCTTGAGGAGCTTCCGAAAAAAACGTCTTCGCAGCTACCGTGTCACGATGGCGTTGGACGACGATATCGAGGATATGGCCGTCTTGATCGACCGCACGCCATAAGGAATGGTGCTCACCGTTCATCGTCAGAAAGACTTCATCCAGGCGCCACTTGTCCCCATGTTTGGGGCACCGGCGCCGCAGCTGATTTCGGATGCTCCAGCCATGCTCTTCCGCATGCTGCAGAGCTTTACGAATAAATCTGTTTGGATGGTCGACCACTTCATTACCTTGGCGATGCTTGTTGACTTGGTGTAGACATTATACCATTATGCCATGGTCCGGCGAACCCATGACACCGCAGTAGAACCTCAGATGGTTCGCGATAGTCAGCCAGTGAGATCATTCGCAGTGGGCACCAAATGGCGGCCTAGCGTGGTGCTGGAGCGAATGGCCCACCATGGAGGTTTTCCCGTCGTGTCAGGGGTGCTTGCCGGTGCGTCAGCGCTCATCAAATATCAGCATCTCGTACAGGGTGCATGCTGGGCTGTGCGACCAGGACCGATTCGGCGGCTTCATGGGCTGTTTCTTGGCGAGCACGGGGGGGCAAGTGGCGGGGCTTGGCCGCGCGCTTAAGATGGCGGAGAATGTTGCGGATCACCTCGGCTTGGGAGATGGCGGCGATCATCCGCAGCGACCCCTGCCACGGACCGACGGGCTTCCACAGGAGGAGACGTTTATGCAACCGCAACGCTACGGGCCGTTCCCCTATGTTCCGATCAACCGCCGGCCTCGGATCACCTGGCCAAACAGCGCTCGCGTCGCACTCTGGATCATCCCCAACATCGAGACCTTTCCGCTGAATGAGCCGGTGCCGGGCGGGACGGGCAAGGCGCCCGACCTCATCAACTGGGCACCGCGCGACTATGGCAACCGCGTCGGCATCTTTCGGATCATGGAAGTGCTCGCACGGCACGGCATGCGCGCGACCGTTGCCCTCAACAGCGAGGTGTGCGACGATTATCCCCAGATCGTGGAGGACGCAGTCAAGCTCGGCTGGGAGTTCATGGGGCATAACCAGAGCAACTCGCGCCACCTCCATCTCATGTCGGCAGAGGAGGAGCGCCACGTCGTGTTCGGTACCTTCGAACAGATCGAGAAGGCGACGGGAAGGCGGCCGAAGGGATGGTTGTCGTCCGGTCTCCAGGAAAGCTGGCATACGCTCGACTACCTCGTGGAAGCTGGAGCGAACTACGTCGCCGACTGGGTCAACGATGACCAGCCCTACGTGATGAACGTCGGCGGCAAGCGTCTGTGCTCGATCCCGTACTCTACCGAGATCAACGATCTGCCCCAAATCATCCGCGCGGGCCGGTCGTCGGACGAGTTCGAACTGATGATCCGCCGCCAGTTCGACACGCTCTACCGCGAGGGTATACAGTCGGGACGTGTCATGGCGATCTGTTTGCACCCGTTCGTCATCGGCGTGCCGCACCGGATCGGCGCGCTCGACTCGGCACTGGCGTATATCTTGCGCCACGAGGGCGTGTGGCGCGCGACCGGGAGCGAGATCATCGAGCATTATCTCGCATCCAGCGCGACGTTCTGAACGGTGTGACGGCTGGAGCTGGTCAGCAGGAGATGGGGCTCGGCTACGAACTCGCTCACCGTGCGTACGAATGCGCTCGGTTGCTCGTACGGCAGCATATGGCTGGTATAATCGATCCATGGCACCTTACCAACCCCAGAGGACGTCCAGATGGGCATCAAGCCGGCCCTGGCTCAGACGTTCGTAAAGGAGATTTCTCATGGCAGACGAAGACATTCGCGTCGGTCTGATCGGTGCAGGTGGGAACGTTCGTAACCGCCACATCCCTGGCTTTCGCAAGGTCAAAGGGGTGGAGATCGTTGGGGTGGTCAATCGTAGCCTCGAGTCGAGTCAACGGGTGGCAGACCAATTCAACATTCCCCGGGTGTACAACACCTGGCAAGAATTATTGGATGACGACGAGATCAACGCCATCTGCATCGGCACCTGGCCCTACATGCACCGCCCGCTCACCTTAGCGGCGCTGGAGCAGGGCAAACACGTGCTAACCGAAGCCCGCATGGCCTCCACGGCCCAGGAGGCCCGCGACATGCTGGCGGCGTCACGGAGCCGGCCGCAACTTGTGTGTCAGCTCACCCCGACGTCCACAACCTATAGGATCGACAGGGTCTTGCAACGGCTGATCGGTGAAGGCTTCCTCGGCGAGCTGTTATCCGTCGAGGTGCAGGCCCTGCAAAACCGTTTCGCCGATCGGGGTGGCGAGTTACACTGGCGGCACGACTGGGAGCTGAGCGGGTACAACACGCTGAATATCGGCGCCGCCTATGAGTCCATGATGCGCTGGGTGGGCCGCGGCAACCGGGTCATGGCCATGGCCAAGATCCACGTGCCGTACCGACGCAAGGCCAGTGGTGCGCTCACCTCCGTCAGCATTCCCGACCACGTGGATATCCTGTACGAATTGGCCAACGGCGCCCAGGTCCACATGCGCATGAGTGCCACCACCGGGCTGTCCACGGGCAATCAGATCTGGTTTTACGGCACCGAGGGCACCATCCATGTGGACCAGCAGCAAAAGATCTTCGCTGGACGCCGCGACGACAAGCAACTCTCCGAGGTTCCCAACCCTCCGGAGGCGCAGGCCTTCTACCGCGTGGAGGAAGAGTTCACCAACGCCATTCGCGGCACGGAGGAGATCACCATGGTCCCCTTCGAAACAGGCGTGCATTATATGGAGTGGACCGAAGCGGTGATCCGCAGCGCCCACACCGGGCAGGCGGTCTATCTCCCCTTGTAAAGCAGGGAGCATGTATGCCCGTCGAGAATGATGCTCTCGTGTATTCAACCGAGCAGGGCGACCTGCGCAAACGGCAGCCATCCGCCCCGCAGCATCTTGCCCTCCCTCCTGCCCAGCAAACCGCCTTCATTCATCGTGCCTCGAAAGGCCGCGGCGGCAAGGT
>JBKPCR010000085.1:0-12563 GCA_046727435.1 bacterium | reverse complement strand
TACGGTAAAGGCGGACGTTGACCGGAGACCGGTCTTCAGGGTTGCCCGCTCGTCCGCCGTGAGCGGGCGCACAACTAAGGGTGTTTGCATACTCAATAGTATACCACATGCCCAAAAACCTCTATTGGAAGTGCACTAGGGGTCACCTGCCCGACCAACGCGTCCGGCCAACTGCATACCCGGACGTTGGCGACTGGGTTGCACACCCCGATTCTCACGTTTCGGACCGACGGCCTGAGCAACGGTGGCCAGTCCATCTACCCATCCCAGCACGTCCATGACTTCCTGGCTGGCACGGGGCAGCTGGCGGTGGGTGGGGTCAGCCGACCAGCTTTACCGCTACCACGCTGCAGAACGCCACGGTTGGTAGCGGGACCAATCAGCAGCCACTCTCACCGGGGCTGACACAAGCCACAGCGCAGCAAACCGTGACGTGGTCGAGTCAGATCACGGCGATGCCCAACGGCGCCGCGCCAGCTGCAGAGCGGGTGGCCGGATGGGCGGTGGACCTGTCGGATCCGGCCCATCCCACATTTCACACCTTTTCAACGCGGGTGGTGCTGGCGGCCTAACACCAGCAGATCGCACAGAAGCAGCTCGTGGCGGGCCTGCCCGGCTCCATCTGGGGACATATCTGGCATGGCATCAAGCATGCCGCTGACGACGTCGTGCACGCGATCGAAAAAGGTGCCACAGCGGTGGATACCATCGTGGTGGATGTCGAAAAGAAGGTCGTCTCCCTCACGCTCAAGATCGGCGACCAGATCATCGGCACCTTCGACATGGTGGTGAGGACGGTCAAGGATGCGATGCGCGCCATCGAGGCCATCCTGCACACCCTCATTGCCGATATCGAGAAGATCATCGAGTGGTCGATGATGCTTCTCGATTGGGAGGATATCTGGCACACCAAGGAGGTGCTCGAAGAGCTGATCAATCAGTCCATGGTGGTCTTGCAAGGGCAGATCTGCACCATACGCACGAAAGTCCAGGGAGTCTTCGCCATGCTCAAGGAAGACATCGAGCAGGCTTTCCAGAACGCCCTGGCTGATTTTCCATATCAGAGCTTCGGCGACCTGCCATCCACCTCACAGGCGGCCGCCAGGTTCTTGACAGCCCGGATGGCTCTGTCCTCCGGAGGCGTCATGGGGGGGCATGCGCCCGGCATCACCATCCCAACGGTCAGCAGTGTGCACCAGAACTGGATGCTCTCGAAGACGACCAGGAGTCTGACCCCAAGTACAACCTATGGCTCGGGCTCCGTGGATGCTGCGGACCTCCTGAGCGTCTTCAATGCCAACAACGTGGTCGGCATCATCGCCCAGGCAACGCAGAGCTTCCTGAATTACCTCAAGGCCGTGTTCAAGGATCCAAAGGCGTTCCTGAGCTTGACGATCGTCGAGTTCCTGCAGCAGGCCGAAAACCTGGTCCTGGCATTGGTGGATATCCTGGATGACCTGGTCGAGGTTTTCCTCGGGGTGATCGAGCAGGCCCTGGGGGGATTTACCAGCATCTTCAATCACGCCCTGGACATCCCGGTCATTAGCGCGCTGTACAAGTTTTTGTTCCACGAGGACCTGACGGTACTGCACCTGTGCACCTTGTTGATCGCCATCCCATTGACCATCCTCTACAAGTTGATGCATGGCGGAAAGGCACCATTTAGCGGTGTCGACGCCGATGTGCTGCGGGCGTGTGAGACCGGTCTGCTCTTTGGGGCGAAAGGTGGCCTATTGGACTCCAATAGGCCTCTCTTCCGCGAGCTGCCCGTCTGGCGCAGCATCACTGGTACGCTCCAGAGAATATTGCTCGTCCAGCGCGCCCCGACGACGCTTGGGGATCGCCAGATCCTGACGCAGACTTACGCTGGCGGGATCCCTGGTCCCACGCTGCGCGTCAAAGCGGGCGATCGCATCCAGCTCCGACTGGTTAACAACATGACGCTCGCGGTGTCGGTGGCTTCGGGGCTGGCGGACCAGGCGCAGCCACCGCCAATCACCCACGCCCATCATGCAGGGCCTCGCATGGCATGGCGGGGGCCCTTTGCCTCCATGCTCAGCGCCATGACTGAACGCGCCTTGCTGCCGGAGGAGAGTGAGTTGACCCTCCTCATGAATCCCCACACCCACGGCTTGCAGGTCGATGCCCGAGACAATAGCGACAACCCCCGATCCTAATCGCCAGTGGCCTACCGATGGTCAAGCTCAATGTGATCGCCGCACTGCTGGCGGAATGTGTCGCGGCTGCGCTGATGCTGAGCGGCTTTTTCGCTCGTCTCGGTGGGGTGCTCGGCCTCGCCGCCATGCTTCCGGCGATCGATGCCACCTTGGTGCTCAAGGGGTTAGACCCAGCGCACCTCCCCGCCGGGCTGACGCAGGTCCCGTTTGTGCCCCCTTGCCGCTGCCCATCATGGTCTTATTAGGCTCGCTGGCAGTCCTCATCCTGGGCGCTGAGGCCTGGAGCGTCGACGCCGCGATGTGCGGCAAGTCACAGGAAAGCTCGGGCACGACTGCCACTGGCGTTTAGGAGGCGTCGTCGGTTGCATGGGTGTGTGGTTGTCTCCCGACACCTGCCATGATAAGCTGTCCATGGCCATCCAACGGCGAAGGACCAGCGCCTCAGCTTCGGTATGAGGTGGGACATAGCGCGGGTGCATCTGCCATGTCCACCGGCGCGTTGGATCCTGGGACAGGCTCTAGCGTGCAGAGAGGTGGGTCATGTCATCTCACCGCAGGAGGGAATATGTTCGACCCCAGAGAAGGTGAGGAATTTTTCCTCAACGTCCCCGAGAACCTGGACGATCCATTCCCCAACCTCAAGTATTTCCGCGAACACCGGCCGGTCTTTTATCATCCACCACTGCATACCTGGTTTATCTTTCGCCACAGCGATGTCAGCACGCTGTTGCACGACACAAGGCTCAGCGCTGATCACATGAAAGTCTGCAAGGAGGGTGTCGATGCGTAGATTGCAGTCGCCTCGCGCCACGTCGGCCACCCTCAGGGCGGCAGGTCTGCTCCTGGACCGGAGAACCTTCATGAGCGACTTGGGCAGCATCATCGCCCTCACTGCGCTGGCCACCATCCTGCCTCGACGGGCGACGGCCGCCTCGGAGGGTTGGACCGTGCTGCGGATCACCGAGGGCGGGATCGACATCGATGGCAAAAAGGGCCAGGCGTATGGCATCCGGCAGGCTGACGGCACGGTCGGCTATGTCGGCACCAAAGGATAGCAGTTTAAGGTGGTATTGCAAAATCATACCACAGAGCCTCTCGCCATTCATTGGCACGGTCTCATCTTGCCCGATGGCCAGGACGGTGTGCCCTACGTCACCCAAGTCCCGATCAAACCAGGGGAGGAGCGCCGCTACGACTTCCCCATCGTGCAGGCGGGGACCTACTGGATGCATTCGCACTTTGGGCTGCAAGAGCAAGGGATGATGACCGCGCCGCTCATTCTCAACGATCCTGCCGATCCACGTCGCGGGGAACAGGACGTGGTGATGCTGCTCAATGACTTCATCGTTCGCGACCCGGCGACCATCCTGGCCGAGCTGCAAGGCCAAACGCCGAAGGCCGAGGCCGGCGGGACGAGGCAGATGCCCGGTGGCGCGGAACAGGGCATGTCGGGTATGACCATGGGGGGTAAGACACCCGGCATGGACAAAGCGGATCTCAGCGATATCAAGTACGAGGCTTTACTGAGCAACCGTCGCACCCTTTCGGATCCTGAGGTAGTGCGCGTCCGGCTCGGACAGACCATCCGTCTGCGCCTCATCGCCGCCAGCAGCGCGACTAATTTCTTCATCGACACCGGCAGGCTCGACGCGCAAGCGATCGCCGTCGACGGTGAGGAGATCGTCCCGTTCGTGGGGCGTCGCTTTGAGCTCGCCGTAGCGCAGCGCCTCGACCTGCGCCTGAACCTTCCCGCGGGTGAGGGGGCTTACCCTATTCGGGCACAAGGGGAGGGCACGACCCTGCGGACCGGCCTCGTGCTGGCCACACCGAAGGCCAGGATTCCCACCTTGAGCCAACAGGCGGAGACGGTCGCGGGCGCCTTGACCAATGCGCAGGAGCTGCGGTTGCGTGCGGCTCGCCCCTTGCCCGCCAAACCCGTGGATCGCACCCTCCAGGTCGCCCTGAATGGCGACATGGCGAAATATACCTGGGCTATCAACGGCCAAACCTGGCCCAACATCACCCCGCTGCAGGTCAAAAAGGGGGAGCGCGTGGAGCTCGTCTTCACCAATCAGACCGGTATGTCCCACCCGATGCACTTGCATGGTCATGTCTTCCAGGTCACGGAGATCGATGGCCAGTCGTTCAGCGGTGCCACGCGGGACACCGTACTGGTGACGCCGCGCCAAACGGTGAAAGTGCAGTTCGACGCCGCCTACCCGGGCTATTGGATGCTGCACTGCCATATTCTCTACCATCAGGCGGCCGGCATGATGACCGTATTGCAATATGAGGGCTTCGAGGATCCCAACTACAATCCCCTCGCCTCCAGAGCCGAACATGCGCGCTGATGCGCCGAAGCCGACAGATGTACTTTCCTGTGCCGCGCCCCGGCGGTCCTGATATACTCGTCGCACTCTTCCCACACCTAAGCGATCCTTTAATAGAGGAGGAGAATTTCTGATGCTGCCGGAGAACGAACTCATCCATCACCTGAAGCTCTGGTCCTTCGAGAATTCAGTGGGAACCAATCAGCCTTACCACATCCAACTAGATCAAACCACGCGAACTATTTCAACCTTGCCCAGGGTCTGGGAGTGCGTAGGGCCTACCAGTACAATGGAGAGGGTATGAATCAGCCACTCACCAATCCCCCTCATGAGGTTCAGAGAGTCTTGATGTCTTTGATCGCAGGCCTTCCGAAGGTTGAATTACATATGCACATCGAGGGCTCGCTCGAGCCGGAGCTGATGTTCATCATTGCTGAGCGGAATGGTGTCGCACTCAAGTATGACAGCGTCGCTGCTGTGTGCGAAGCGTATCATTTCGGCAATCTGCAATCATTTCTGGATATCTACTACGAAGCGTGCAGCGTCTTGCTATATGAGCAGGACTTTTATGATTTAACGATGGCGTATCTACAACGTGCCCACTCACAACACGTCTTGCACACGGAGATCTTCTTCGACCCACAAAGCCATACCCAACGTGGCGTCACGTTTGCAACGGTTCTCTCCGGCATCCGACGGGCCTTAGTCGATGGCGAGCGGGCATTCGGGATCACGTCACGCCTGATCATGTGCTTTTTGAGACATCTGAGTGCAGAGTCGGCCTTCGACACCCTGGAGCAGGCCTTGCCCTTTCGGGAGCACATCATCGCTGTAGGGCTCGACTCGTACGAAGTTGGCCACCCACCATCACAATTCGTCAACGTTTTCGAGCGGGCACGCCAGCACGGCTTCTTGACCGTCGCTCATGCGGGAGAGGAAGGACCAGCAGACTACATCTGGCAGGCACTGCATCTGCTGCATGTCTCACGTATCGACCATGGCGTCCGCTGTATGAACGATGAGGCCTTAGTAGGTGAGTTAGTGAAAAGGCAGGTGCCGCTAACCGTCTGCCCGCTCTCCAACGTCAAACTCGGGGTGTTTGCTCGACTGGAGGAGCATAATCTCAGGCAGATGCTGCACAGAGGGCTCTGTGTGACGGTGAACTCCGATGATCCAGCGTATTTCGGGGGATATATCGCGGAGAATTTTGTCGCGGCGCAGCAAGCCTTGCATCTGACGGCAAGCGAGATCTATCTCTTGGTCATGCATTCCATTCAAGCCGCTTTTCTGCCTGCCGCCGAGAAGCAGGCGTTGTTGGACCAAGCTACCGCCGTCTATCATCAGGAAATTGCCTCGTAATATATCCAGCGACAGGCAATCTCGAGGGCTTGACCAAAGTCGGTTTGCGTTGTGTCCATTGAAGACGTGAGATAGATCTTGTAGCATGGCATCTCACGCACGAACGCGACCGTCGGCAAAGCAGGGACGACACGAAGCTCAGATTCACATGACTTATGGGTTTGGGGCTGCTATGGCCAAGGAGGATTCCGATGGCACGACGACGGACAGCAGGCGTTAGTTTATGTGTAAGTGCATTCTTGGTGGCGGCTCTGTCGACTGGAAAGGTATGGGCCGCCGAGCTGTGGGTCACCAGCATGAAGTCCGCCAATGTGCAAGTCTTCGATCCGACAACGCTCAGGCTTGTGGCGACCATCCCGGCCGATAAGGGAGCGCACAACGTTACCTTCAGCCCGGATGAAAAGTTGGCCTTTATCGCCAACGTCGGGGCCAACAATGTCACCATCATCGATGCCCAGCGAAAAGAAGCTCTAGGCAATGTCGAGGCCGGGACACGAGCCCATCACGTGGCAGTATCGCCGGACGGCAAGATTGCTCTGGTCAGCAATCCAGGCTCGGGCGATATCACACTGATCGACGTCGCACAACGCAAAGTCATGCATACGATGCCAACTGGCAAGGGTGCCATGATGGCGGTGTTCTCCGGGGATGGCAAACGTGCCTTTGTGGCCAATGCAGGGGACGCGAATGTCTCCATCGTGGATGTCAGCGCTCACAAAGAGAGTCAAAAGTTGCCGGCTGGCAAAGGTGTCATGGCCTTCGAGCCGACCAAGGACTGGAAGCAGGCGTGGCTCACCGGCCCCGATGAGGACAAGGTGATTATTCTAGACCTGGCCACGGGCGAACAGGTGGCCACCATTGACGTCCCCGGAGAGCCGCATGGCTTGGCCATCAGTCCCGATGGCAAGTTGGCGTATGTCATGCAGCGTAAACTGAATCAGTTGGCGATCATCGACACCGTCACACGCAACATCACGAAGACCTCGCCTGTGGGGAACCGTCCGGACATGATTGCTGTCAGTCCCGATGGCAAGACCCTCTATGTGACGAGCCGGGATGAAAATAAGCTCCTGGCGGTGTCGGCTGCCGATCTCAAAGTCACAGCCGAGGTGCCGACCGGCGACGAACCCCACGGTGTCGCGTATCGCGCAAACAGCCGGTGAGAGGCATTCTGCGTGGAGGGGCTCACGCCCGGCCCCTCCTCCGCATGAGTACATCTCCAACTGGCCTGCCGCGTTGACACTCCCTCGCTTCTTCGTTATCATCCGACCCAGCTTTCGTGTGCTCACACGTCATCAGAGCCGAAGCATGAGGGTTGCCCTATGGATGTAGGACGGTATCGCGCCGGTGTCGATATCGGCGGCACGTTCACCGATCTTCTACTGTTGGATGAACAGACCGGGGAGATGATCATCGGTAAGATTCTCACGACTCCCGGTGATCCCTCAGCGGCGGTCATCCATGGCCTGCAGGCGCTGCTGGCGGAACGACAATTGGACCCAGCGACGGTGTCGGCCACCATCCACGGCACCACATTGATCACCAACGCCATCATCGAGCGCAAAGGGGCGAAGACCGGCTTGATCACCACACAGGGGTTTCGCGATGCCCTGGAAATCGGCCGAGAGAAGCGCTACGACATCTATGATATCTTCCTCGAAAACCCGCCGCCTCTGGTGCCGCGTGCCCTGCGTCGCGAAGTCGACGAACGCCTCGATGAGACCGGTCGCGTGCTGATCCCTCTGAACCGTATGGAAGTGCTCGATGTCATCCAGGGGTTGTTACACGACGGCGTGGAAGCGTTGGCTGTGGTCCTGTTGCACTCGTTCCGCAATCCGACCCATGAGCGCATCATCCGTGAGGTGGTGGAGTCCGAGTTTCCGGCGCTGACGTTGTCCCTGTCATCGGATGTGATGCCGGAGATCCGAGAGTTCGAGCGGACCTCCACCACCGTCGCCAATGTTTACGTCAAGCCCATCGCCCGTCGTTACCTGAATAAACTTCGCACCGAGGTGCAGGAGCTCGGCTTCCAAGGTGACCTGTACATCATGCTCTCTAACGGCGGCATCACCACGTGCGAGACCGCCAGCGATTATCCCATTCGTCTGATCGAATCCGGTCCCGCCGCCGGCGCCCTGGCTGCCAGTTTCTACAGTCAGCTCAAGGGCCTCGACCACGTGATCTCCTTCGATATGGGGGGCACCACCGCGAAGATTTGTGTGATCGACCATGGACAACCCCTGGTGACCACCGAGTTCGAGGTGGCGCGGATGTACCGCTTCAAAAAGGGCAGCGGCTTGCCGGTGAAGGTGCCGGTCATCGAGATGATCGAGATCGGCGCCGGTGGCGGCAGTATCGCCCGCATCGACGACCTCGGCCTGCTAAAAGTAGGGCCGGATAGCGCCGGCGCCGATCCCGGACCCGCCTGCTATGGACTTGGTGGCAGCGAACCGACAGTCACCGATGCCGACCTGGTCCTCGGGTATCTCGACCCGAATTACTTTCTCGGGGGCAAGATGACGCTGGATCGTGCCAAGGCGGAGGAAGCCATTCGCCAGCGGGTGGCCGAGCCGCTCGGGGTGGACCTGACGCGTGCTGCCTGGGGCATCCATCATGTGGTCAATGAAAATATGGCCAATGCCGCCCGCATTCACCTAGTCGAACGCGGTCGCGACCAACGGCGCTATCGTTTGATCGCTTTCGGCGGCGCCGGGCCCGTACACGCCTATCGGGTGGCCGAGAGGCTAAAGCTCCGGCACATCATCTGCCCTCCGGCGGCTGGTGTCACCTCAGCGTTTGGGTTCCTGGTCGCGCCGATGGCCTTTGATTTCGTCCAGACCTACTTGAGCACCCTGCGCGGCCTCGATTTCGCCCATCTCAATACCATCTTCGCAGAAATGGAGGCGCGTGGCCGGGCGCTGTTGCGACAGGCGGGCGTGCCGGAAGACGCCATGACAGTCATACGCTCGGCTGACATGCGCTACCTACAGCAGGGATTTGAAATCAATGTGCCCGTATCCAATGGACGCTTGAGCCCTGATGACATCCCGCGCCTGCAGGCCAATTTCGATCAGGAATACGAACGGATGTACAAGCGACTGAACCCGGATGTCGACGTGGAGGCGCTCAATTGGCGGGTAATCGTCGCTGGCCCACGTCCCACCATCACGGTGCAACCCCCGGACGGTCAGCCCAGCCCCATGGAGGCGACTCGCAAAGGTGAACGCCCAGCTTATTTTCCGGAGACCACGGGCTATATAACCTGCCCCGTCTACGATCGCTATCAGCTGGGACCAGGGACCGCGCTGCGTGGCCCAGCCATCATCGAGGAGCGGGAATCGACTGTCGTCGTCGGTCCCAGCGCGGGTGTAGAGGTGGATGCGCATCGAAATGTCGTCATATGGCTACCGACGTAAGAAGGTAACCGCAGATGAACACAGATATCTGTGTTTATCTGTGTTCATCTGCGGTTTCGGTTCATTTGTGGAGAGACGCTATGAGATTCGGCCTCTCATTGCCGCACTTTCGGCAGGTGGCTTCCCCTGAGGTGATTCGGCGGGTGGCCCAACGCGCCGAGCACTTGGGGTACGATGGCATCTGGGTGAGCGATCACATCGTGATTCCGGATTCCGCGGTCGATCGCTTCGGTAGCATGTTTTATGAACCATTGACGGTGCTGGGATTCGTCGCTGCTTGCACCGCAAAGGTGCGACTGGGGACCACGGTGCTCATCCTGCCGTATCGCAATCCTGTGGTAACGGCTAAAGTGCTCGCCACTCTGGATGTCTTGTCGGGTGGACGGGTGACGGCGGGGATGGCGGTGGGCTGGACGGAGGACGAGTTCAAAGCGCTGGGTGTGCCGTTTCAGGAGCGGGGGGCGCTCAGCGACGAGTATATCGCTGCCTTCAAAGCGCTGTGGATGCAGGACAAGCCGGTATTTCAGGGACACTACGTGCGCTTTGAGCACATTGCGTTCGAGCCGAAGCCCGTGCAGAAGCCGCACATTCCGATCTGGATTGGCGGCAACAGCAGGCGCGCCATTCGCCGTGCGGTTGCCCTGGGTGATTGCTGGCATCCGACGCGCCCGCTGGTGGAGGATGTCAAGGCCGGTGTGGCGTATTTGCGCGAGGTCTGCGCCCAGCGCGGACGAGACCCACACGCGCTGATGATCGCGGTGCGCCAACCACTCAAATTCTACAACGGCGCCGAGGCCTCGGTGAGGCGCCGGCCGCTCCTCGGCAGCACGCCAAAGATCGTCGATGACATCGGCCACTACCGCGATGCCGGCGCGCAATACATGATGCTGGATACCTTTTATAGTGTCCCCGAGCTCGAGCACGAAACCGTCGAAGGGATGTTTGAGACCATCGAGCGCTTCGCTGCCGATGTCATGCCCAAAGTCCAGTCCTGAGTGCTGAGGGCTGAGTAACACTAATTCAGCACTCAACACTTTTTTTGGGAGGTTCCCTATGTCCGGCATCGACCCCATCCTTCTCGAAGTTTTTTGGAATCGCTTGATCTCCATCGTCAACGAGCAGGCAACGGCGTTGATGAATGCCTCGTTCACGACCGTGGTGCGCGAGGCCGGCGATCTTTCCGCCGGAATTTTCGATCCTGAGGGCAATATGCTGGCGCAAGCGGTGACCGGCACGCCAGGGCATATCAATACCATGGCGCTGGCGGTGCGGCATTTCCTGAAGGAATACCCGATCCACACGTTGCAGGAGGGGGATAGTCTGATCAGCAACGATCCCTGGCTGACCTCCGGCCATCTCAACGACTTCACCGTAGTCACCCCGATCTTCCGTAGCGGTGAGTTGGTCGCACTGTTTGCCAATACCTGCCATGCCATGGACGTCGGCGGCCGCACGCTCGGCGCTGACGCCCGTGAAGTATTTGAAGAAGGGCTGTATGTACCGATGTTGAAGCTGTTCGAGCGTGGCCAGCCGAACCGTGATCTCTTCAAACTCATCAAGCAAAACGTGCGCACGCCCGAGTTGGTCGAGGGCGACTTGATGGCCCAGGTGGGTGGCAACGAAGTCGGCGGGGCGAAGCTGATCGAATTCATGGAAGAGTATTACATGACCAGCCTGGCTGACCTCTCAAAGGCCATCATCACCACCTCCGAAGACGCCATGCGCAAGGCCATCGACGAGATTCCAGACGGCACATACCGGCACGAAATTTTCATCGACGGCTTCGATGAACCGATCACAGTCGCAATTGCTATCACCATTGGCGGCCCCGAGCTCTGCGTTGATTTCACTGGGACCTCCCCCCAGATCGATCGCGGCATCAATGTGCCCTTCGCCTACTGCGTGGCCTATACCACTTACCCTCTGAAATGTGCTATCTCTCCTCACCTCCCCAATAACGAGGGGAGTTTCCGCCCGGTGAAAATCTATGCGCCGGAGGGCTGCATTCTCAACTGCAAGTTTCCCGCGCCTGTGGGCGGACGCCACATCATCGGCCACTTCCTGTCCACCGCCGTCTTTGGGGCCCTGGCCAAGGTGATGCCGGATCGCGTCATGGCCGATGGCAGCGCCAACATCTGGATCACGCAAATCATCGGAGAGCACGACCTGGGCCGGCAGTTTGCATATGTCTTCTTCTCATCCGGCGGCACCGGCGCACGTTCCAATAAGGACGGCATTTCGGCAACGGCATTCCCGAGCGGCATTCGCGGCGTGCCAGCCGAAATCATCGAGAACGTCTCGCCGCTGTTCATGCGCAAGCGTGAATTGATTCAGGACTCTGGCGGGGCAGGGAAGTATCGTGGTGGACTCGGGCAGGAAATGATCCTACGGGTGCGCACACGCAAGCCAGCCGTGCATTCGCCGATGTACGACCGCCTAAAGTTCCCGGCCAAGGGCTATGCGGGGGGGACGGATGGACGCTGTGGGGATTTCTTGTTGTCGGATGGCACGCATCCCCACCCGAAAACCAAGTACGTCGTGCCGACCGATCAGGAAATCATCCTGCGCTTGCCCGGCGGAGGCGGTTTCTATCCGCCATTCGAGCGTGACCCCGAGCTGGTCCGGCAGGATGTGCTCAACGGCTATGTCTCGGTGCTGGAGGCGCGGAGCGCATATAGCGTGTGGATCGAGGACGGGACATACGCCATCGACTGGGCAAAGACAGCTGAGCTGCGTTCTCGGCAGACATAATCGTCTCTCGTCGTATATACCTTTGAATTGCCTTCTAAGGATCGACACCTCAGGATGAGATGCATGCGCAATACGACACCGTTGTCATCTGGCCTGCGCCAGCCGCCTCGCATCCTGGAACATGCCATCAGAACCCCTGCCAGTAGCGACGTCCCTGCACCCGTATCAGGCGCCCAAAACCGGGTGCCGGAAAGTGGCAAGCGACCAGGGTAGAGTTCTCGGCCTCGATGCGGTCGAAGACTTGGCGTCGCATCTGCGCCGCCAATGCCTGGTCCATCTCGAAAATCACTGCCCAATCGGTCTCGGTCACCTGCGCCGGATGGATGGCGACATCACCCAGGATTAGGGCGCGCTGGCCACCCGACACAATGGCCAGGCTCATATGACCAGGAGTATGGCCCGGCGTTGGGATGGCGGTGATTTCACCGGTCAGGGTTCGCTCACCCGAGACCAGGTCGAGTACACCCAGGTTCTCCAGCGGACTAAGGGTCTCTTCCCAGTATTGGAACGGGAACGAAGCGCGGACTTCT